>WQXG01000024.1 GCA_009784975.1 Treponema sp.
CTAAAGTTACAGTGGCGCCTTCCAGAATGCTCGTTCCTGAAAGAGTTACTGCCCCGTTATATGTTTGCTCTTGCGTTGTTGTTACATTTGCGCCGATTGTGCTTATACCTATTACATTTACCGAGTCTGCGTTTAATGTTCCTGAAAGGAAAAATGCGTCTGCCGTTACCACTAACGCGCCAATGCCGCTGCTTGTTCCATTCAGTTCCGCGGAACCTGTTATCGTTAGATCGTTTCCATCGCCGTCTATTACACCAAGGCTTACAAGGGTTCCTTCCAGAGTACGCGTTCCTGTCAGTGTTACTGCCCCGCTATACACTTGCCCCGCTGTTGTGGTTATATCCACGCCGATTGCGCTCGTCCCCGTAACATCTACAGAGGCGGCTGCTACATCTGCTGTAAGAAATGAAGCATTTTCTGTTACTACCAACGCGCCTATCGCGCTGCTTGTTCCGTTCAGTATCGCGGAACCTGTTATTGTCAGATCATTGCCTTCAAGCAAACCCAAATTTACAAGGGAGCCTTCCAGAGTTCGCGTTCCTGTCAGCGTTACTACCCCGTCATATGTTTGCCCCGCCGTTGTAATTATATTTACGCTGATATCACTTGTGCTTGTTACATTTACAGACACTGCCTCTAAATTTGCTGTTTCAAAAAAGGCGTCTCCATTTACTGTTAACGTGCCTAAGCTGCTGCTTGTTCCGTTCAGTTCTGCGGTTCCGTTTATCGTTAAATCGTTGCCGCCGCCTGCAATTACACCAAAAGTTACGATGGTGCCTTCCAGAATGCTCGTTCCTGAAAGAGTTACTGCATTATATGTTTGTTCCGCAGTTGTGGTTATATTCGCGCCGATTGTGCTTATACCTGTTACATTTACTGAGTCTGCGTTTAATGTTCCTGAAAGAAAAGAAGCGTCTGCATTTAAAACCAACGCGCCAATGCCGCTGCTTGTTCCATTCAGTTCCGCGGAACCTGTTATCGTTAGATCGTTTCCATCGCCGTCTATAATCCCAGAGCTTACAAGAGCGCCGTCTATGGTAAGGCTTGTGCCAAGAACAAGAGTTCCGTTATTTGTTAATGTTCCTATTCCGGAAACAGACGCATTCAGCAAAAGATTATTATTTACGGCAACCGCCTCTGCGTACAAATTGCCGCCTGTTGTAATATCTCCCGCAATTGTTAAATTATCCAGTGTAACAGCAGAACCGGAAACAACCAAAGCCCGCGTTCCGTTTACAGTCAGGTTTCTTTCTGCCGATGTGCTCATCGCATCAACATCAATACTAATAGACGCGGCTGCACTATCTGTAGAAACAAAAATATTTTTGCTTCCCGCGGTTAATACACTTGTCGTCCCGCTTACACCGGTAATGTTAACATCAGGCGCGGAAGAAGTAACTGTCCCGCCCCAAAAATTAACTGTTCCGCCTGTTATTACTCCGCCGGAAATATCCAGATTACCGGTTATTGTTAATGTGCTGCCGGCTTCTACGGATAAGGTGCCGCCCTGAATTGAAACATTCCCAAGAAAATCAATCGTATCCGGAACTGTGGGGTAATTGCCTGATACGGGAATAATAATATCATCCCCGTCAACGGGAACAGAAACAGCCGGATTTCCGCCTTCCAGCCAGTTATCAGGGTCAAACCAGTCATCATCAACATCGCCTGTCCAGACAAACTCCGCTCCCCAGACAAAAAAATTGAGAAAAATAAAAAAAACCAGAAAAAAGAAGTATTTTTTCATTTAAAGGCTGATTTTCCCTTATGGAGCATATATAGATTATCGACCCCTCTCTTTCTATAATATACCATATTATTCGGGAAAAAACATATACCGGATTTGTTATCTCTTTTTTGCTTTTTTATGCTCTCGCAGGGCAAGAACCGCTATTGTTACAAACAATGCCAGCAGGAAAATGATGGAAAAAAGCAAAGTTAACAGATTACTGCCGCTTTCATCCTTTACCTGAACAGGTTCGCCCACAATCAGGACGGACTCATCAACCGCTACCCTGTTATCTGTTAGTATGATTATAAGGCAGATAATTACGGTTAAAATCATCAAAGCAAGAGCGCCAAGCGCCGCGACACGAGTTTTAAAATTCGACTTTTTATCGAGAGCCAGATACGCCATAGCCCCCATGATAATAATACCTATTAATACGCCAAAAAATACCATATTTATATGTCGGCATAAATATAACCGGGAATTAGGGCTTGCAAGAAAGCGGTTTATGTGATATTATGTTAATAATTCTAAAAATAGCGAGGTACTATATGGCTCATAAAATCAGTGATGCTTGCGTAAATTGCGGTGCTTGTATTGCAGATTGCCCTGTTGACGCGATTTCTGAAAAAGACGGACTGCATGTAATCGATCCCGCAAAATGTACAGATTGCGGCGCGTGTGTTGGTTCATGTCCGACAGATGCAATTTCTGCAGAGTAGAGTTTGCCACAGTCAGCAAAGAGAACAGGCAAGGGATATGCCATGAAGGGCGCCCTTGCCTTTTTTTTAATTTTTTTATTGGCGCCGATTTGTGAGGCTCAATCGGTCTTCCCTGTAATAAACCGCCTTGACCCCACCGATACCGGCTTTAAACAATTTATGAGCGATGTTCAGGCAAACAGAAGACGGCTTGCCGGCGCGCGGATAAATCTGCGGGAAGCGGCAGAAAATTTAACAATTTATCAGTATACAGTCCGGCAGGGCGAAGATATTTTATTTCTTGCCGCACGCTGTAATATACCTTATTCTACTCTTGCAAGTCTTAACAGGATAAATAATACAACAGCGCTATCTGCGGGAACCGTAATTTTACTGCCTTCATGCCCCGGAATCTTTATTCCGCAAACAATAGAATCGGATTTGGAAAAAATTCTAGCCTCTGCAAGACAATTCAGCGAAGATGCAGTTGAGCTTAGAATCAGGGAACGGGGTACATTCCGGTTTATTCCCGGCGCGGATTTTTCACCAACAGAAAGGGCGTTTTTCCTGCATTCGGGTTTTCGGTTTCCGCTTAGAACATTTCGCCTGACAAGCCCGTTTGGCATGAGGGAAGATCCAATAACAGGCCATCTTTCAATGCACAGGGGGATAGACCTGGCTGCCCCGGAAGGAACTGAAGTTTTTGCCGCGGCGGACGGGGTTGTAACGGCAATCGGGGAAGACCCGGTATACGGGATTTATATAATCATTACCCACAGCAACAGATGGACAAGCCTTTACGGGCATTTACAAAGAGTTGAAACGGTCTTGCGATCCCAAGTTAAATCAGGTACTCTAATAGGGAGAGTAGGATCCACAGGTCAATCCACAGGACCGCATTTGCATTTCGAGTTACGGCAGGATGGAAGACCTTTTGACCCTGGCGGAAACCTTCGCCATTAGAAGGTTTTAAAAAGGAAGGAATAGGGTTGAAAACCACCCAAATATTATTTTTAGTTTTCCTGCTTTTTCCAGCCATTATGCTGTATCCGGAATCTTTTCGCGCTGTTGTAGAAGGCAATATTTTAGTTGCACCTGAAAAAACAAACGAAAACACGGCATCTATCGGTATTAATGGTTCTGCCATAATCAACCTGGGCGCGGATATTCGGTTTATAAACGGCATTGAACTGGAAATAACAGCTCCTCAAACATGGTTATCCTATCGCGGAGCGCTTGTTATGATGATGTTTAGCACCCTCAATCCAAAACCAAATGCCCTGGGAATAATCGATTTAAACGGCAGACGTATTGCTTTTGAACCTTTGCCTTCAAGACTAAGAATTGTTTATCATATTCCAATCCGTAACGGACACGGACTTAGAACCACCACTTCTGTAACAGTTCCTACGGCGGTTATCCAACCCGGCACATTCCCAATCCTTTTTAGACTGATGACTGTAGAAAAGGGACTGCCTGCCGCATTTGAACAGCTAAGTTTTAGCATAACAGCGCGCCCAATCTTCAGTAACGAAGGCGCGGTCAGGATTATCCCCCGTTATCCGCCGCAGTTAAGAAACAGGCCTTTTACCGTTCTTATAAATGACAATGTAATAAACAACATTTCAGAGGAGATAATTTTAAGGGAAGGCGAACATCATCTTGTAATTCTTTCAGAAGATTACCGCAACGAAAGCCGCAGGTTTATTGTCGAAAGAACTAAAACAATAGAATTAACCATAGATTTACAGGATCCCACCCCAATTATCATATTCGAAGGTCCCCAAAACGCTGAAATTTTCCTGAATAATACCCTGGTTACAGAAGGTACCGTTACGGTAGAACCCGGAGTACACGAGGTCAGGTTCAGAATCGGCGATTATACAGTAATTCGTTCCATAAACGTTCAGCGCGGTAAAACCTACCGTATCTCCCTGGATATAGACCTTAACGTCCACGAAGAAGATTAGGCTTAAGTAAAATTACACTTGTAGCCGATATATAAAATGTTGGGAATATAGTTCCCCTCCCAAATCACTATATTTCCGATATGCCTCAAGGGCATGGAGCTGTTCGAAACTAAATCGGGCAGCTCTTTTTATTTTTCTGCCAATGTATTATAATGTCCAAATGAAAGAAAAACAGGTAAAACCGGAAGAAAACAATGAAGATCAGGTCAAACTTAAACCCATAATGGGAATCCGCCCTGGGGTGTATCTTACTGTCCTTTATTCGGTTGTTTTAACGGCAATCATATTTTTTATATTTTTGTTTCCAGGCTTAAAAAACCCAATGGCGGCTTTGGTAGTAAATACAGAGCCTCAAGGCGCGGCAATCAGGGTAAATGATATTTATATGGGACAATCGGGCAGCAGGATTATTATTCCGCAGGGAACATATACGATAGAAGCCGTTATGAACGGTTTTGACAGTACAAGTTCCGAATATAAAATACCCGGACGCGTATTCGCTTCGAATTTTTTCCCCCGCACCTATAAAATAGACCTGACGCTCAAAACTGCCGACCCCGCAGCTGCTTTCGCGCTGTATGCTGCCGATTTTGCAGCCTGGAGTTTTGGGGGGGAGCCGACCGAAGCCTGGCAAATCCCTTTAAGCCTGTCAGAAGGAGCGTACCGAATAGGCAGATATCGCGCGGCAGACAGCGCGGAAAATAAAGAACAGCTAGAGCAAATACTGCTTGCGGCTTCCCGTTTTACCGTTACCCGGGCAGCTTTACGTGATCTTATCCGCGCAAAAGCCCTGCTGGATAATGACGGCAATTCCCCCTCTCCTTTAGCATTAATCGGCAGTCTCTCCGACGCGCTGGTTTTTCTGTCAGAAAACCAGGGAACATGGCTTTCCCGCCTGGTACCCGGCATAAACTGGGTTAATCATGAGCGCGCGGCAGCCATACCTTTGCAAAGACAGTCAAATTCTGCCGCAGGCAGGATTGAATTTTCCGGGCTAACTTTTGCAAGAATGGGCAGTTTAATAATTAGCGAAAATCCTGTTCCCCGTTCATTATTTGAAACATTCCTAAACGAAAACCCGCAATGGAGAGAACATAAAAAAGATTATTATCCGGATGAGATTTCTTCTCCGGTAGAAATATTTAACCGCACAGATGCGAGATTCGCAATTACAGGGGTAACATGGTATGCGGCAGAAGCGTTCTGTATCTGGCTAACAAGGCGCCTGGGCGCTGCCCCTCCTCCTTCTTTGTCCGGCATGGAAGTAAGGCTGCCCCGTGAATCTGAACTGGAACAAGCTGCCCTTAACATTAGCGGCTGGGAATGGTGCGCCGACCCCTATGCTCCGCTTCAATTTATAAAAGCGCAAGATTCGGCAATACAGGCGGTAGGGTCTGTGGAACGCGCCTTATTCGGGCAAACAAGAGCCTCCCTGCCCCCGGATTTTTCATCACCATTTATTACATTCCGGCTGGTAATCGCCAACAGAAGGTAAAAATGGCCGAAGGCATCAAAACAATAGCGCAAAACCGCAAAGCGCGGCATGATTACACCATCGACGAAACTTATGAATGCGGCATAGAACTGCTGGGAACAGAGGTAAAATCATTCAGGGACGGAAAAATCTCATTTCCCGATTCCTGGGCAGAAGTTGTAGCGGGCGAAGTTTGGCTAAGATCACTTGTAGTAGCGGAAAACCCGTTTTCATCGGTTTTTAATCATGACCCCGAAAGAAAAAAACGCCTGCTTTTACACAAGGAAGAAATTAAAAGAATTAACCGCAAAGTGGAAGAAAAAGGCTTTACCCTCATTCCGCTGTCATTTTATTTTAAAAGAGGCAGGGTAAAAGTCGAATTAGGACTGTGTAAGGGCAAAAAAGCCTATGATAAACGTGCCGGAATCCGTGAAAAAGACCTAAAACGTGACATAGAACGGGAATTCAGGCATGGATTACGGTAATCTGGACCTGGGGAAGCCCCCGGATTCAATGAATTCCAGCATAAAAAGAAAGGCAAAAAGCAGGAAACCGATACAAAGAGCGGCTATTTTTATGCTTTTATCAGAAATATAATCGGGTTTTTGAGCAGAATATACATTTCCCACCTCTGCGGGGACGGGTTTTGTACTGGAAAGACCTACAATTCGGATAAAACGCTCATCTTCATGGCCATAACCCATCTGACGCGCATAAACCAAAAGCGTTTCCTGATCATACAACAGATTATTTCTGGTTATTTCAAGTTTTTCGTTAATTATCCCTAATTCCCTTATATTTTCCCATTGCTGTTCTTTCTCAGACAAAAGATAGTTATATGCTGACATACCCTTTGGACCCGCAAAAAATGAAAAAAGCGCGTAAACAGCAATAGCCGCCCAAATCCCAAGGAGGTATTTGAAGATTCTCATGGTTCGATTAACGGTCGTTTTTTGTTGTTTCTTAAGCTCTTAAAAGCGGCATTGACAAGTAGATTACCATAGGTTATCCTTAAAAGAGAGATATAAACTACTGAAAACAGGAGATTCTACCGATAATTAACAATAATGTGTTAATTTGGGGAGTGGTTCATGACTAGTAATAAAAAACCTTCGATATACTCAGATCGCAGCGGCATTGGTTCTGCAGAAGAGTTGGATGAGTATGGTGTATGGGTTAAGAGCGAGCCACAGGTTCTCTCCGCTGACGATGCTTTTGCCGCAGAAGAAACATCAGAATCTTTTGATGATGCTATTCTGGATCTGAATGAAACTCAGGGCGACCCATTGTCGCAGCTAACAAACAATAGCGGTGATACTGATTTTCCCGATATCGAAGATTTCGATATAGACTCCAACGATGAAATGTTAAGCATGCAATCCGAGCTGGAAGATTTTGGTATTCCACAGGATGAAACAAAAACAGAAAGCGATATAAATATCGAAAACATAGATATCGAAGATACAAATTTTGAAGATTTTGAAATACCGTCTGACGAAACCCTGGAAATTGACAGTATTACAGATGATATCGAAACTTCTGAAGTTGAAGATATCAGTATCGATGATTTCAACATCATGGAAGAAGAAAGCCTGGAGAAAGACGAAATCGATGAAATAAACGAGCTTATTAATCTTGAAGCCGCCGCAATGAAAAGAACAGAAGAAAACATTAAAAAAGAAGATGGTTTTGCAGCCGATTTATCAGACAGTGCCGACTTTTCAGACAACGTTGATTTACCAGACGATTTATCAGACAACGCTGATTTATCAGACGATGACTTTATAATTGACGAAACAGATGATAATTTTGCGATTGATAACACCGACAGCGCATTATCACAAGAAGATGATTCATTGGACGATGATTTTATCATTGATAACACTGATATTTCTGACAGCATGGAAATTGATAGTTTTACCGCCGATAGCTTTACCAGCGATAGTTCTATCGGCGATAGTCCTATCGCAGAAGACAATGATGAAGAAATTGAAATCGAAATAGAAGATTTTGATGTTCCGACAGTAAAATCAATAGAAAACAATACCGGAATTGCCGCGCGCAGCGATAACAGCTCCTCTTCTGAAAATGAAATTTCCAGCCAGCTTTTATTAAAAATAGCGAACGAACTTTCGTCCATCAGAGGCGAGCTAAGCGAATTAAAAAAAGAATTTTCACTTGTGCGTTCAGGCGTACACGAAGAAGTAAAACAACCGGAAAGCGATCGCGACGGATTTTTCTCTGAAGAGGATGATGAAACAATAGCTCTTACAGGCGATGAACTGGACAATATTCTCAGCACAACAGAACAAATTACAGAAACAATTGATATCGAAGATGACGACGAAGCAATAGCGCTTACAAGCGATGAACTTGATAATATAATAAGTTCAACGGAACAAATTACAGAAACAATGGAGCAGGAAGCGTTTGACGATGAAGATGAAACAATAGCCCTTACAGGCGATGAGCTTGATAACATCCTTAACTCTGCTGATTTTACAGAAGAGGCGGGAGATAACGAAACAGAAGAAACAATAGATATATCTCCGGTTTTTGACGAAGCGGAGATTTCTTTCGATGAAGAAGACATTACTCCCGAAGAAGACAATATTGAAGTCGAAGACATTAATATTGATGTACCGTTAACCGAAGAAGACGGATTTGATGATTTTATAGATATAGACACTGATGTTCTCATGACAAGCGATGAGGCTGATGATGCTTTAACTGACATTATTTCAGATGAAGCCTCCTCTGATGATGAACTTGAACAGCTAATGGAAGATGGAGCCGTACCAATTACATATGC
Source organism: Treponema sp. (assembly GCA_009784975.1). Classification (GTDB taxonomy): domain Bacteria; phylum Spirochaetota; class Spirochaetia; order Treponematales; family Breznakiellaceae; genus WQXQ01. The sequence continues at coordinate 8,687 of WQXG01000024.1, forward strand.
TCCCGACAACATTTCCTATCTTGAAGATGATGAAGTAATAGCCGACGATGCCGATTCTCTTGACCTTTCTGATGCGGTAATAGATGAGCCGGATTTATCAATGGACGACATTACAGATGATATATCAGAACCATTCCTGGATGAGACCGATTTGGATCTTGACTCTCTTGATGATTTAACCATTGAAGATGATGATGTCGAAGAACTGGAAACAGATGCATTTGAACCGGGAATCGAAGACAGTTTAACAAGTTCAGATGAATTTATTGATGATTTAGAAGACATCCCGTTTAGTTCAGATACATCTGACCTTTTGGAAGAAGAAGAAGAAATTCTCCCTCTTGATGATATTGCAGACGATGACATACAGGAATTGGAAGAGGATGCCGACTGGGCTCTGGAAGATGTAGCGCCTGCTCAGCAGTCGGCGCCTGTTCAGGCGGCGCCTGTTCAGCAGCCGGCTCCTGTCCAGCAGGCGGCTCCTGTACAACAACTGGCACCCGTACAGCAAATGCAGCAAGCACCTTTGCAGCAAGCGCCCAAAGACGGGCTTAATTTAATTCCTTCTGAATTAAAATCCGAGCTTAGAAATATCCTGAGCTATATGGATCAGCTCCTTGAATCACTGCCGGAAGAAAAGATCGAAGAGTTTGCAAAATCAGAATACTTTGATTCATATAAAAAGCTCTTTAAGGATTTGGGGCTGGTATAAACACACAGTTGCTTCATTCACGTTATAATCCGCATGCAGAAGCCGTGCGCTACATAGATTCTCTTAATTTGAATGATTCAACAGAGTGTTTTATACTAATTGAACCCGGACTTGGTTATATAATTCCTGTTTTAAAAGAAAAATTTAAAAACAGCAAAATAATCGCGCTTCATGTTCCGGATGCCGTATTGCATTGCGATGCGCATGAAATCCCGGCTCTTTTGGGGCATGATATAACAGGTTTTCTGGAAAAAGAAGTTCCGCAGACAGACATAGAAAAAATTCGCGTAATAGAATGGCGGCCTTCGCTAAATTATTACAGAGAAACATATGTTAATCTTCTTGCAAAGACAGTTGAATTCCTTAAACGCATGGACGCGGAACATAGAACTACATCTGCTTTTGGAAAAAGATGGCTAAGAAATTTTTTTAATAACCTTAACAACGTAAAAAAGATTGTTCTTTACAGACAAACAAATCTTCCGGTTATCGTAACAGGAGCCGGTCCCGGTCTTGAACAAGCTCTGCCCCTCATTGCCAAAATGCAGGATAGCTGCCTTATAATTGCCGCCTCTTCGTCAATACTGGCGCTCTCTTCATACGGCATTACGGCAGATATAGTAATCGCCACCGATGGCGGCGCCTGGGCGCTTAGGCATATCTATCCTTTATACAGACACATTGCAAGGCAATATGACTTTGCTTCGCAAAGTATTATTGCGGCTAACCTTTGCGCCGCCCTGCCTTCCCAGACAAAAGACACTCCCTTTCTGCTGATAAACGACGGCAGTTTTTGGCAAAGCATTATCTTTAACAAATTAACCTTTCCTTCGGTTATCATTCCTCAAAAAGGTACCGTCAGCGCCAGCGCTCTGGAACTTGCCATGCAGCTAAGCAGCGGAGGCATTTATCTTGCCGGTTTGGATTTTTCTTTCAGCGGCATCAGAACTCATGTAAAACCCTATGCTTTTGACAGCCTTTTATTTTCTTCTGCCATAAGGTTTAATCCTGTATACTCCGGCAGTTTTTCACGTTTCAGGCTTTTAAAGGAAGGCGGCAGCATGAATATTTACGCGGCATGGTTTAAGGAGCATATAGAAAACAGGGTGTACTCTCTTACAGATCATGCTTTTTTTAAAAAAGGCAGTCCGCAAAACGTAACAAAGAAAAAAAACGGCATTTTTAACATCATAGACGCAAAACCTGCCCAGGGCTTGGACATTCTTTTGTCGGCGGTAAATAATCCGGAATATGCAGAAAACATAAAACAGGAACTGCTTCCTCTTCTTTTTTCCAATAAAAAAAATATTACTGTCCAGGAATTAAAAACAGCTCTTTGCGAGGCTGTCAATGAATGAAATCCTAAAAAATAATATGCAAGCTCTGGCAGAAGTAAACAAAGATCTTTATCTGCGTTTTTCTTCTTTTCTGCAGTCAGAAAAATCAGACAATTATTCTTTTTCACAATCACGCAGCGCAGAAACTGTCCCTGCGTATAACAAACAGCCCCTGCATTCCATGGTAGATCCGGTACGTGAAGCGCAGCGCATTGTATCTTCGTCTGCAAGTGATGGTTTTTTAATTTGTCTTGGTCTTGGCGGCGGCTTTATCCCAAAAGCGGCGCTGGAAGCAACAGATGCGCAGGTTACAGTAATAGACTTTGACATTAAAAGCATAATACAGCTTTTTTCACATATAGATTATACTCATTTATTAAACAACAATCGTTTTTTTCTTTTAATAGACCCGGATAAAGAAGAAATAAAAAACTTTGTATTTGAAAATTATAAACCGGCGCTCTGGGGCGGAATAAAAACAATCCCTCTTCGCACAAGAACAGAAACAGACAAACCTTTGTTTGATTTAGCGATTTTAAATCTGCAGGAAACAATTGAAGAAGTATCCGCCGATTATTCTGTTCAGGCTCATTTTGGAAAACGCTGGTTTTCCAACATTATCCGCAATATTGGCAGGGCAAATTTCACATTTAATAAAAATATAAACGCAGAAAATACTGCCATTGCCGCTGCAGGACCTTCACTTGATACACGTCTTTTGGAACTAAAAGAATTTAAATTAAACGGAGGTTTTGTTATATGCTGTGATACTGCCCTTGCGGTTCTTTTAAATAACAATATAAAACCGGATGTAATCGTTTCTATTGACTGTCAGTTTATAAGTTATTATCACTTTATAGGCAGTGATATCCAAAGCATTCCTCTTGTTCTTGATATAACAAGCCCTCCCCTGCTTTCCCGTTTTTCTTCTTTTCCGTGTTTTTTTTCCGGCGGTCATCCTCTTGTCAGATATATTTCCAACACGCTAAATGATGGGGGCTCCCAAGCCCTCCCCATTTTGGATACATCCGGCGGAAATGTCACCTACGCATGCCTTTCTCTTGCAGAATATCTGGGCGCAAAGCACATAACATTTTTTGGAGCGGATTTTTCCTATATAAACAGTCAAACTTACGCAAGAGGAACATACATCTATCCGTTTTTCCACAAAAAACAAAACCGCCTTTCTCCGGCAGAAGCGTTATTTTCCAGATTCCTTTACAGAAGTGAACTATCCTGGGTGACACCCCTAAGCCTTGCAAAAACAGGCAAATATTATGATACCGGCACACTTCGTTTTTACAGGAAAAAGCTGGAAGAAAAAATATCCAAAATGACAGCAAAAATTAACTTTAAAGAATCTCAGCTGCCAACCGCTCACTGCCCGCTGCCGTCTGCAAATTCCTCATTGCAAACCGTCAATTACCCGCTGCCGGCATCATTATTCCTTAAACAATACAGAGATGACATCGCCGCCTTGCCGCAGGCTTATGAGAAAGAAAACTATATAAAAAAATTAAATACAAAAGAAATGCAAATTTTTACCACTTTGCTGCCCTATGCCGCCGCGATAAGAAAACGCAGAGCTGAACTTAAAACTTTTGAATTAATTGAAGAAGTAAAACAATGCTGCATAAAAGATATTGACAGAATCTGCTAATCCTAAAATACAAACGCGGCATACCCTACAAAAGAATCAGGAATTTCATTCCTATCTACATCCGCGCTGGTTGCGTATTCAAGAAGACTGGGGCCCCCCCTTGCTTTTCCTGAAGACCCTTGCGAAGAAGCAAACCCCATCGCTCCCAAAACCGCGCCCGCAGAACAGGCAGCATGGTCTTCCTCTGCACAGCGCAGAACCTCGTCTGCATCTGCGGCTTCAACCGCTTTTATAAAATTAGCGTCGTTTACTTCGCGTACCCAGCGCAGCGCGCCTCTGCCATGCGGCGAAAAACCGTAATTTGGACCATAATGGGTTAAATCTGTGGAAGCTATTACATTGATTTTCCGGTTTAATTCAGCCGCCGCCTTAGCAATTTGCTGCCCTGCGTTAAATGAGTTTTTTTCCGCAGGAAGACGCAGCCATAAAAGTTTCGATTTAGGAAAGAAATAATGAACCATTGGTAAAAGCACTTCGACAGTATTGTCGCGGTAACGATCATCGCTGCCTGCCAATTCCCTAAAAAGGACAGTTCGCAGCTCAGAATCAATGGGTAAATGACCAAAAGGGGTTTTTACAGCGTCTTCCATCGCGAAAAGAGACGGAGAGCCGGGGGGCAGATGTCCGCCCAGTACAACGATTGTTTCTGCCTGGCGCAGGCTAGAAATAGCGCGCGCGGCAATTTTACCGCAGTAATACCAGCCTGCGTGGGGAGCAATTACAGCGTTTGAAGAGCCGGCGGGGCTTACGCCCCCTTGGCTAAAAGGCGATAAAAAAGAGGTAACTTCCCTTGAATCACGCGGAAACCAGCCTGCCTGCAGCGAATATTCTCTTATTTGCATATAAAATCTACCGATAATTATATCATAACTATGGAAAAAAAGCAAAATAGTAAACAAAAAAATACTTCGATTATCAGTGTGGTTGTCGCTGCTGCATGCATTATAATTTACCTCGGCGCACTGGTTCAAGGAACAATCAGGCTCTATATGAGCATCGAAAACAGCAGGAAAGTTGCCGAACAGGAATTTTCACAGATAGCCCAAAAAGCCTCTGATGCTGGTACGCAAGGTTTTATGAATCAAAGGTTTATTGATACTATAAACAATGCCCTTGCTTCAGCCGTAAGTTTAGAAGCGCTCATTATTACAGGACCGGACGGCGAATATGCTTTTGAAAAGCAAAAGGATTATGCCGTTTCATGGGTACATAATTCACCAAGATTTATCAACAGATTTGGTTTTTCCAATCAGAATCTTTACAGACCTCTGCAAATTCAGGATTTGCGCAATGTGAATATTAAAGCGGTCGCAAATGCTTTTAACTACATTGAATTTACAAAAATTTTAAAAGAAACCCTTCTTATTATCCTTGTTGGGTTTGCTATAGCTTTCTTTACAATGCTGCTTCAGATGCTTCTGGGAAGACAGGAAACACCTTCTGCCGCCGCACAAGCGCAATTAAATCCCTTTCAAACAGATCCGCTGGGCGGGCTGCCAAAAGGACTTTATTCCGAGCGCAGCAATATAGGATGGGAAAATTATATAATAGATCGTCTTAACGCGGAATTACACCGCTGCTCATCATCAGAAAAAGATTTGGCTTTTTTAATAATAGAATTTACAGACCTTACAAATGATGCCATGTTTAAAGAATCAGCAGAAGAAGCAGTTTCTTTAATATCATCAAGGGATCTGCTTTTTGAATTCGGTAAATGGGGAATCGCGGCAATCCTTCCCGGCGTTAGCCTGGAAAACGCCATTTCCAAAGCAGAACATTATCATCAGCAAATTATGGAAAAATTTCCGCGCGGTTATAATAAAACTTCCAGCCTCTGCATTGGCATAACTTCACGATCCGGCAGGCTGCTCAATGCCGACAGGCTTATACTTGAAGGAACCCAGGCTTTAAAGAAATCCAAAGAAGATCCAAAAACTTCGATTATTGCCTTTAAAAGCGATCCGGAAAAATACAGGGAATTTATACGTACGCACAGTTAAGCCTGCAAATAATTTATTGTTTTTCGAAACTTTCGGCTTCCTTAAAAAGACGGTATGCTGCCCATGCCGGAATGGAGTATATAAGGGGTTCCCCCTGATCGCCTTTGCTTACATGAGCAAAGAGACGGCCTATATCATCACCTTCACCTAACCGGATGTTATATACTGCTCCATTTCCGAATTCTACGACTATACGGCTTTGTTCAAACAAAGGATCATCATGGAAAACTGAATCGGAAAAGCTGTCCGCTTCTGTATTTATAACAGTACGAATATAACTTTCCAAACCGGGAATATCAGGATTCGCAACTTCAATTCCGGAAATAACCCATGTCCTGTTTCTGCGGCTAAACACTTGCGTTTCTGAAGATGTGTAAACAGACATTCTCTGTACGCTGTTAAAATCAAGCTGCCCGCCTTCAGTTTCGGGGATTAGCCTGTAATTGAACCAGTTACCGATAGAACCTGTTGTATATATTTTAATTCCGCTGTCACCTGAACGAACTTCATTATTACCTTCTTTTCTAAAATATGTTTCTCTCCCCATTGCATCATCATCGCCGACAAGAAGATTCAGAAGCACTGCGTCTTCACCATAGATTGTGATCCTTGAAGCATCATCGTCAAGACCAAAACGTTCATGAGTAGAAGCGCTTGACGAACGGACAGGCCAGGCGGAGCGCGTTGTAAGAACATCTAAAAAATCCTGTACGCGTATCTGACGCGCAGGGAAAAAAATGTCATCATATAAAACAGACCACTTGCCGTTTTGTTTTACAAGTTCAAGCACACCCGTTTGCGAACTTACAATAATTCTGTTTGATCTTTCTGCGGTTTTTGAATCCAGCCAGGCAAAAGACGATTGTCTTGCTCCAAGGTCAGAATAAAAAACAATATTGCCTATATATAACAATGCCAACACCGCAACAAGCGATACAAGAATATAAAGTTTCTTTTTATAACTCATTTTCCTCTCCTTCTGTTTTTTCCGCTTCTGCCGGTTCTGTTTCGGCTGTTTGCGATGAGCGCATAACGCGGGAACGGCGGGAGGCGCGGATTAAACCTGCCGCGATAACAAACAACGGAATAATGCCGACATTAAGGATTTGAGAAAATCTCATTGCCGCGGAACGCTGTTCGGGCTCTGCGATTTTATCAAAACGTCCTGTCTGCTGCTGTCTGTTCCTGATGCCGATAATATCATCATCACTTACAAGCCAGTCTGCCGCGCGAAGAAGGAACTCCATGTTTTTTATGGCTTGAGTAGCATTAATCATATTTGTCGCAAAGTCCGTATCTCCTATCACAATTATCCGTGAAGCCCTTGCTAAATCCGGCATATCCGGCAATTCAAATCCTTCACGCTGCGGCTTGGGCGCGCCTGTGAAAAAACTATGAAAAACCCCCGCTAAAGAAACGCCGAGAATTTTCTCGCCCCTCGTTTGATTTGCTTCCATTTCCAGCATATAAGATACTTCAGGACTGGTATGGAAATTTTCTCTCATAGACCAGGCTTGAGGCGTACTTGAAAACAACACCGACGCTTCGATGCCGTCATCAACCTGTATTTCCAGAGGACTTGACCAGTAAAGATCAAGGCCTTTAAATCCTGAGGTGACAGGATGTTTTTCATTGCCTTTGTCTCCGGGAATGCCTATCCATAACGGATAGCGGACTATTCTGAACTGAAGACCGCCATGAGGAGAACGAGCCTGATATTGAAGAGTTAATGCATTACGATCCAAAGCCAGCTCGTTACGGACAATTACGCCGTAGGAGGCTATCATATCAAGCAGCCCAAGATCCAAAAGATTTCTTGCTTCTATAGTTCCGTAAATGGTGTCTACATAAACTCCTTTTACAGCAAAAAGAACTTTTCCTCCCAGCTGGATATATCTGTCAATTCTGTAAAGCGCCCATTCATCAAGATCTTCCATGCCGCCCAGCACAAAAAGAGCAGGAGTATTATCCGGAATTTCCTCGCCGGGAGCAATTAAGCGTACCCTGTACCCTGCGTCTGCCAAAGTCATATCCAGATAACCAAAATGTTCTGACCATTGCCTGAAACTGTCACCGACAATAACCGCAATCCAGCGCTCGGTATCCGTAACCATAGAGCGAATTCTCGATGTAAGATCATATTCCAGCGTGTCGGTAGAAATTACCCACGGAAGAACATCAATCTTATCCAGATATTCTATTACGATACCGGAATAAACCGTTATTAAACTTGTCTGATCCTGTTCCACAACAGGCACTTGCCTTGCCTGAAGTCCGTATCTTTCAGCCATCTCAAGCCCGGCTCTTACAGGATCACGGACAACAAGCCGTATTTTTCCCCTGGAATGTGCTGTATATTCACGCAGCATATCTTCGATTTCTCCGGGAGCAGGTACAACTGTTCTTAGTTTGTTGGAAAGATAGTAGGTAATAGTTACAGGATCAGGAATTTCCCTGTGCAAGTTACGTGAAACCTGAGAAATGGTGTAAGCTTTATTTTTTGTAAGATCCATGCGAAACCAGTAACGCCCGGATACCAGAAGAGCAAGAATGAATGCTATTACAGATAATATTGTAATTATTGTTATTTGTTTTTTAGTCATGCCTTATCTCCATTTCCTAAAAAGAATAACTTTTGTGTTAAGATAAAGAAATAATGCCGTTGTTAACACAAAATACATAAACTCTCTTGTGTCTATCACTCCTTTTGTAAAACTTTCAAAGTGATACGCAAGCGAAAAAAAGTTGATAAATCTTGCAAGCCATTGGGGAAGATTAAAAGAAAAAGTTATCATATTAATAAGCATTACAACCATTAAAACCACAGCGCTTCCAAGGAAAGCTCCCGCCTGATTTTTTGAAAGGCAGGATAACAAAAGCCCCAGGGCTGTCGCGCTCGCTCCAAGCAGGAATGCTCCCAAATATTCGCAAAAGATAGTGCCCGCGTCAAAGTTTCCCAATACGAGAAGGCTAAGCGGCAACGGCAGGGTTAAAACAAGAATCATGCTTAATACGCCAAGGGCTGCGAAAAATTTTCCCAGTACCAAATCCCATTCTGTAAAAGGCATTGTAAGCAATAATTCTATAGTTCCTGTTTTTCTTTCTTCCGCCCAGCTTTTCATTGTAATAACAGGTATTACCAGAATGTAGGCAATTGGAAAAAAGCCGAAGTAAGGGCGAAGCGTTGCCTGATCTGTAGAAAAATACCTCTGAAAATAAAACAGCCACACGGAACAAAAGAGAAGGAAAAAAACCGCGGCTCCGTAAAATGCCGGAGCATTCAGATATTGACCAAGTTCTTTACGCGCAAGATTAATGGCGCGATAGGGAATATATTTTTTCATTTATTTTCTCCTTTTACCGACCCTGTAAGTTTTACAAAGATATCTTCTATACTGAGTTTTTTCCTGTTCATCTCCAGTATTTTTAATCCGCTGCCGACAGCCCAGTCAAAAATACGTTCTCCCGCATTTTCGCCGGGTACAATGAAATGAGCGGATACCAGCCTGGAGTCCATAGGTTCAACCAGCGTATTGGAAAGATTTCCAAGCGCGGATAATTTATCCCTTACCGTATCAGAGTCTGCGCCCAAAAGCACAAGTTCCCAGGTGTCGCCGTTTTGCGCTGTTTCTACCACAGTTTCTGATATGGCTGCCGCTATCTCTTCCGGTTTGCCCTGAGCCGCAATGCGCCCATCGTTAATTATAAGTACTTGAGTGCAGATTGCTTCCACTTCCTGCAATATGTGGGTAGAAAGAATAACCGTTTTGCGTTTTCCCAATTCTTTAATCAGCGAGCGTATTTCTATAATTTGGTTTGGATCAAGACCTGTGGTGGGCTCATCCAGTATCAGGATTGGCGGATCATGCAGGATAGCCTGCGCAAGGCCGGTACGCTGACGGTAACCTTTGGAGAGCGTTTCAATTTTCCGGTTTCTGTAGTTCATAAGACCGCATGCTTCAAGGCATGTATTTATGGCGGCGGCGCGTTCTTCTTTTGGAATAAAGCGCGACCGGGCTGCAAAGTTTAAATATTCATCTACGGTCATGTCTGTATAAAGGGGCACGTTTTCCGGCAAATAACCGATTCGTTTTTTTATTTCCAAAGGCTGCTCATCTACAGAAATACCGTCTACCATTGCCTTCCCGCTTGACGGAAAATGAAAACCGGTAAGGATTTTCATAATGGTAGTTTTTCCGGCTCCATTTGGACCCAAAAAACCAAGCACTTCGCTGTCTCCCACAGAAAAAGAAACATCTGTGACAGCTTGTACATTTCCGTAAAATTTTGACAGGTTTTTCACTTCGATCTTGGCTGCCTGAACACTCATAACACCTCCAGGAAAAGTAATCTTAAAAAATTTCTATTTTCTGATTATATATAATTTAGTCAACATATTCAATCGGGAAAACCATCCTGTCGCGGGTAAGAACAGTTTCTGGAAAAATTGCTTTGGCTTCTTCCAGGATTTTCTTTAATTCGTATTCTGTATAACGGGGACTGTAGTGAATAAGAGCCAGCTTTTTAACTCCCGGGGAAGAAGACGCGATTTTTGCAGCCTCTTCGGCGGTCATATGTTTTTTTGAATGAGCATCTTCTGCCAGTTCCCTGGAAAACATTCCTTCGCAGATAAAAAGATCCGAACCAATTACATGAGTGGATATTTCCGGCAAAGCAAGACTGTCTGTAACAAATGAAAATTTGCGTCCTTGCCTGGAGTGCCCCATAACTTCTTGGGGCTGCACTTCCCTACCATCATCAGTTTTTATAATTTCGCCTTTTTGCAGCTTACCCCATAATTTTCCCATCGGAATATTCAAAGCTTGCGCTTTTTCGGGATAAAATTCTCCGGGACGCGTATCTTCTTCCAGCGTATAACCAAAACAGGGCTTGGTATGTGACAGCGGAAAGCACCTTACATGAAAACCGTCGCCCTTGTAAACGATTCCGGGCGCTGTTATTTCTTTTACTATTATTTCGTAATTTATATACATATCCAGAATACGGCGGCTTGCTTCGATATATTCAGAAATACGCGGAGGTCCTATTATATAGAGCGGATCGTCCCTGTCTACCTGCGAAGAAAGCATTAAAAGCCCCGGAATTCCTGTCACATGATCTGCATGAGTATGACTGATAAAAATTACAGAAATCTTTTTCCACCGCAGGTTCAGGCGGCGCAATGAAACTTGAGTCCCTTCGCCGCAGTCAAAAAGAAAAAGCTCTCCTTCCCGCCTCAGCAATACCGATGTTAAATGTCTGTTCGGCAGCGGCATCATTCCGCCGCATCCCAGAATAAAAGCTTCAAGATTCATGGGGGGCTATAATTATTCCGCTGTGTCTTTTGGAGTTATTTTATATTGCTTGATATCATCGCCGGTGATAACCGCGCAATTACGCCCGCCGCCTTTTGCTGAATAAAGCGCTTTATCCGCCAGATCATAAAGATATTGCGTATCATGGGAAGAACCGCAGCGTGATCTATATACCCCAATGCTCATTGTCACAAAATCAGAAACCTTTGATTTTTCATGAGGAATTTTCAAATTTCTGATAGTTTCCATCCATTTGGTTATAACCTTATCAACATGGGAAGAACTCTTTTCAAACCAAAGCACGGCAAATTCTTCGCCGCCAACTCTGGCTGAGTAGACACCCAGATCATCTCTTAACCAGTTTAAGGCATCGCCTATGGAACGCAAGCACACATCACCCTGCGGGTGTCCGTAATTATCGTTATACAATTTAAAGAAATCAATGTCCGCAAGGGCAATACAAAGCCAGTCGTCCGATGTCCTGTAATTGGATAAATACCTCTGAAAGGTTTGCATAAAATCACGCCTGTTTTTTAACTGGGTTAATTCATCCACTGTGCTTTGATCAAGATACTTGTTTTTCTCGTCTTCCAGCATGTTTGTGCTTATCTCCAGCCCCAGCCTGAGTTTTGTAATTTGCCAGCTAAAATACAGGCTTAAAAGACCGGCAATGAGGCCGTTTAAAATATAATATATTGAACTGCTGGATTTAATAAAAACAACAGCAGATACTATATAAACTATCATCGCGCCCGAAATAAGCAGGAAGTTAAACCGGGGCGGATTTATAAACATAAGCAGTGCGCAAATTATAAAACATGGAAAAATCGCCGCCAATGTGCCCGGGACCGACCATATATCCAGATATACTCCAAAGATTATCAGGTTTGTATGGTACAACACTATCAGTGTATATATGATCCTGTTGTTAATATTGATTTGCTGCATTAAATAGTTCGAGTATATGGAAATTAAAAACGCGACAAGCGCTACTACAAGGTAAACGCCGGCTTTAAAAATATCCTTTTCAAAGACTATGGGGAAAAAAGCAAAAGCTGCGGCAAAAACAGCAACAATTTTATTTGTTCTATGCAGGTTAAGCAAATTATTACTGAACATCTTATTCATACATTCAGAGTACTGCTCCCTTCCAAATGTATAAAAACGCCAGGAATAAAATAAATTTAGCATTCAAACCATCCTTCAGTTAAATGTAACATAATTGCAACATTAAGTATAGTATAATATCGATTAAAATCGCATTTTATTACGCTCGGCAAAACCCGTCAAATTCTGGAATTCCACGACTGAACCGTCGTCAAGCTGCGCTTTTCCGGAGAAAAAACCGCATACCTGGCGGCGGGTTGAATTGTGAAAAAACAACCTTCGGCGGTCAATCCTCTCCTGATGGGGGTAAAAAACCATCTCCAGGCGGTTATCATTACTGGTAAAACGCCATGGAGAAAGCCAGTTTGACATAGGAATGTGAAATGTAACCTGATCGAGCTTGTGCAGTTTTCCGTCAATAAAAAAGCCGTTTTCGGTGCCTTTTGAGGAATCCGCCCAGCTATAACCTATACAGAAACTAATATGGCTTCCTAAACTCTGGCCGCTAGCCGTAGCCCAATAGCGAATATCGGCTTTTGGACGGGCACTGCGGCTCCAGTCATAAACTCCCCAGGCATGCCCGCGCGAAAAGACGATTTCAGCGCCGCCGAATTGAACCACCCCTTCGACAAAAAACCAGGGTGAACAACGGGCATACCTGAAAGATTTCTTTTGATTCCTCCACGGCTGGCTGGTCACAAGGGACTGGGCATCCTCCGGCTCACTTAGAACCAGAGCGCAGCGCAAACTGCGGTAATGCCCGAATTTTTCTATATCAGCCTTGATAATCCTTCCTCCCTCCATAACTATAAAATCCAGATGATTTTTTTTTCTTCGCCAGCGGGCGCTGCCAAAATCGCTGTTATTGGGCATATTAAATGAGCCAAGCGGGATCATCGTTTTAAAAGACTGGGTTGAACGTTTTTTATCTCGCAGAGAAAAAACAGTAATTCCCATATGCCCAAGCCAGCCGTCATCCCTAATTTCAAAAACAACCATGTGGGTTGGAGAATGAATAATGTATCGGTCGAATTCTGTAATACTGTTCCTTGAAGCATAAACCATATCGGGGGTATATATAAAATGAGGCTTTCTTGCCCAGCCGAAATTCAGCGGTTTTCCCAAATCATCCAGCAGGGGTATAGGATTGTATATTTCATTTTGCTTCATATTTTGATATAAACATATCATGGATTATTCAGGAATGAAAGTATTGATTATGGGGCTTGGGCTTCATGGCGGGGGGCTTGCTTCCGCGCGTTTTTTTCTTAAGAAGGGAGCAGATGTAACAGTTACCGATTTAAGAGACGAAAAAACGCTGATGCCTTCAATTACGGAATTGGACAATTCCTTAACCTCGGGAAATTCTCCAGGATCCCCCCCGCGTTACATACTTGGCAAACATGAAATTGATGATTTTAAAACCGCAGATATAGTAATAAAAAACCCCGGCGTAAGGCCGGATTCTCCCTTTCTGCAGGCTTGTAGGCGTGTGGAAACAGATATATCCCTGTTTCTCTCAGAATCCCCCGCAAGGCTTTTTGCCGTAACAGGAACAAAGGGTAAATCCGGCACAGCCTCTGCTCTCCATTGGCTTTTGTCAAAAAACAGAAAAGCCGGCAGGTCATTCCTTGGCGGCAACATAACTGTTTCTCCATTAACTTTTCTGGATGACCTTACAAAAGATGACGATGTAGTTCTGGAACTTTCAAGCTTCCAGCTTGGAGATATAAAAAACAGGCTTGACCTTTTAAAACCCGCTGCCGCAATTCTAACAACAATTATGGCAGATCATCTTGACCGTTATAATTCAATGGAAGAATACATTGATGATAAAAGAACTATCTACCGGGGACAGGACAAAACCTGCGTAACAACGGCAGGCGATGATGACTGGGGCAGAAGTTTTCATGCCGAAACAAAAGGGCGCCCTGTTGTCTGTTCATACAAACAAATACCCCTGGATAAAAGCGGCGGCTGGATCGATCCTTGCGGTACAGGGTTTGCCCGTTTTTTAAACTGGGAAGGTATTTCAGACGATACAACAGAACTTGTTCCCCAAAAACTTTTAACGCCGGGCTGGCATCAAAAACTAAACATGCTTTCGGCGGCGCTAACAGTATACTCACTCGGCGCGCAAGCGCAGACAATACGCGAAGCAGCCGCAGCCTACAAGGGTATTGAACATCGTCTTGAGTTTTTTCATGAAGCAAACGGGGTAAGATTTTACAACGACAGCGCAGCCACTATCCCCGAAGCCGCGGCAGCATGCATAGAAGCGCTGTGTCCCGAAAAACTAATTCTTGTAACAGGCGGCACCGATAAAAACCTTGATTTCTCCGCGCTTGCCGCCGCCGCGAAAAAAACAAAAGCCATTGTACTTTTAGACGGCACCGGCAGCGAAAAACTCGCGCGGCTTTTAGATAAAACGAACGTTTCCTACAGCGGCCCCTTTGATAATCTGGACAAGGCAGTAACCTGCGCCATAGCCAAAGCATCAAGCGGAGATACTGTAGCGCTCTCCCCCGGCTGCGCAAGTTTTGGTATGTTTTTAAATGAATTTGACCGCGGGCGAAAATGGAAAGAAGCAGTAAATAATATTTTAAACCACGAATCACGCCAAACAGCAAGTTAGTGACGTTGACATCAAAGCAAGAGTTCGTGCGGTTCGTGGTTAAAAAAATAGATTTATTCTACAGGGAGTACAGACTTTGGATTTGGAAATGCTTCAAAAAAGAGCCTCTATTTTAAAACGGATCCGTTTATTCTTTGAAAATCGCGATTATCTGGAATTGGATACCCCTCTGCTTTCTCCAGATCTAATACCTGAATCCTGCCTTGAAGTGTTTCAGACACAGCGTCTTTACCCGCACGGAAGCAGAAAAGAAAACTATTCTCTCTGGCTCATCCCGTCACCGGAAATCTGGATGAAAAAAATAATAGCCAAACACCAAGTTAATGTTTTTCAGATATGCAAATGTTTTCGTAACGGAGAATCAGAAGGACACCTCCATTCAAGCGAATTTACAATGCTTGAATATTACACAATGAACGCAGATTATATGGCTTCCCTTGCATTGACAGAAGAGCTTATTGCTTTTTTGCAGGAAGGCAAAAAGACTATTCTGCCGTTTGAAAAAATTACCATTGCGCAGGCATTCGAAAAATACGCGGGTTTTGATCTGTTTGCCGCCGCAAAAGATATCAATGCCATGGAAACGCAGGCACGCAGGCTCGGGCTTGAACCGCTCCCGGGAATGACAACGCAGCAGCTTTATGACTTGATATTCATTCACGCCGTTGAACCGCGCCTGAAGACGGATAAGCCTGTTTTTTTGCTGGATTACCCGGCATTTGTACCATGTCTGGCAAAAAGGAACGGAGATATTGTCCAGCGGTGGGAACTTTACTGGAATGGAATTGAACTGGCTAATTGTTTTTCGGAGGAGACTGACCCTCAAAAAGTTAAAGATTTTTTTATAAACGAAGAAATAGCAAAACAGCAAATTTCCCGGGTTTTACATAATATTGATCACGATTACTGGAAGTTATTCGGAAACTTCCCGCAATGCAGCGGGGTCGCAATGGGAGCAGACAGACTGATAATGGCACTGACAGGACGCTCAACCATCGACGGTGTTTTACCAACGAGCCTGAAAAGGCGAACAGTTGATAAACAGAATGAGTGAAAAACGGAAGTTTTTACAGGTTTTCCTCTTTATCTGCGCAGCAACATGCACTGCTGTCAGTTTTCTTTTTTGATACAAGTAATTTTTGTATAAATGCGTTAATTAAAAGACCAGCCAGAACAACAGAACAAATTGTTTTAAACAATGAAAACTCTTTGATTCCGCTATCGCAAAGCAGATTATCGGTAATTATACTCATATCAAACCAGGCGGCAGGCAGCAGATAATCAATAACAAGACCGAACAAAAGAGCATTTATAACAATATTTAACAAGTAAATAATTAAAGTGCGCTTCCCCAAAGTTTTTCCAATTACAGTCATTGTAGCGATACTAGTTACAGGACCTGCCAATAAAAAAACAAACGCGGCGCCAGCAGATAATCCCTTCATCATTAAAACTGCCGCCATTGGAATTGCTCCCATAGTGCAGGTGTAAGACGGCAGCGCGATAACCAAAACAATCAGCATATTTAATATTGGATTGCTCAAATATGCAGAAAATAAATCATCAGGCAGGAAAACAACAAGTAATCCCGCAATAATAATACCGATAATTAACCATTTGCCGATATCCTGCAATAATTCTACAAAGCCGTAATGAAATATTTGAATTATTTTGTTTTTTTGTTTCTTATCTTCTTTATTGCACTTACCGGCTGTTTCATCTTTAGGTGTATTTTTTTGAAATTTATTAACCAATAAACCGCCCATTAAACTGGAAATAAAAGCAGCAAGAGGGCGAATAACAGCAAAAGGTAATCCCAATAACGAGTATGTTGCCATAATGCTCTGTATATTTGTCTGCGGGGCGGAAGTAAGAAAAGAAATCGCCGCTCCCTTGCTTGCGCCTTCCTTGTGCAGAGAAATAGCCGTTGGTATTACTCCGCATGAACATAATGGCAGGGGAATTCCCGCAAATGTTGCCCATAAAACCGAACGAAAATCAGATTTTGCAATAAATCCAATATATTTTTCATTGGGGATAAATGCTTTAAGAAATCCCGCAAAGAGAAACCCGGCAAGCAAATACGGAGACATTTCATTAAACAATAAAATTACAGGTGTTATATAAGAAATCATAATTTGCCAGTATACACAATTTATTCAATAAGCTAAAGTAGGTCATATGCTGTTTACCATAACCTACCGCGGACACAATACAGAAAAACTCGGCTTTTTGCTGTATAAAAACCCTTCCCGCCCGCAAAAATTTGAACTTGGGTTTGGAAATGCCTATGTTTTTTACCCTGAGCTGTCCTGCGAAAAAACAACAGCAGCCCTTCTTTTGGATATTAACCCAATTGATCTTGCCCGCGGCAAAGATAACGCAGGCGGTTTATTTGACTATGTTAACGACCGCCCCTATGTTTCATCTTCTTTTATGAGCGTAGCAATTTCCGGTATTTTCAGGACCGCAATGACAGGCAGGGCGGACGAACATCAGGAACTATCAGACTGCCCTCTTGATCTTGAAGCAGTTATCACAATGCTGTCGTGCAGAAGCGATACCGCAATGTTGACAAAAGTCTTTGAACCATTGGGATACGAGGTTGGCTATGAAAGTTTTACAATGGATGAGAATTTTTCTGATTGGGGAGACAGCAAATATGTTAATCTTACCCTAAAGGGAAAAATCAGGCTGCGTGACCTTCTTAAACATATCTACATTCTTATTCCGGTATTCGACAGGCAAAAACATTACTGGATCGGCAATGACGAAGTGGAAAAACTTCTGCGAAACGCGGGGGATTGGCTTTCCAGTCATCCGGAAAAAGGTTTCATTACCAGCCGTTATCTAAAAAAGTTAAATCCATTGGTTAACATGGCTTTTTCCAGGCTTGTATCTGCCAACGAAACAGCAAAAGAAAATCAACAAGACGAAATTCCGGCAGAAATACAGGAGAAAAAACTAAACCTTAATGAACAGCGTCTTGGCAGCGTTGTTGCCGCATTAAAAAACTGCCGCGCAAGAAGCGTTATTGATATTGGCTGCGGAGAAGGAAATCTATTGCGTTCTTTAGCCAGGGAAAAACAATTTGAAAATATCGCGGGAGCGGATGTTTCCTGTCTGGCGCTTGAGAGGGCTAAAGAAAAGCTTAAAATCGGCGATAACAGAAACGAACAGCATGAAGGGCCTCGTATCAATCTGTTTCAAAGTTCTCTTACCTATAAAGATTCCAGATTCAAAGGATACGATGCAGTTTGTATAATAGAAGTAATCGAACATTTAGATGTTTCCCGCATAACAGCTTTTGAACATATTTTGTTTGAATTCACCAAACCGCGATTTATAATTCTGACTACGCCGAACAGGGAGTACAATATAAAATATGAACATATTAAAGAAGGCGCCTTGAGGCATAGCGATCATCGTTTTGAATGGACTCGTGATGAATTCCGCGCCTGGGCGGAAAAAACCGCCGAACGATTCGGCTATACGGTAAAGATTTCCAATATCGGAGAAATAGACAAAGATTTGGGATCATCTACACAAATGGGGGTATTTACATTAAACGAATAGAAATCCCCGAACTTTGCGTAGTGGCTCTTGTTGGCGTATCAAGCAGCGGAAAATCCACTTTCTCAAAAGCGCACTTTAAATCTACAGAAGTGCTTTCTTCCGATTATTTCCGCGCTCTTGTCTCGGATGACGAAAATAATCAGCAGGTAACGCAGCAGGCTTTTGACGCACTGTACTATGTAGCAAATAAACGTCTTGATTTGGGTTTATTAACCGTTATAGACGCGACAAATGTGCAAAAACACGCGCGCGCTCAAATACTGCGCCTTGCCAAAGAGCAGAATTGCCTTGCCGTTGCCATTGTGCTGAATGTCCCGGAAAAAACAATAAGGGAACGCAATGCAAATCGTCCTGACAGAAATTTAACAGGCAATATAATATCGCGTCAGGCAGAACAGCTGCGCCAGTCAATTAATCAGCTGCAAAAAGAAGGATTCCGCTATGTACATATTCTTTCAACCATGGAAGAAATTGCAAATGTACAAATTGTACGCACTCCATTGTGGAATAACAAAAAAGAAGAAACAGGGCCGTTTGATATAATAGGCGATATACATGGCTGTTATGATGAGTTATGCGAACTTTTAATAAAGCTTAACTATAGTGTAGATACAGAAAACTTTACTGCAAAACCGCCTGATAACCGTAAAGCCGTATTTTTGGGAGATCTTTGCGATAGAGGTCCAAAAAACATTGAAGTGCTGCGCCTTGTTATGAACATGGTATACGCAAAAGACGCATGGTGTACGGCAGGCAACCATGATTTTAAACTGTTAAAAAAATTAAACGGCAAAAATGTGCAGCTAACGCACGGGCTGGATAAAACTGTTGAACAGCTTGAGCTGCAAACAAAAGATTTTAAAGAAAAGGTAAAAAACTTTATTGATACTCTTATCAGCCATTATGTATTTGACGGCGGCAGGCTTGTTGTTTCCCATGCGGGACTTAAGGAAAAGTATCAGGGACGCAGTTCGGGGCGTGTAAGGGAATTTTGCCTTTATGGGGAGACAACAGGTGAGACAGACGAATACGGACTGCCTGTAAGATTACCATGGGCAAATGAATACAGGGGAAAAGCGTTTGTAGTTTACGGGCATATCCCCAATCCGGAAGTTTTAACCGTTAACAATACCGCCTGTATTGATACCGGCTGCGTATTCGGCGGAAAATTAACAGCATTCCGTTACCCGGAAAAAGAAATTGTACAGGTAAAAGCAAAACAAATATATTATGCTTCTGTAAAACCATTTCTTGACACATCGGGCGCTAACAATTATTTATTGAACATAGATGATGTAACAGGGCAAAGATTTTTAAATACCGCATCCTTTGGATACAAACTGCGCCGGTCTATCAAAATAAACGAAGAAAATTCCGCTGCCGCCCTGGAAATTATGAGCCGGTTTGCAGCAGATCCCCGCTGGCTTATCTATTTGCCGCCGACAATGTCACCATGTGAAACGAGCAATAAACCGGACTATCTGGAATACCCGGCAGAAGCGTTTGATTATTACAAAACACGCGGTATCGGCAGAATAATCTGCGAAGAAAAACACATGGGCTCCCGCGCTGTGATTGTGCTTTGCAAAGACAGCGAAACAGCGGCTAAACGTTTTGGCGTTTGTGATAACAGTTTCGGTATTATCTACACCCGTACCGGAAGATCATTTTTTGATGAAACAGCATCCGAAAATTCAATTTTAACCCGCCTTGTTAATATATTGTCTGCCTCTTCATTCTGGAGCGATTTTAACACAGACTGGGTCTGCATTGACGCAGAGCTCATGCCGTGGTCTGCAAAAGCCGCGGCTCTTTTAAAAGAACAATATGCCCCTGTAAGCCGCGCCGGCAGAAACGCGCTTGAAATGGCAGCTAACGCTGTAAAAAACGCTTTGTCTGCGCTTGACGGCAAACAGTCAGACGGCAGTATCGATCTTAACGAACTATTGGAAAAATACACAAAACGCAAAGAAGCGCTTTCTCTTTACACAGACGCTTACCGCCGATATTGCTGGAATGTAAATAATATAGACGATTACCGCATTGCGCCTTTTCATATCCTTGCCACTGAGGGAAAAACCTGGAACAGCGAAAATCATCTTGTTCACATGGAATGTATTAAAAAATACATGACAGACGGTTCGATCTTCATGGCAACCAATTATACAGAAGTTGATCTTCTGGACGAAAACAGCATATCAGCCGGTATAAAATGGTGGGAAGATCTTACAAATACAGGCGGCGAGGGCATGGTTGTTAAACCCATCGATTTTATTCCGATGAAAGGAACAGAGCTTTTACAGCCTGCGGTTAAATGCCGCGGACGCGAATATCTTCGAATTATCTATGGTCCGGAATACCTTTTAAACCTTGCAAGGCTTAAAAAACGCAACCTTGGCAAAAAACGCAACCTTGCCTTAAACGAATTTGCGCTTGGAATGGAAGCTCTGGAACGCTTTGTTAAAAACGAACCTCTTTACAGGGTGCACGAATGCGTATTTGGAATATTATCTCTGGAAAGCGAACCTGTAGACCCAAGATTGTAATTATGATAGGATAATCAATATACAAATTTTCTTTAAGGAGAAGAAATATTATGAAAAAGATTATTTATTTGGTATTGGCAGTATTCCTGCTTACCGGCATGATTTTTACATCATGCAGCAAGGATTCAGGAAAGCTCATCTGCGGAGTAACAGAGTATGAGCCCATGAACTACAGGGATGCCAGAGGAAACTGGATTGGTTTTGATACCGAATTTGCCCAGCTTGTCGGCGAAAAACTCGGCATGGAAGTGGAATTCCAGCTTATTGAATGGTCGCAAAAATTTGCGGAACTCAATTCCAGGTCAATCAGCGTCATTTGGAACGGTTTCACCGCGACCGCAAACGAACCGGACGGCACACCAAGGATCAATTTGTGTGACATGAGCTACAGCTATATGCGTAATACTCAATGTGTCGTTATCAGAGCCGATAGAGTCAGGGAATTTACATCTGCAGAATCATTGATCGGAAAGACCCTTACTGCGGAAGCCGGTTCTGCGGGAGAAACCAAAGCGAAAGAACTTGCAGGCGAAACCGGAAGAATAATCGGCACGCCGGCACAAATAAATACTTTCATGGAAGTTAAATCCGGCGCGGTAGACGGCGCTGTCATGGACATCATTCTGGCGGAGCAAATTGCAGGCTTTGGAGATTATTCCGATTTAATTATCGCGGACATAGAACTTGGAGACGAAGTTTATGCAATCGGTTTCAGGAAGGGAGATCCTTTAAGAAACAGAATTAATCAGGCAATGAAAGAATTGTACGACGACGGCACACTTGCCGAAATAGCCGCGAAATACGGACTTGGCGACAGGCTTGTGTTAGACACAAATTTTGGCCGCTAGTAAGTTTATAGCTGCCATTAAAACGGCAGCTATAAGCAAAAAGGATATTTTTTGAGTTTTTGGGATGTAACGCTTACCCTTTGGAACGGGTTTCAAACTTCACTTCTTTTATTTTTTCTTACACTTTTGTTTTCTCTTCCTTTGGGGCTTTTGATTTCATTTGGCTCAATGTCAAAAATCAAGGCTATAAGCAGTCTTGTAAAGATCATAGTCTGGATGGTTCGCGGAACGCCTTTAATGCTTCAGGTAATAATAATTTTTTATGTGCCGGGGCTTCTTTTCGGCACGCCGATTTCCACAAGGTTTAATGCTGCTATAATCGCTTTTTCCATTAACTATGCCTGCTATTTCAGCGAAATTTTCCGCGGCGGAATCGAGAGTATTTCGCGCAGCCAGTACGAAGCAGGTCAGGTACTTGGTTTGACTAAACTTCAGATTTTCTTCCGTGTTATTTTTCTGCAGGTTATAAAGCGCATCATCCCCCCCACCGCAAATGAAATAATAACCCTTGTAAAAGATACTGCGTTGGCGCGGGTTGTCATGGTTGTAGAAATAATACGGGAAGCCGAATTTATGGCAGCAAGAGGACTTATTTGGCCTTTATTCTACACCGGCGCGTTTTATCTGGTGTTTGTAGGTTTCCTTACAATATTGTTTGGATACATGGAAAAAAGATTATCTTATTTTAGGGCGTAATAAATGTCTATTTTGGAAGTTTATAATATTTCAAAACGTTTCGGCAGCGCGGAAGTTTTGAATAACATAAGCTTTTCGCTAAAAGAAGGCGAAGTTCTTGCTATAATCGGAGCATCCGGCAGCGGAAAAACCACTCTACTGCGATGTTTAAATTTTTTGGAAAAAATTGATACAGGACGCATTATTGTCCGCGATGAAACATTATATGATTCAAATGAACATAAACGATACGATAAATCTGTAATCCGTCAGAAACGCCTTCACTTTGGACTTGTATTTCAATCTTTTAATTTGTTTCCGCAATACACGGCTTTTCAGAATGTAGTGCTTGCCCGCGAACTTGCCGCAAGAAAACTGCCGGATTACAAGAAAAACAAAAAAAGCATAACAGAAGAAATACATAAGGAAGGAATGCTGCTTCTTGAACAAATCGGCCTTACATCCAAACGTGATTTTTATCCGCACCAGTTATCCGGCGGCCAGCAGCAGCGCGTAGCAATTGCAAGGGCGCTTGCCTTAAAACCGGATATTTTATGCTTTGATGAGCCCACTTCCGCGCTCGATCCTGAACTTACAGGCGAAGTATTAAAAGTTATAAGAGGTCTTGCGGATAACAATACAACAATGATTATAGTAACTCATGAAATGCAGTTTGCGCGCCAGGTTGCGGACACGATCCTTTTTATAGACGAAGGTGTTGTGGTAGAATACGGTCCGCCTGAATTACTGGATAATCCTTCCAGTGACCGAATGAAACGTTTTCTTGAACGATATTCGCAGTGAGGCAGCAATAACATTGCAGCAATATTATTGCAGCAATAACATTGCAGTTACCTTACACAAATCCCTTTCGTCCTTAAAAATTCCTTTATCTCTTTAACCGTGGTCTTGTCAAAATGCAATAGCGAGGCGACAAGAGCCGCGTCCGCTCCGGGCGCTTTATCCGGCGCTGAGCCCATTAAAACCTGCGCAATCTGCTCAAGAGTGCCCGCTCCTCCGGAAGCGATTATAGGTACCGAAACGGCATTTATTATCCGGCGTGTAAGCTCCAAATCGTAACCGGCGCAGGTTCCGTCCGCGTCAATGGAGTTAAGCATAATTTCACCGGCACCAAGTTCTACCGCGCGAATTGCCCATTCGATAGCATCCAGCCCCGTGTCTTTTCTGCCGCCGTGGGAAAAAGCATTCCAGCGAAGAGTGCTGCCGGAGCCCCGGCCGTCCGAGGTTTCAATACGTTTTGCGTCAATAGCAAGCATTACAGACTGGCTCCCAAAAGCATTTGCCATTTCGCGCAGTAATTCGGGACGCAAAAGCGCGGACGTACAGACAGAGACCTTATCGGCTCCGGCATTCATTACATCGCGCATATCGTCTACGGTGCGGATACCGCCGCCCACGCAAAGCGGTATAAAAACTTCCGCCGCTGTTTTTTTTACGACATCAAGCAAAGTAGCGCGGCTTTTAACAGAAGCGCCTATGTCCAGAAAAGCAAGTTCATCCGCGCCGTCGGCATTGTATTTGCGCGCCAATTCCACAGGATCGCCCACTTCTTTAATGCCTTCAAATTTAATTCCTTTTACAACCTTACCTTCATCAACATCAAGGCAGGGAATAATCCGTTTTGCTTTCATACCAACACTCCAGGAGTATCAAACCCTTTCAAAATACCTTTTGTAGAGGGAATTATATCTTTTGCGCGGCTGTCGTATTCACAGGCAGCGCGCAGTGCTCTTGCCGCCGCTTTAAACAACGCTTCTATTTTATGATGATCGCTTCTGCCGCGAAGAATTTCCAGATGCAGATTACAGCCGGCAGAAGATACAAAACCCTGCCAGAAATCTTCGATTACGTCTGTCTGAAAATCGTACTGGGTTCCGTGATCGGGGGTTGAAATCATGGGAGAACCGGAAAGCTGTCCGTCAAAATACAAATAAGGTCTTCCGGAAATATCAACACAAGCTCTTGCAAGACACTCATCCATAGGAAAAAAGCAGCTCCCGCTTCGCACTATGCCGCGTTTATCTTTGAGCGCTTTGGCGAAACATTCCCCCAGCACAATGCCTGTATCTTCCACAAGATGATGCTGATCAACTTCAAGGTCTCCTTTCGCGCGCACTTCAATATCAAACAAACCGTGACGCGCAAATGTATTGAGCATATGAGATATAAATCCTACAGGATAATCGATATCTGCATCCCCCTTCCCGTCCAAATTCAACCGGATAAAAACTTGAGTCTCTTTTGTCTTTCTCTCAATCTCCGCAATCCTGTTCATTTTTATTTCCTCTTTACAGATTTTTAAACCACCACTTTACGCAGATCATATTCCACAATATCAAGAGCGCCGAGTTTTTTTAATTTTGGAATAAGCTCGGGAACATCGTGTTTTTTAACAGCGATCTTTACAGCAAAGCCGGCATCACCCAACAGCTCTGCAACTGTGGGACTTCTCATGGCAGGAAGGCTTGCCAAAGATTCAAATTGTTCTTTTGGAATATTCATTTCCAGCATAACACGCTCACGGCCGTCCAGCACTGCTTTAAAAAGCATAACAAGTTCTTCTATGCGGCTGCGTTTTTCCCTGTTTTTCATTGCTGAATGTGAAACGACAAAACGCGTAGAAGATTCAAGCAAAGTCCCGATTATTTTTAAGCCGTTATCTTTTAGAGTCTGACCGGAAGATGTATTATCGATGATCATGTCGGCATCATCCGGCGGAAAAACCTCTGTCGCTCCGTATGTACGCAGTATTCGGTATTGATAACCGCAGGATTTAAGCCATGTTTCAGAAATATTTACATATTCTGTAGCAACAACCAGTTTTTTAGAACGCAGTTTTTCTTCATTATAATCCTGGGGAACCGCCGCTACAATTCTTACCTTGTCAAAACCAAGATCGAGCGCTTCTTCAACATCAGCGCCGCTTTCCTTAATCCAGTCTATACCTGTAAAACCAGCGTCATGGCTGCCAATTTCCAGCAGTTCCCCCACATTTTGGGGTTTCATAATTTTGGCATCAAGCCAGGGAGCGCCAAGCGAGGGGCGGTAAGTCCTGTCAGCCAGAGCAACGGGAAACCCCGCCTCCGCAAATAACCGGCTTACATTGTCAAATATTCTCCCCTTGGGAATTAGTATCCTTAGTTTTTCCATGTCTATCAGTTTAGCAAATTTTTAAAAAAATGTTAAGGTTCCCTAATCACAACAAACCCTGCCGCTCCAATGCTGTAATCTTCCTGCTCCTCCCAGCAGGCAAAAAGGCTCTTCCCCGCCCGAGCTATCTCTGTATACACAAAACCTTCGGGCAGAGGCGGCAGGGAAGGATGGGAAATTTCTCCCCTGCGAAAAGCCGAATTAAAAAAAACTTCTGCGGAAATTGCTTCGCCTGCCTGTTCAAGATTTGCTGTACGGAACATTAACGCAGAAAGCGTCCTATTAACAACTCTGTAATATATTAAACCATCGCTGCCGTAACGAAGAGTATCCGCTTCCCAGCCATCTTCCTGCGGAAATTGCCGCAAAACAGGAATCTCTATCGGAAAGGCAGTATTTGAATCCATGTTGAATGACCATGTTCTTTGGCGCGGCTGCATAAGGTCTGTAGTTAAAAAACGGTTATCCCTGTAAAGAAGAGCGGCAGGTTTATCATCGTAAAAAACAAACCCTCCTACCGTATAATGCTGCCAGATTTCATTTTCAAAAAAACGGTACATTACAAGGTCTTCTTCATGGTTAGGCGAAATTTTAAAAAAACCGTTACGGTTTATAGTCATTATAAGTTCATCATTTTTTTTCTGTAAAAAACGAATATGTAAAGCATAGGGCCAGGGCACAAAAGCCGTGGTAAAAACGACATCTTCGATTGATTCAATATGAACGGGACCATTTTCAGAAAGCAAAAACCAAAGCGGATACTCCCCCGTCTGCAAAATTGCCATAGCTCTCGCCCCGCGCTGTACAACAGTATCCTCAGCCGCTGTGCCTCTTGTACAGGATATAATGATAAAAACACATATCAATATTAACCACGTGGTAAAATTTCTTATTTTAATTTAGATCCTCCGGGAAGGTTATTTTTTTATTATCCTGCTCTCCGGGGATAACCGCAACCTGCCCTATAAATCTGCCCCAAATCTCCGCATCATCTGTAAACTCTTCATCAGTTTTATTTGCCGCTTTTTCATGAGCTTGTAAAATTTCAGGATACTTAAACGCCTGAGGCGTCTGCGCAAACCCAACGTTTGCCCTCTTTAAATGCGATATAATAAACCCCTCTGCCCCGCCGTCAATTTCCTTGGGAGTATCCGTAACAGGAAGAAGCGGGATAACAGCGCCGTGTTTTTTTACAGCGCCGATTATATTTTCAATGAGAGGCACGCTGACCCATGGTCTTGCTCCGTCATGAATTAATACATAACATGGATTAAAAGGCGCAAGAGCACAAAGCGCATTATACACGGAAGCGCGCCTTGTTTCTCCTCCGATAACAAATATAATTTTTTTATCAGACGAAAACAATTCAGGCGCAAGGGCGCTGCGAGCGGCAGCTTCAGCGTCTTTTGGAACAACAATTACAATTATTTTAACAGATGCAGCCGCAAAAAAAGCGCTGACAGCAGAACCAAGCACTGTAAGATTATTTTTTAGCAATTGAAATTCTTTTTTTATCCCGCCCATGCGCGATGATGATCCTGCAGCCAGGATAACAGCGGCGGCACAGTTATTCAAGTTCCAACCTGGAAAAAATCATTTGCTGCACTTCTTCTTTGGATTTACGAAGAGAAATTGAAATCTCGTCTTCCAGAAGTTTTAAGGCAGAATCATAGAGTTTACGCTCCATGATAGGCAGTTCCTTTACTTTGCTTCTGTGGTATAGGGAACGAACAATACTGGCAATATCCCTGATACTGCCCTTTTTAAGCAGCTCAAGATTCATTTGATACCGCATCTTCCAATCTGTGGGGATTGGCTCATAGTCTTCGCTTATTAAATCAAGAGCTTTCATTGCCTCATCTCTGGAAACGGTAGAACGAATGCCAAGCTCCAATGCTTTATCAACCGGAACCATAATTGTCATGTCGGTAACTTCTATATAAATAATATAATAAGGTATCTTGGCTTCTTTAAATTTTTTTTGAACGATTTCCCTAATTACTCCGACACCCTGACTCGGATAGACCACTTTTTGGTCAACTTGAAAAGATTTGGATTTACTCATTACTACAAATATAACATAAAATTAAAGAACAGTCTATGACTTAGGTAAGCCGAAGGCGAAACCATATTACCAGGAAAAATCATATAGACTTTCCAAAATCGCCTTGATTTTATCAGCATATTGCCTGTCGACAGCCCAGGTTCCCGCAAGCCCTTCGTAGGTAGGACTTATCCCCCTCTGAACAAACCTGAAACGGGGATTAACCAGTTCTCCCCTTAACGGCTCCTGCGACCCGTAAGCTTTTAAATGCTGAATTTGAGCGCGCACACCGGTACGAACATCGGGAAAAGAAAGCCCCGGCTCCCCGTTACCCACAGCTCCAAGACCCGCAAAATTATTCTGCTCAGGTTTAACATCTCCGCCGAAACGCAAATAGCCCGTTTCAAGGCACATTTGAACAAAAGCAATATCGTGATTTACTCCCTCAAAAGCCGCTTCTTCGGTATAGATTATTGCAAGAGAATGCGAATAATGTTCATCTAGATTGGGGTTGTTCCGCATAAGAAAAAGAGCCAAATTGGCGGCGCTTACCCTTCCCGTACTCATAATATAAATAGGAGCTTGAGGCTTTTGTGGTGCTATATTTTCAGTTTCTGGCGGAAGCCCAACGCAGGAAAAAGCGAAAAAAAGCACTAAAATTATTAAAATAAGATTTTTCATATATTATTTTCGGCAATTTTAAAAAAAATATTCATTCTCGGTCAAGCACCACGCATCTGCGCGCCATATATATACATGAAACAAAAGAAAAAATCAAAGACATTTTCCAACGTGGCGCCCGAACAGCGGCCCCGGGAAAAATTGTTTACGCATGGACCTGCAAATCTTTCCGACAGGGAACTTTTGACAGTATTACTGAATACGGGTATTAAGGGGAAAAATGTAAAGAAACTTGCAGGCGATTTACTTGGTCTTCTGGATAAAAAGAAGGATATTCCATCCGCAAGGGAAATCTCCATGCTGTCAGGGATTGGGAAAGCCAAAGCATGCGCGGTTGCGGCAATGCTGGAATTCGGCAGAAGACGATACGGCGCTTTTTTGGCACGTATTAAACAGCCCGCGGACATCTTCACTTTAGTGCGTCATTATGCCGACCGTAAACAGGAGCGGTTTATAAGCCTTTCACTGAACGGCGCCCATGAAGTGCTCGCTGTAAGGGTAGTAACGATTGGACTTGTTAACAAAACAATCGTTCACCCAAGGGAAGTTTTCGCAGACCTGATTCAGGACAGAGCCGCCGCTTTTTGCGTTGCCCATAATCACCCGTCAGGCCAGCTTGTCAGCTCCGCGGAAGATGATGAAATAACGGATCGCCTCCTTATGTCGGCGCGTCTTTTGGGACTTCATTTTGTGGATCACATTATCTTTTCAGAAACCAAATGGTGGAGTTACCGGGAAAACGGCAGGCTGCCGGAAAATCCATGAATCAACAGGGGTGCCCCCAGGCGAGGCGCCAGGCGAGGCGCCAGGCGAAGCGCCAGGCGAAGCGCCAGGTTACTTAAAATGTAAATCTGCATTAGAATAATGATGTGAATAAAAATTACATATATATTTTTCTGCTTCTCCTTTGCCCTTCAATTCTTTTTGCCATTGATAGTTTTGAAGAAACCGCAGGCACAGGGTTTGTAATAAATACCAACCCGCCGGGGGTGAGAATTTTTATTGACGGAATAGAACGCGGGAGAACACCTGCTTCTTTTACAAATTTTCCTCAAGGTGAATATCATATAAAATTAAGCAGGGACGGATACAGAGACAAAAACTTTATAACAACGCTTTTTAACTCCAGCCGAATCGTCGCTTCCATTACAATGGAAGAAGAACGCGGTTTTGTTCAGGTAAATGTTATAAGAGATCCTGACAGTCCCGAATGGCTTTTGCTAAATCCGCAGATTGTATCAGACGAAACCTCTTCCTTTGAAGATAACACGTTAAACCTGAGCGCAGGATTGCGTACAATAAGAGTGCGCTCCTTTGGCTGGGAAGAAACATCTGTCTCCGTTTTGGTAACGGATGGTGAAAGCAAAACAATAGATATTATTATGAAACCAGCTCAATTTAAAATTGGAAATGCTTCTCTAAGCCGAAGACGATTTAACCCGTTAAACCCCGGCAAGCTCGGAGAAACAGATCTTTATTTTGAAGTAACTTCTCCCGGCACCGCGGAAATCACAATTACAAACAGCGGCGGCGAAGAAATATTTAACAGGGTACTTGGCGTTTTTGATACATGGCTTCAGCATATAACATGGAACGGCAGAGACTCAGGCGGCAATCCGCTTCCTAAAGGCGTATACACCGTATCTATAAAATCAGATTTGGCACAGGAAGATGTATTAAAACTGGAAGCTCATATTAATTATTCATCCAATATAATTCCTCTGTCTCTGGACAGCAATATATCCGGTCTCATATATACGCCAATGCCCCATGTGCTTCCGCCAGGAAGCTATCAATTTGATGCCGGTATTTTAATTGGAAGGTGTCCCCCCGGTTTCCCCGAGGACTTCGGCTTTCCGTTTAAAATTAACATGAGAATATCACCTGTTAACCGGCTGGAATTAACAACATCATTTAATATAAATCCATACTTAAAAAACCAAACGCTTTTTACAGTCTGGGGCATATCAGGATCCGCAAAATTCAATATTTTTAATAATGACATTATATCCTTTGCAGCGGGCATCTCCTATTCATGGATGAGCGAAACATATCCGGATCGCGGCATTGGTTTCTACTCGCCTTTCTCTCTTGAACTTTCAAATTTCTCAATAATTTTATGCCCTGCCTTTTTTTGGCATGGTCCCGAAGGTTTAACCCCATCGCTGCTTCTTGGCGCAGGCGTCCTTTACAAAGGCAGCCGGATTAATACCGGCATCTCCGCAAGATGTGAATTGGATTTTAGAAAAAACAACCTGGATTTAAAATTTCTTGCGGGAGCTGAAGCGCATTTTTTCCCGCCGCCTTCCAATCTGTTTTTTTCATTAATTGCAGGTGTCTGGACACAGGGACACCGCACAGGGGGATACGGCGGCATACGAATTGGGATAATAAATTAATTATTTCTTTTTTATTGAGTCAAAACCGCAATAAGGAACAAGCGCCCTTGGGATTCGCACAGTGCCGTCCGCCTGCTGAAAATTTTCCAGAATCGCGATAATTGCGCGGGAAATTGCGATTGCGGTTCCATTCAGCATATGAACAAATTTATTTTTACCGTCTGAATCCTTAAAGCGGATATTCAACCTGCGCGCCTGATAATCTGTACAGTTCGATGTAGATGTCACTTCGCCCCATTCTCCGCCATTACGTCCCGGCATCCATGCTTCCAAATCCCATTTGCGATAAGCAGGCGCTCCCAAATCGCCTGTGCAGGTATCCACCACGCGAAACGGAATATTAAGACCTTCAAATATTTCTTCTTCTATTAAACGCAGCTCTTCATGGAATTTGTCTGATTCCTGGGGCAGACAAAAGATAAACATTTCCAGTTTTGTAAATTGATGAACACGGTAAAGACCTTTGGAAAACTGACCTGCCGCTCCCGCCTCACGCCTGAAACAGTGGGAAAGCCCTGCCATACGAAGCGGCAGTTTTTCCCTTGGAAGAATGCTGTTGGAATAATAACCGCCCAAAGTAATTTCGGCAGTTCCCACAAGACAAGTATCCTCACCTTCAAGGGTATACACATTGGACTCTGCTCCGCGCGGATTAAAACCAATACCTTCAAGGATTTCCTCACGGGCAATATCAGGAGTTATAAAAGGGGTAAACCCTTTTTTCTGCAGAATATCCAGCGCATAACGGATAAGACCAAGTTCAAGATAGACACCCTCATTTTTTAAATAGTAAAATTTGGTGCCTGACACCTTTGTCGCGGAATCAAAGTCGATTATATCAAGATCCTGCCCAAGTTTTACATGGTCGGCAGGTTCAAAATTAAATACAGTAGGCTCTCCTACACGCTTTATTTCCGGATTATCACTGTCTTCTTTGCCAACCGGAGCATCAGGATGCGCCATATTGGGAATCTTGCGCGCCTCTCTTAAAAGCTCTTCTTCTACAGCCGCAAGAGCTGTTTCAGCCAGAGTAATCTCTTCTTTAAGCTTTTTCCCTTCGTCAATAAGCGCGCTTCGCTGTGTTATATCCAGCACTTTCCCTTTCATTGAATCGGCATTGGCATTTCTCTTTTGCTGCAGCGATTGCAGATTGGTAGTGAGTTCTGTCCGTTTACTGTAAAGCCGCGCCACCAGTTCGGCATCGGCTTTCATAAAGCGATCGGCAATATTTGCCATTACCGCCGTAAGATTTTCCGCGATAAATTTATAATCCAGCATATTGTTATTATAGCAAAAAGAAAAATTTTAGGCTAGCATGAGATATGAAGATATTACTTCTATGCGGGGATCAGTGGCATCCGCAGCAAGTGCCTGCCGGCGGCATAACCCCTCTTCACGGGTTTCAATTTGATATTATCACCTCTGATTTTTCGCCGCAAATATTACATCAATATCCCGCCGTGCTTTTTTGCAGGATGGATGACAGTCAATCAGTACAAAAAGTTTTAGCCGATTATGTCGAAGCCGGAGGCGGGCTTACTGTTGTTCACAGCGGAATTGTCAATCTTGAACAATTGACAGGCTGCCGCTTTTTGGATCATCCCGACATATGTCCTGTTACAATCCAGCCTGCAAAACCGCATCCTGTAACAGAAGGTATCGAGAGTTTTTGCGAAACAGACGAACATTACAGAATCGAAATAATCGATGCTGAAATTCTTATATCATCATATTCACAGCACCACAATACACCCGCCGGTTTTGCACGAACACAAGGCAAAGGGCGCGTCTGCGTCTTAACGCCGGGACATAATCTTAATATGTGGCTAAACCCTAATTTCCAGCGATTGTTAACCAATGCTTTAAACTGGTGTGCATCAAAATGACCCGAACTACCGCGCGCAGCAATGTTTAAACTTTTTCCCGCTGCCGCATGGACAAGGTTCATTACGACCGGTTTTCGGCGATGAACGCACTATAGTACGAACAGAAATATTACCTTCTAAATAAAGCCATTCATCATTTTCCTTTTTAAAAACCGCGGTCTCATGGTGCACATCTCTTAATCCGTCACGTTCGTACGTTGCCTCAAACTCAACTGTCCCCTCGGTATCTGTAACGGCGCCTTTTTCCACCGAAATGATTTTAAGCCCCAGCCATTTTGACTTCTCGCTCCAATCACGCGTGGATTTATAATCAATATCCTTGTCACCTCGGCGCACACAGGTATTGATAATATAGTCGATCTCATGCTCCGCATAAGCCGAATACCGGCTTCGCATGAGCTCCTGGGCAGTGGGGGCTTTTGCCTTACCGCTGATATATTGTTCGCAGCAGGCGGAATATTCGCGGCTGGAGCCGCATGGGCAGTGTTTCATGGTTTATTGTAGCAAATAATTCCGGTAGCTGCTACTGCTTTATATCTATAAGTGTTAGAACCCAATTCCTCTCCGTACAGGCGCTCACGGCAGCGGGCTCAGAAAAAACCACTCAGGAGTTCGCTTACGAGCCTCTCGCTGCGCTCGGTCTCTTCAGCGAGGAATTTCGTAAGATGTTTTTTCTGATCCCGCTGCCGTGAGCGCCTGTACGAAGCGGACTGTGATTTAACAATTTTCTCAAACGGTAGCAGCCTTTTCACGAAAAAAACATTTGTGTAGTAATATTTCTGTAAAATTTAAAAATATTTTCAAATTTCTCAATTCTCGGTCAAGCACCACGCATGCCTCCCTTACCGGTCGGCGAGCTTAAGGAAAATTATTATATACGCCGCGAAAACGCGGCTAGTGCATCTGTGCGCCATATATAGCTGAACTTTCTTGTGAAGTTCTATTTTAATCTTTGTGAGGTGCTCATGCATACTAACAGAAACTTTAAGAGCAGCGTTTTTACGACCTTGTTCGACAACCCCGATTTATTGAGGGAGTTGTACTGCGCTCTGGAGGGAGTTACTCTTCCTCCAGATACCCCGGTTTCCATTACCACATTGGAAAATGTGCTGTACTTGGATTTATATAATGACATATCTTTCGAGATAAATGGCAAATTGGTAATTCTTGTTGAACATCAAAGTACCATTAATCCC
>WQXG01000025.1 GCA_009784975.1 Treponema sp.
AGAATCTTTATTTTCTCTTCGGCAGTATACCTTTTTCTTTTGCCCATCTTTCCCTCCTGAGCATTGGTAATACCACCTTATAAGCTTTGGTCTAATTCGGCAAGTTCAGCGTGGGCACAACAAAAATAAGGGTATTTTACGGCTTATTCTCGCTATTTACTCTTGTTTTAGGTATTTTGATATACCTTTTATTCAGGGATTTAAGCGATTTTTTCATTTTAAAATGGATCCCGGGTCTAGATTTTACCAAAACTGTCTTTATTAAATTGACACCATCAATATTTTCTGATATATTAAAATACAACATTCCTGATATGTTATGGTTTGTATCGGGGATTTTGCTGTTAAGATTTATCTGGTTTTATCGGCTTAAAGAACAAAAAGTATATGTAATATGTTTCTATATAATTGGAGCTTTTTTTGAAATAAGCCAGTTGTCAGATAAAATACCCGGAACATTTGATTTTATGGATTTGCTATTTATGGGAATTGGCGCTTTCGCTGAGGGCTTCATGTACCGGCGATTGGGAAACAAAAACAGGAAGGAAAACGGAATTTTAGATGAAGTTAGGAAATGAGCCGATGTTTAGTTTCTCAAAGCTTGGCGAAAGTATAGTAAAATTTGTTAAAATCCGCGATGAACTTGCGCTAAGAAATATACGAAAGGATTATTGGCCTGTTCTTCTTCTTTTTCCGCTTTCTGTCATTTTGGGAGATTTGCGTTATTTCGATTTGGGTATAGAGCTGGCAGGTTTACAGTCTTATGACCTGATGCTTTATCCGCTTGGAATCGGCTGGCTTGTTTTGGTTTTTGTTCCAAGGCGGTTTATTCTTGTGCTTCTTCGTCTGGCTGCCATTTGCAGCGCGCTTTTGCTTCCTTTCCAGCTGCTGTTAACAGACGACATTGCGAAATTATCGGTGTTCATGGCATTTCAGTTATTAAACGGAATATGCGCCGCTTGCGCTTTTTCTTTGTTCTGTTTTGAGCTAAACAACATAGAACGGCTTTTGGGTATGTCCATAATAACATTCTATTATGGATTTTATTATACAATATGGCGGGCGTATCCGATAGTTCAATCAATAGGAAAAGTATGGGGCGGCGTGATTGTAATGGCTGCCTACCTTGTTATTGTTTTCCTGTGCTGCAGGAAAAAACTTGACGGGCACAAAGATACGGCAGAGGACGGCAAAGGTTCAGGCGCTCCTTTTGTAATAGGCCTGGATATTGTTTATTATACGATAATGTGCATGATCAATCATATTGAATGGGCAGAAAAAATTGTTTACAGTCTGCCTTACGGGCTTGGTTCTTTTATATCCATTGCATTAATAATTATTATTATGCTGATGAGCAACCTTAACGCTATGTATATATGGCTCATGTTCCTTGTCTTTTCTCTTTTTGGGCTTGGTATCCTCATTTACGATTCACAGGCAGCTCAATTTACAGGTTCGCTCTTTTATGGTCTGGGTGACGGTTTAGGCTACATTATTATTTATTATTTGTGCGCATGGGTAATAAGACGAAGCAGATCCATCAAAATGTTCAGATTATACTGCCTTATCTTTTTTATTGAATATTTTATTATCTCCGGGATACTTTCGCAGGCATTTGTAAGTTTTGGAGGTTCAAATCATCTTCTTGCGCTTGGCATTGTGCTTGTTTTATGTTCCGCCTGCTTCCTGCTGATTCCGCTTATACAAAAAAAGCTGTTTGAAGTTGACTGGACAGACGGTATCCGTTTGCAGGATGTCGCGAAATATTCACAATCACTTGAACATACAGAAGCAATTAATCTTAAGGACAGTTTGAATCTTACGGGAAGAGAACAGGAAATATTTACAATGCTTCTTGAAGGAGTGTCTCCCAAAGAAATTGCCTTTACATTGAAGGTTAGTTATTATACCGTTCTTTTTCACATGAAAAACCTGTACAGAAAACTTGGTATCCAGAGTATACATGAACTTTTTGCAAGATACGGCGCAAAAAAAGGCGCTTAAAAAGACTTTCTTTTTTATTACCGTAATGTGCGCAATAGGGAGCGTAATTCAGGATTTGCCGCGCTCTCTGTCTGTCTTGTTGTTTTTTCAGGCTGTAGTATAATTTCGTCTCCGGGTTCTATGCGATCAAAGAAACCAAACCGTGCCAAAGAACCAATTGCTATCTCTTCATCAACATTGGTAATTGTAAGTTTACCGACCAGTTCATCGTTTGAGTAGACAAGTGCTAAACCTTCATTCGCTGTCTGCGGCCGCCCGCGCTTTACTACATCGTAAACTGCGTCCTGCTGAATACCATCGGCTCTTCCTTTATTAATAAGCGCCTGTCCCTGTCTGCGCATTAATAGCCTTCCTCTTAACGGCATAGATGATGAAAGCTGGCTTACTATCCCGCGGGATGCATCACGCAATCTGTCTGTGCCGGTACGGTAAGTGTAAAATGTTCCGGCAGGAGAACCTGTTCTTCCTACAAAAAGTTCGGCTTTTATCGCGATATCACGTTCATTTTCTGTTACGGAAACCAGCATAAAATAATCGGCGCCTGCTTCTCTTGCCTGCCTGAAACTCTGGGAAAATGTAGCCTGGCGTAATTCAAGATTCATGGGCATTATATTGCGGTTATGTACCAATAAATCACGAATAACCCCTGCCGCAACTGTGCCCGCATCGGCATGATAAAAACTTGATTGACCTGCCATGGAAAAGACGGCTACTTTCCAGTGACGTTCGATTATTTCTGTCGGGTTTACCTGCCACTGCCTGAACAGGGCATTGGAAAGAAGAGAACTGTAGGTTTCTACCGCGTCATTAAGTGAACGATCCGCTATGCCCTGATCCTGCAGAAAACGCAGTTCTTCCAGATAACGGGCAGGGTAGCCCTGTAATCTTAGAATCTCGGCATACTCGCGCCTGTCTCTGGCAAAAGGATTTAGCCTTAAGCCGCGCTGATATTCAAACAGCGCCTGTTCAATTAAATTGCGCTGGCGGAAACTTCTTGCCCTGTTAAAATGCCATGTTGCCCATCTTGCGCGGCGGGGATCTTCCAGATTGGTGGATGTGATAAGGGTTTCTTCCAGGGCAGCGCGGATAAATTCATCCATTTCATTAATTGCCAGAGCGTTGGAAAAAACTGTTATTGCCTCTGCGGTGCGTCTCATTCTTACAAAGGACAATCCTTTTAAATACCACGCGCTCATGTTGTTTCTGTCGGCGGCTATTGCTATGTCGCAAAGACGCGCCGCTTCTTCATATTCACCGTTGCGGTAACGCAATGTTGCCATCAGTACCTGAGTTGGTTCATGACCCGGTCTGTGGTGGAGGGCGCGCTGCGCGTAGCGGATAGCCTCGCTTAGCCTTCCGTTTTGTGAATAGATATATGCGGCGTAATAAAAAACACGGTAATCTTCCGGGTGCTGCGTAAGAGCGCTATTAATGTACTGGATGGCAGATTCACCGTCACCCATGGAAACAAGAACAAGCGCAAGAGAAATTAATAATCTGCGATCGTCGGGGTAGCGGCGGACTGCTTCACGGTAACGAAGTATCGCCTCGGACGGTTTGTTTCTCGCGATATCAAGTTCTCCGGCTGCAAAGAGAGCTTCCCTGTTGTAAGGTTCTCTTGAAAGGATTTGTGATACAAGAGCCGATGCCGCATCCAGCTGGCCTAGCGCGATGAGGGTGAAAACTTCCAGGTTTGCCACAGACATATTGGCGCGGGAGAGCTGTCTTGCTTTTCTTACCCAGTTTAGCGCTTCGTCGAATTCTGCCAGTTCATAGTAACATTCGGCTAAAGCGGCAGTTCCCTCAGCATGGGCGGGGTTGATCCTTAAACATTCAAGAAAAGCCTCGACCGCGGAGTACCAGTTTTCGTTAGCCATGTGGCTTTTACCCCGTTCAAAAAAAACCGCCGCCGTCTGCGCCTCCAGCGCTATCGGAAGAAGTAATAATATAATTAAAAAAAATAATTGGAATATTTTCTCGCGGACCGCAAACCGAAGGTTTGAAGGGGACGCAGAAAAGGGAAAAAGCGGTTCCCTCTTTCTTAATATTCTCTGCGATCTCTGCGCCTCAGCGTCTCTGCGAGATGTTCTTTCAAATAAAATCATAGTCCCCCCCAATTTATAAACAACTAAACCTTTTTGTGCGTTACGATTTTTATCGAATTGATTTTATGGCCGTCCATGTCCTGAACTATAAAATCATAGTCTTTGTATACGATCTTTTCGTTTTTAACGGGTATTTTCCCGAACAGGTCAAAAACAAAGCCGCCGAGTGTGTCAAAATCACCCACAGGCAGATCGATGTTGGTTTCTTCCGCAAGGAATTCCAGGTTTACTCTGGCATCGCAGAGCCAGGAGCCTTCGCCAAGTACCACAACATCATCGGTTTCGTGATCAAACTCGTCCTGTATATCCCCGATTATTTCTTCGATTATATCTTCCATGGAAACAATGCCGGATACTCCGCCGTATTCATCCACTACTATGGCAATGTGGTTTTTTTTGCGGCGCAGTTCGCGCAAAAGATCATCAATATGTTTTGAAACCGGTACAAAAAAAGGTTTTCTTGCCAGTTCATTAATATTAAAAGGTTTATCGCTAATGAGCGCTTTTAATACATCCTTTACATGCAGGATGCCGATTACATTGTCTACAGTGTCCTGATATACGGGAAAACGCGAATGTTCACTTTCGCAGATACATTCAAGCAGCTCTTCTTTGGATGCGGATGCGGAAAGAAAAACAGTGTCTGTGCGGGGAACCATCACTTCCTTTACCGTTGTATCCGATAATTCCACGACACCCCTGATCATCTCCTGCTGATCTTCTTCCAGTTCTTTTATTGCTTTTGGGTTTAACTGAAAAGGCGCTCGGGCTGGGTTTGCTTTCAACTTTCTCCTCCCGGCGGTATTATATGTTGGTTTTTAAGCTTGTTCAGTATCTCCTCCTGTAATAAAAGCATGGGCTCATTTGGTTCTATCGTTTCATGCTCCATTCCGTCTAAGTGCAGGATACCATGAATTATCAGTCTGCGTAACTCCTCATCCTGCGGTATTTTAAAAAAATCGGCATTTTCCCGCAGGGTATCCAGCGATATTACGATGTCTCCGGGCAGATAAGTATCCTGTATTGTTTCGCCCAGATTAAACGAAAGTATATCTGTAGGCTCATTTTTATTCCGGTATTGATTGTTAAGCTCTTTTATTGTCCTGTCATCGCATAAAAGGATGGATAATTCCCAGTTGTTCCTTTTTATTTCATCCAGAACTTTCAGCGCGTAATCAATTATGGAGCCGCTGTAAGAGGGCATAGGGATTTCCTGCGCGGTAATTTGTATATTATTCATCATGTTATCTCTTGTTTTGGATATTCGATTCTTGAATGATAATATCCGGCAAGCACTCTTACAAACGCTTTTTTAATTATTTCCAGTTCGCAGAAAGACAGGGCAGATTCTGATAATTGCCCGTGATCGATTTTTGCCTGAAAAAGCTGCTGGATAAATTTTTCCATTTTTCCCGGTGTGGGTTTGGTTAAAGTTCTTACGGCGGCTTCTGTGATATCGGCAAGCATTACAATAGCGGATTCTTTTGAGCGGGGCGGGCTTCCGGGGTAGGAAAAATCTTCGGAATTTACAGTTACGGGTTTTCCTTCCGGCGCGGTTTGTTCTGTCGCCTTGTTATAAAACCAGGAAATTATTGAATTACCGTGATGTTCGGAAATAATTGATATTACATCTTTGGGCAGCCCAAGACTGTGCGCTTTTTCCACGCCAAGTTTTACATGAGAGCGGATGATGGTCGCGGAAAGACGCGGCGCAATTTCATCATGTCTGTTGTGATCTGTTTGGTTTTCTACAAAGTAGGACGGGTTTTCCATTTTTCCGATATCATGGTAATAAGCGCCGACACGCGCAAGAAGAGGATTCGCTCCGATGTCCTGGCAGGCTTGCTCCGCAAGGTTTGCTACCATTAACGAATGGCTGTAGGTTCCCGGAGCCGTTGTAAAAAGTTTGCGAAGGATCGGAGCATTCAGATCCGACAGTTCCATAAGCCTGAAAGGGGTAACCGCGTTCAGGGCATATTCAAGAGGCGGCAGGAAACCTATTGTTAACATTCCGCAGATTATGCCGTTTAATGATGCCCAGAATAAAAGGGCAGAGAAGTCATAGAATGCGGCTTTTCTGATGAGCAGAATTATCACTGTCGCAGCGCAGTTTGCCGCGGCTATTACAAGCCCGGCTTTTATAAGGCTCATTCTGTTCTGCGCGCGGGAAGGGTTTGCATTATGAAGGACAGCGGCTGCTGCTCCTGAAACAAGCGCAATTATATAGGAGTGGCTGTCGAATGCTCCCGCCAGGAATGCGCCTAGCGGCAGGGCAAGAGCCATAATCATTGCGGGGCGTTTCCCCAAAAATACCGCAAGCAGCATTATAAAAAGAGCGGTGGGAACGGCAAGGGATACGGGGAAGCCTTCCGAGCCGGGGGAGAGGTTGTTTAACAATACGGAGCCGATTATGTAGGAGCCGGCAAGAGATGAGAGCAGATAACGTTCGCTGTTATTCATTTCTCTGCCGAAAATTACAGGCCGGCGTATAATAAGATAAAGTATGTAAATTAAAAGTATAAGTAAAATAGAGCCCGCAAAATCAAATGGATTTTCTATACCTTCACTGTATCTGCTGCCCAGTATAACGCCGGCAGTAATGATGCATAATACAATGCTGAAAATATTCGGACCTGAGCGCAGGCGGCGAAGCATAACAGGGATGGTTCTTTTTAACTTTGCTATAAAGGGTTCACGTTTCTCTTTCATTGTATGCCTGTATTATTTTTTTTATGAGCGGATTGCGCGCGACATCGCACGTGTGCAGAAAAGAAAAGCTTAAATCTTCAATGCCTCTCAGGATTTCAAGGGCATGCAAAAGCCCTGAATCGGATTTGCGCGGCAGATCAATCTGGGTTGTATCCCCTGTAATGATTGCCCGCGTCCCATTTCCTATTCTTGTTAAAAACATTTTCATTTGTTCTTTGGTTGTATTCTGGGCTTCGTCCAGAATTACCATGCAGTCATTTAAACTTCGTCCTCTCATGTAGGCAAGAGGGGCGATTTCTATCGCTCTTGTGTCTTCCATTCTGTTAATTACATCGAAGGGGACAAGAGATTCCATCGCGTCGTAGAGCGGTTTTAGATAGGGGTCGATTTTTTGGGCAAGATCTCCGGGGAGGAAGCCCAAATTTTCACCTGCTTCTACTACAGGACGGGTAAGCACCAGTTTACGCATTTTTTTTGATAACAGCATTTGAAGAGCATGGGCGATAGCAAGGTAGGTTTTGCCGGTTCCCGCAGGTCCTATGCAGGAACAGATTTCGTTTTCTCTCATTCCCTGTATATATAAAGCCTGGTTTTTACTGCGCGGATATACCCTTTTAAAGCCATGGGGTATCTGGATCATAGAATCGCGGAAAACTCCCTTTTCGCCGGATGAAAAATCCCCTGCCAGGGTGCGGATATAATCGGGAGAAGGTTCATCTCCTTCTTTTACCGCAGTTACCAGATTGTCAATCATCGTCTTAAAACGTTCAACAGCGGATGCTTCTCCTTCAAAGTGAATTTCATTGCCTCTTGCCGTAATGTATCCGCCAAGGGAACTTTCAATTATTTTTAGATTCCCGTCATTTGCGCCGCAAATCCCTGAAAGTAATTCCCTGTCATCAAAAGCTATAGTTATTCCGTCCTCCAAAAAAACCTCTTTTCTAATTCTATACCTCAATAATTCAGCCCGTCAAGTAGACGGCTGTCTACAGTAGCCGGCTGCTTACAGTAGCTTATTCCACAGTCCATTTTTCTGTTCTGCCGTCGTATTTAATGTCCGTTTTAATTTCTGTTATTGGTTTCCATTGAACCAGGAAGGAAATATCTGAAGTAAACCTGAACGGCTCTGTAGAGGTGCTTCTGTACGGGTACATTCTTATGCTTAATGTCGCAGTCCAGTCTCCCAGAAAATGGTTAACCTGAAGGTTCAGGCTTTGCAGTTTAAAGCCGGATCTGCGCCGTTTGGATTCGTCAAAAAAGTTAAACGAGTCAATTAAATCTATAAACAGGTTGTTCTGGGGTCCGTCAATATACATATGCGTTAAATCCGCCATTCCGGGAAAGTCTTTAAAGTACCTGAAAATAACAGAGTTATCTGATGTTGAAGACAATGTTAACTCAAGAAGCCCGGTTATTCTGGCTGATAAACTCATGGTAAACTGGAAATTGGAATCGGTATATCGCTGGAGATTAAAATCAAGCGAAGTATTAAAGCTAAAATTCATATTAAAACGGTTTCTTATTATTTCTATATTTCTGAATGATTTGCCGTATGATATTTGCAGCCTGTTTGGATTCAGGGAAGGTTCCCCCTCGCTTTTCCATTCTCCGCCCCGCGTATGATCGTTTTCGTCATTAAAAACAAATCTGGATTTGGCAACTTTGATAGCGGAGAAATTTACCCTTAGTTCCCACAATGACAATGACGAGTTTATTCTGGTAATTTCAAAATCACTTTCCGGATCAATTGTCATGTTAAACGATAATGATCCAATGTTGGCGAATCTCAGCGTTTCCCTTATTTCTATAGGCCTGAATATCCAATCGCCTTCTTCTTTATCCGGGAATTGTGTGTTGACAGCGGTAAGTCTTTCCATGCGGAAACTTACGCCTGTTTCCGTGATCCAGAATCTGAATGAGCCGCTTGTAGAAATTAATTCATCCAAAGGAGGCAGATTCGCGCTGACTGTTATGGATTGGTTTTTGTCCATAATGTTTGCGGAAATATTCGCGGAAAGCTGATGGCTGTTAAGACCGTAAATATCAACGCCGTCTTTTCTTTCTTCTTTTACCCATGAGCCCCATTGGGGAGTAAGTTCAGGACCATGCGGGCTGTCGTTTTCATTGTAAGCTTTAGATCTTACCAAAGTACCTCTGAATGAATATTGAAGGCTTGACTGGCGGAATATCGGGTTGTCAAAAAATGGCTGAAATCTGCCGGTGTAAGAATAGGAAGATGTATATGATGTCTGGGCAAACTCCTGTCTTCGCAGCCGTCTCATTGTATCAGTATCAACTTCTCCGCTTGAGCTTGTAAAAGCATCATCGTAAAGATAAATATCCCTGTATGTACCGCTGCCCGTTAAAGATACAGTGTTGGTAAATATTCCTGTTGAGTGATCCATTCGGATATTTATACTTGCGTTTCCGCTGACGCTTGTTCTGATCGATTGAACATCGGAATAATCAATATCGTCTACTGTTCTCCAGTTTTTGTTTATAAATTGAAGTTCAGAAGAACTTGTAGGAGAAAACTGGTAATCAATGCTAAAACGTATATTTCCTGTTCTGGGTAATGTAAAAGTCTGTCTTAACACAGGAGGCGTTAAAGGATCTGCCGCCGCCGCTGCTGCAGCTGCCGCCGCTTCTGCTTCAT
Organism: Treponema sp.; assembly: GCA_009784975.1. GTDB lineage: Bacteria > Spirochaetota > Spirochaetia > Treponematales > Breznakiellaceae > WQXQ01. The sequence continues at coordinate 9,475 of WQXG01000025.1, forward strand.
TTTCAGGCCATGGAGAAATGGGTATGCCTATATTTTTTAAAGGGTCTTCTACAGGAGCATCCGGTGTTCTTGTTGTTCTGGCTGTAGTATTGCCAAGATTTAAAGGGGTGCCGGAGACAGAGCCTGATATACTATAGAGTGTTAATTTATCCGGCGCGTAAAAAAAGATACCGGGGTCCTGACTGTTTATAACTCTGTCTGTGGGATTTGATCTCATGGTGCCGAAACCCAGTGTCATGGAGATATTGGAAATTGATAATCTGGAAATGAACGGAGCAAGTTTGGGTAACTGGGGATTTATGCTTCCGCTGATTTGCCATTGATATGATTGAATTTCATTTTGCGCAGAGGTAGCAGGATCAATCGCCGCGCCCTGCTGGAGCATACTGATATAATCCATGCTTTCCGCGCGATCCAGAAAATCCCTGTCTACGTAAGGATCGGAATAGTATGGAAACAACAATGAAAGCCCGCCGTATCTTCCGCTGATACCGGTGCTTAATCTCATTCTGTAACGGAACGGAACCTGAAAGAAAAGAAATTTGGACGTATTCCAGTCAAAGGTACCGTCATAATCCGGCGCGTACGGGGTGTAAGCTCCGGTTGATGAATTATGAAAGATAGTTCTGGAAAAACCTAATCCCAAAGTAAAATCTATCGCGTTTAAAATTCCTGTTCTGGGCGTTAAGAGATCTAAACCCGCATATACTCCAAGGTTAACATAATAATCCAGCATGGCTTTTAGGCTTACTTCTGTTTTGCTAACCGCTTTTTTTCCTGTGCTGCGAAGGAATAATCCGTGCTGTTCTTTTTCCATGTCGTTTGAATTGCCTAGAATCCTGCTAAGAGAACTGGAATCAGAAGAGTCTGCTTTGGGACGTCCTAAAATATAATAGGTTGTCTGTATAAAACCGCCCTCTCTGTTGCGGTATCCAAGCACCGGATGAAAAACAATTTCGTCTGTGGGAAAAAAGAAAAATGGAATATATAAAACAGGTATTTCTCCTACTTTTAAAACCGCGTTAAAAATCGCAAAATCAGAACCCGGAAGAAGCCAGAGCCTGGAAGCGTTTATTGACCAAAACGGCTCTTCGCTCCCCGCGCTTGATATTCTTGCATTTCTGAGTATTGTAACATCATCTCCTGTACGTGAAATAACCTGCCCGGAAAAAAGATACGCAGAACCGTCGCTTTCCAGGGTAGAACTTCCGTCCAGGAAAATGCTTGACCAGTCGTCTATGTTAACTTTTATATTTTCCCCGCGGAAAGTTTCTGTTTTATCTTTATCTATTTTTTTGTACTCAACCTTTCCTTTGGCTGTTATTATATTCCTTGTCCTGTTAAAAAGTATTTCATTTGCGCTTATTTCGTGGACTGTTTCTCCGTCTTTTAAACTGATTGAAACATCTCCCTTTAAACGCGCATAATCTTCATTTACTGCGTCTATCGTAAAATATTCTGTTGTTTGAGCGCTTTTAATCGTAATTGTTTTTTGGTTTGCCGAGGGCTGATCTTCTGACTCAGGCAGTTTAAAATGATCGCTTATTCGTTTTGAAAGCTCTGCTCTTGTGCCGCTTTGCGGAAGACCGAGCGAGCGGCACCATTGTGCAAGTTCGCCCAATGTTGATGTTCTTATTTCCATTTCGATACGCTGTCTTTCCTGCGCTGAAATTCTGGAAACAGGTTCAGTCTGTTTTACTTCAACTTCCTCTTCTTCATATTCGTCACCATCATCATCATCCGCGAAAACAGGTAGAATACAGAAAAGCAGAAAAAGAAATAAAAAGATTTTTTTTAATAATGAAACAGAAGAGTGTTTGTAATTGTTTTTCGCAAGCATTGTTTTCATTTCTTCCTGTTTCTTTTAAGCATTTCTGCTATATAAAACCCCGTATATGAACTTTTGCACCCGGCAACCTGTTCCGGTGTCCCTGTAGTGATAACTTCTCCGCCCTTGTCTCCGCCTTCCGGTCCCAGATCGATAATATGATCGGCTTGCAAAAGAACATCAAGATTATGCTCTATCATTATAACGGTATTTCCCTGATCTACCAAGCGTTGAATAACAGCCATTACTTGTTTAACATCGGCAAAATGAAGCCCTGTGGTCGGTTCGTCAAGGATATAAAGAGTTCTGCCTGTAGAGCGTTTTGACAGTTCCAGAGCCAGTTTTACCCTTTGCGCCTCTCCGCCGGAGAGCGTAAGCGCGGATTGCCCCAGTTTTACATACCCCAATCCAACCGATAAAAGCGTCTGCATTTTACGCGCAATCTGCGGAATGGGAGAGAAAAACACTGCCGCCTCTTCGATAGTCATATCCAGTATATCAGAAATATTTTTGCCCTTATAGCGGATTTCCAGCGTTTCCCTGTTAAATCGTTTTCCGTGGCAGACATCGCAAGTTATGTAAACATCCGGCAGAAAGTTCATCTCTATTCTTAGAGTTCCGTCTCCTTCGCAATGTTCGCATCTGCCGCCGCGCACATTAAACGAAAACCGCCCCGGCTTGTAACCTCTGATTTTTGCTTCCGGTAAATTGGAAAACATATCCCTTATTGCGGTGAAACCTTCGACATAGGTTATCGGGTTTGACCGCGGCGTTCTGCCTATGGGGCTTTGATCTATATCAATTACTTTATCAATGTATTCCGCGCCGTCGAGTTTTTTATAAACGCCTTCCGTATGATTGCTTCCGTAAACTTTATTTGCCAAAGCAGGATACAAAACATCAGAAAGCAAGGTTGATTTTCCGGAACCTGATACTCCTGTTATACAGGTAAAAATTCCAAGAGGGAACTCTATATTGATGTTTTTTAAATTGTGCTCTTTTGCTCCGCGCAGTTTCAGGCTGGCGCCGTTTCCCTTGCGTCTTTCTTTGGGGATATCAATACAAATTGCGCCTTTAAGATACTGACCTGTGATGCTCTCCTTTACTTTCATTACATCTTCGGGTTTTCCCTGCGCGACAACATAACCGCCGTGAACGCCGGCGCCCGGTCCCAAATCGACAATGTGATCTGCTGTGCGCAGAGTCTGCTCATCATGCTCAACTACTATCAGCGTGTTGCCTAAATCGCGAAGATACAGCAATGTGTCTATGAGGCGCTGGTTGTCTCTCTGGTGCAGCCCGATAGACGGTTCATCCAGAATGTAAAGCACCCCGACAAGACTTGAGCCGATCTGCGTAGCAAGCCTGATCCTTTGCGCTTCTCCTCCCGAGAGGGTAGACGCTTTGCGTTCAAGGCTCAGGTAATCAAGACCTACATTTTTCATAAAGCCAAGCCGCGCGTTTATTTCTTTTAATATCTGATACGCGATTTTATTTTCATTTTTGCCGAGTTTTATGGTTTCAAAGAACTTAATTGAATCTGTAACAGATAACTGCGAAAGTTCCCAAATGTTTTTTCCCGCTACAGTTACGGCTAACACTTCCGGTTTTAACCGTTTGCCGCCGCAGTCTTCGCAATCCTTCTGGCTCATAAATTTTTCCAGCCAGTCTTTTACACCCTGCGATTGTGTTTCAAGATAACGTCTTTTTAATTCTTCCAGAATACCCTGGAATTGCGTCTGATATTGAAAATGCCCCGTGCCTTCGCGGTTCACATAACGCACTTTTATTTCATCATTTGTGCCGTAAAGAATAGTATTCATTATTTTTTTTGGCAATTTGTTAAGCGGCGTATCAAGACTGAAGCCGAAATGTTTGGCAAGGCTTTTAAAACGGCTGGAATGCCATGCGCTGTCCGGGTTGTAGGGGATAACACCGCCTTCGTTATACGACAAAGTACGATCGGGTATAACAAGGTCGGGATCAAATTCAAGTTTTGTGCCGATGCCGGAACAGCCGGTGCATGCGCCGAAAGGATTGTTAAAAGAAAAAAGCCGCGGCTGCAGTTCCGGAATTGAAACGCCGCAATCGGGGCATGAATTTTTCTGGGAAAAAAAACATTCTCTTGTTTTTCCGTCTTCGTCAATCAGAACCTGAAGTAATCCGTCCGCTGTTTGAAGCGCCGCCTCTGTGGATTCTGAGAGTCTGGATCGGATATCTTTTCCTATTACCAGTCTGTCAACAATTATATCGATAGAGTGTTTTTTTTGTTTATCCAGTTTTATTTTTTCATCAAGGCTGACAGGAACGCCGTCTATCCGCGCGCGGGCAAATCCCGCTTTACGCGCGTCATCTATTATTTTTTGATGCTCTCCTTTTTTTCCGCGTATAACAGGAGCTATAAGCTGTATTTTTGAACCTTCTTTAAACTGCAAAATTGTTTCGATAATTAAATCAACAGGCTGTTCACGGATTTCCTTTGCGCAAATAGGGCAGTGGGGGATACCGATTCGCGCAAAAAGCAAACGGTAGTAATCGTAAATTTCTGTCACTGTTCCTACAGTAGAACGCGGATTACGGTGTGTGGTTTTCTGCTCGATGGAAATTGCGGGGGAAAGACCTTCGATGTAGTCTAAATCGGGTTTATCCATGCGTCCCAAAAACTGACGCGCGTACGCGGACAAACTTTCAACATACCGTCTTTGCCCCTCCGCAAAGATAGTATCAAAAGCCAATGAACTTTTGCCTGAACCGGAAAGCCCCGAAATAACGATAAGTTTGTCACGAGGCAGTTCCAAATCGATATTTTTAAGGTTATGCTCACGGGCGCCCTTGATGATTAATTTGTCCATATATGGAAAGAATAGCGGGTTTTGGGGTAAGTTTCAATCAGAACGAGGAGGGACAGAGGTAGGTCTTGACACTTTTACCATAATTATATACAGTAAAAACAGCAAATGGCGGCTTAGCTCAGTTGGTAGAGCAAACGGCTCATATCCGTTGGGTCATAGGTCCGAGTCCTATAGCCGCTATTTTTTTTTAAGTAAATTATACTATACTGGCGTTATGTCTCTAAACTGGAAAGAAATCAATCTTGTACTCGAAGAACTTGCCCTGGAAGGTGCGCAAATTCAAAGCGCCGTGCAAAGCGCGTTTGATGTTGTGGTTTTTAAAATACACAAAAAAGGCGAGACAAGGCATATCTTAATAAGTTTAAGTTCAGGGGCTTGCCGGCTGCATGAAACATTTACGGCGTATCCAAAGCATCCCGGGAACTCCCAAAAATCGCTTCGTTTTGCGCAGTTTCTTAACTCCAAAATAGTAAACGGCTGGATAACAGAAGCGGTGCAGCTTGGGGATAATCGTATTGTGCGTATTGCTGTAAAACGGGGGGAAGATGTTTACAGGCTGTATTTAAGATTATGGTCAAATGCCGCGAATTTTATCGTTACAAATGAAGAGGGTATAATATTTGATGTTATGCGGCGGCTGCCAAAACGCGCTGAAATAACAGGCGGATGTTATTTGCCGGAAGATACGCGGATTGCCGCGCCGGCAAGGTCAACGTCACCTGAAAAACCTGTCCGGGAATATAATATACGCGAACTGCCCGGCGAGGGTTCTTTTAATAAAAAGATCGATGTTTATTATACGGCAAAAGGCGGTGCGCTTTCGCTTGAGGCGCTCAGGGAACAGGCTTTACGGCGGCACGAAGGCAGTATTGGCAGAATTACTTCTGCGCTGGAAAGACTGCGGGAAAAGGAAAACTCATTTGCAAATGCAGAACGTTTTAAACATTACGGCGATCTTATTCTTTCAAATATCGCGGATATAAAACCGGATGATAAATGGCTGGAAGCGGATGGTATAAGAATTGAACTGGAACCGCACATAAGTCCTGCTTCTGCGGCTGGAAAATATTATGATCGGTACAGGAAAGCGAAAAACAGACTGGCAGAAATTCAAAGGGAGATAGCCGCGGGCGAAAAGGAATTAAAAGATTTAACGGATAAATTAAATCAGCTTTTAACCGAAGAAAACCCGCTTGTTTTGGCAAAACTTATTAAATCTGCCGTCTCTTCTGCTGCGGCAAAACCATCAAAAAAGGAGAAAACGCGTCCCGGACTGACATTCAAGCGCGGCGACTGGCTGATTTATGTAGGCAGAGATGCAAACGAAAACGATGAACTTCTTCGCCGCCATGTTAAGGGTAACGACTTATGGCTTCATGCGCGTGATTATCACGGATCATATGTTTTTATAAAACAACGTTCGGGGAAAACCTTTCCTCTGGACATCATGCTGGATGCCGGAAATCTGGCAATTTTTTACTCAAAAGGCAGAAACAACCGCGCAGGCGACCTTTTCTACACCCAGGTAAAATACCTAAAAAGAGTAAAAAATGCCCCAAAAGGCCTGGTCATCCCCACCCAGGAAAAAAACCTAACCATAAAACTGGACGACGAAAGACTACGCACCCTGGAAAACTGCAAAATATAAACAACAGTTTCTATCCTTATATAAACAACCCAACATCATTTTATTGTAGTTTTTTATTTTTTCCCTTGCATCTGGCTCTTTGAGGCACTAGAGTTAATATATATGGAAGCAGTGCTTGCCCAAAGAAAACGGGTTCGCAGTCCGGTTGGAGCCGGAATGTTTTATCCCGATGACAAAACAGAAATTCTTGGCAAATTAAGGTCTTTTAACCTTACAAACAAGGGCGAAGCAAAGGCAATTATTGCTCCGCATGGGGCATGGAACTATTCCGGCTCTCTTGCGGCAGATGCTTTTTCATGCGCAATTGGCAGAAATATCGAACGGGTGGTTATTTTAGGGCCAATTCATGATAAAAGGGAAAAAGGGCTCTTTTTATCGAATTCTCACTCTTTTTATACCCCGCTTGGAGATATACTTGTAGATCAGGAAATATCAGATGAACTGGAATTTTACGGCGAATCCTTTGAAATAAATGATATTCCTCATCTTGGCGAACATTCTATCGAAGTTCTTCTTCCCTTTGTTAAACATTGTTTTCCAAAAGCATCGATTGTTCCCATTCTGATGGGGCAGCCGGGCGCGCAGTATATTTACGATCTTGCTCAGAGCCTTAAAGCCGTAATAACGCCGGTGCTGGATGATACTTTAATCGTGGTTTCCTGTAATCTTTCCTGCAACAAGGATGAAAGAACAGCGCGGCTTTTAGCGGAAGAATGTCTGCGTCTTTTCTGTGAAAAAAATACACCGGCGCTTACATCCGCTATTCTGGAAGGCCGATTAAATGCCTGCGGCGGCGCTCTTGTTGTCAGTCTTTTGGAAAGCGGTCTTTTGGGGGATGCTTCCTGCTCTGCCGTGGGTAATCTTGAAAGCGCTGTAAGCTCAGAAAAAAATACCGTTTATTACAGCGGATTTTCGTTTGTCTGACCAAATATGATGTTGACCGGAATAAAACTAAAATCATATAATTAAATATGCGTAAATTATTTGTTATTATTTTAACGATTTTTATTTTAGCCGGCTGCAAATCTCCTCCGCCTTCTGTTGTTGAAGAAACAGTAATTGAAGTAATCGATCCGGAATTTGAAGTAGTTTCAATTTTGATTTTACAGGCAGATCTTGTAGTTACCGAATTTGAAACAGTATTAAGAATAAAAAATCCCAATGAATTCCCTGTAGAGCTTAAATCCATGACTTACGAATTGCATGGTAACGGTATTTTTTGGGCGGATGGCAAAGGAGCCGATATTCTGCATATCGAACCTTTTGGTACTCAGGAAGCAAAATTTACTTTTAAAATGAATTTTATCAATATGAACCGCAGGCTTTTGGACGATATTATCGCCATGCGTCAGGTGCGTTACCGTTTTAAGGGCGAAGCCGAAGTACAGCCTGTTATTGCTCAAAGGAGCGTTCCCCGGTCTTTTATCATAAGTTATGATTGTTCCGGGCTTTCAGAAGTAAAACCCAAATAGCTTTTGCTAAGCAGACTTGCTACTGAAGGCTATCAATTATATAATTAGAGCTATGATTATACCTTCAATAGACATACAAAACGGTAAAGTGGTTCAGCTAAAACAGGGCGAAGAACTAATATTACAACGGGATAACGAACAGGAACTCGCGCGTGAATTTGATCGTTACGGAGAGGTGGCGGTTATAGATCTTGACGCCGCTATGGGGAAGGGCTCGAATCTTGAAATGATTAAACCGCTTCTTAGGATAGCCGAATGCAGGGTGGGCGGAGGTATCAAAACGCCGCAGCAGGCAAAAGAACTGGTGAGCCTGGGCGCGCGGAAAGTTATTATAGGTTCCTGCGCTTTTAGAACCCCGGGAGCTCCCCCCGGCAAATTCGCTGTTAATATTTCTTTGCTGGAAGAGATGGAAAAAGCGATAGGGAGGCAGCGGCTTATCGTAGCGGTTGATGCCCGAGGCAGCGAAATTGTCGTGGACGGCTGGAAAACCCCAACCGGGCTTGATTTACTCGAAACCGCAAAGGCAGTTGAACCTTATGCAGGGGAGCTGCTCTCTACCTGTGTTGAACGTGAAGGCACCATGACAGGAATCGATCTTGAGCCGCTTCGTAAATTACGCAAAGCTGTAGACTGCCAGATACTTGCCGCCGGAGGCGTTTGCACCCTGGACGAAGTTGAACAAATAGCCGCTTTGGGATGTGATGTGCAATTAGGCATGGCGCTTTACACCGGAAAATTAAATCTTACAGATACTTTTATAAACTCCTTAAACTGGAAAAAAGGCATAAATGAATCATTGCTGCCCATTATTGTCCAGTCCTCAGACGGCCAGGTAATGATGACAGGCTACACCGACCGCGAAGCGTTAGGCGAAACATTTAAACGCGGGAATGTTTGTTTTCACTCCAGGACAAGAGACAAACTGTGGATGAAAGGAGAAAGCTCGGGCAATGTTTTAAAACTGGTAAGACTAAGGGCAGACTGCGACCGTGACGCGCTGCTTGCCATCGCAGAACCGGCAGGTCCTGTCTGCCACACCGGCGCGTGGTCATGTTTTGGAACGAACAGAAATTATACATGGGAATATCTGCAAAAAATAATAAATGATCGTTTTAAAAACCCGGTTCCCGGTTCATACACCGCAACTCTTGATGACGCAATGGTACGTGAAAAAATAATGGAAGAAGCAAATGAAGTCTGCGAAGCTGTAAAAAGGGAAGAAGTTATTTGGGAAGCGGCAGACCTTCTTTATTTTTCTACAGTGCTTATGTCCCGCGCGGGCGTAACAGTTCAGGAAGTTCTTGATGAACTTGACAGAAGGCGAAAAAAATAGGAGCAGAGGACTGTGAGCTGTTTTTGGAATTTGCGCATAAAAAATATTTCTCCCTATGTGCCCGGTGAGCAGCCCAAAGACAGGCAGTTTATAAAACTTAATACAAACGAAAATCCGTATCCGCCATCTCCTAAAGTAATTGAAGCTATACAAAAAAACATTGGTCACTCTCTTCGCCTGTATCCTGATCCGCAGTGTACGGAATTACGCGAAGCAGCTGCGCAATGCTATGGAGTAAAAAAAGAACAGGTTTTTGCAGGCAACGGCTCCGATGAAATCCTCGCGTTTGCTTTCGGCGCTTTTTTTGAAAGCCAGGAAATTCTTTTTCCGGATATTACCTACAGTTTTTATCCGGTATATGCCTCTTTATGGAATATCCCTTACCGCACAATTCCTTTAAAAGAAGATTTTTCCATTAATACAGATGATTATAAAATACCATGCGGCGGCGTAATTTTTCCAAACCCCAACGCGCCAACCGGTATCGCGGCAGAAACGGATAATATTCTTTCACTTGCAGGATTTCTTAAAAAAACAAATAAAGTTTTAATTATTGATGAAGCATATTGCGCCTTTGGAACGAATACAGCTATTCCTTACATAAATGAATTTCCCAATCTGTTAACCGTGCATACTCTGTCAAAATCCGCCTCTCTTGCGGGATTACGCGCCGGTTTCGCAATTGGCAGCGAAGAGCTAATCGAAGGTCTTTGCAGAATGCGCGACTCATTTAATTCATACACGCTGGATCGCCTTGCTCTTGCGGGCGCATCTGCCGCAGTAAAAGACACCGCGTATTATAAAGAAATCAACAGCCGTGTAATTGCGACAAGAGAGCGTACAACGCAAACTTTATTAAGTTTAGGGTTTACGGTATTGCCGTCGTCTGCCAATTTTATCTTTGTTAAGCCGCCTAAAATAAAAGCCGCTGATTTTTTTGCGTTATTGCGCGAACGGGGTATTTTAGTGAGGCACTTTAATAAAGAGAAAATTTCGGATTTTCTGCGTATCAGTATCGGGACGGACGAAGAAATGGATGTATTGCTGGATATTTGCAGGGAACAAAAATGAAGATAATAAGTTCTGTCGATTTTGACGCGTATTGGAAAACTCAGGTAATAAAAGACAGCGATGAGGATGCGGATAATACCGTAAAGGAAATAATTGCCGCGGTACGAAAAGACGGCGATACGGCGGTACGCAAATACGCGTCTTTATTCGATAAATCTTCTCCAGAAAAACTGGAAGTAGATTTTAAGGAAGCGTTGCGCGCTTTGGATGAATTGCAGAAAACAGATCCGATGCTGCTTGATGCTTTAGAAACTTCCTGTTTGCGCATAAAGCGTTTTTCTGAAAAACAAAAAGAACAATTTTACGATTTTGAATATGAAATGGACACAGGGCTTGTAACAGGGCAGCGTGTAATTCCCATAGAGAGGGCGGCTGTTTATATACCCGGCGGACGTTATCCGCTTTTTTCATCGGTTTTAATGTGTTTGATCCCTGCTTTTTGCGCCGGTGTGCAGGAGGTGATACTTTCTTCTCCGCCTGCGCAAAACGGGCTGCCTGACAAAAGAACTCTCGGTGCGGCTGCTCTTGCAGCCAAAACAACAGGCTGCCAAAACCTTCGCATTTTTGCAATGGGCGGCGCACAGGCAATTGCAGCCCTTGCGCTCGGTACTCAGACAGTGCCGCGTGCCGATATAATTGCAGGTCCGGGAAACAAATACGTAGCGTCCGCAAAACGTATCCTTTTTGGCGAGGTGGGAATTGATTTTATCGCAGGTCCCACCGATGTGCTGATTATAAATGACGGAAATACAGATATTGCAGCCGCCGATATGCTTGGACAGGCGGAACATGATGTTGATGCCCGCGCGAGGGCTCTTGTGCCAACCATGGAAATAGCGGAAAAAATCAAATTGGATATAAACAGACGCTTAAAATCGCTGGAAGAGACAAATCCTGTATGCGCCAAAAACGCGCGCATTTCGCTTGATACAGGCGGACTTATCGTTGTTTATAAAAATAAAGAAGATGCGGTACGCATTGCCAACATCATAGCCCCTGAGCATCTTGAGCTGCAAATTAAAGACAGCGAAAGCTGGATACCGGATCTAAAAAATTACGGTTCGCTTTTTATCGGTGTTTTAGCCGCAGAAGCGCTCGGTGATTATTCTGCCGGTATAAACCACACATTGCCCACTCAAACGAGCGCGCGGTTTACTGGAGGGCTTTCTGTCCGTCACTTTCTTAAAACGGTTACAACACTGCGCTGTACACAGGGCGAAGGCTTTGAAAAAGCGCGCAATGCCGCGGAAATTATGGCTCGCGCAGAAGGTCTTGAATGTCATGCCTTAAGCGCTGCTTGCAGAAAAAATAAATAATAAGGAGAAGTTTATGCTGCGTATTGGAGTTGCGGGTATCGGTAATATCAGCAAGATTTATCTTGATAATCTTACAGGTATGTTCGCCAAAAATGTAAAATTAACAGGGGTAACAGATGTTGCGTTTCAGCGCGCAGAAAAGGCGGCTGGTGATTATAATATAAAAGAATTCAAATCGCTGGACGAAATGCTAAAAAGCCCCGATGTAGATATTGTTCTTAACATTACCCCTCCCAAATTTCATTATGATGTAGCGTTAAGCGCGATAAAGGCGGGCAAGCATATTTATAACGAAAAACCAATTTGCATCAATCGTGAAGAAGCTGACTTTCTTATAAAAACCGCAGAAGAGACGGGAGTGAGAATAGGAGGAGCTCCCGATACATTCCTTGGCGCGGGTTTGCAGACCTGCCGTAAAATTTTAGATGACGGCTGGATAGGAACTCCTGTCGCTGCCGTCGCTTTTGTCATGAATCATGGCCCTGAACACTGGCACCCCGCTCCTGATTTTTTTTACAAGGCAGGAGGAGGGCCGATGTTTGACATGGGACCTTACTACTTAACCGCGCTTGTAAATCTTTTAGGACCTGTAACAAGGGTTTGCGGCAGCGCGAAAATCAGCACAACGGAGCGCAAAATTACAAATCAGTATCAATACGGCAGAACCATCAATGTAGAAGTTCCAACGCATATTGCCGGTGTATTGGATTTTAAAAATGGAGCAGTAGGCACAATAATAACCAGCTTCGATGTTTACTCTCATTCATTGCCGTGTATAGAAATTTACGGAACAGAAGGTACCCTTAAAGTTCCCGACCCAAATACATTCGGAGGTCCTGTTCTTATAAGGCGTTTGCGCGAAGAGGAATGGTCAAAAATACCTTTATTAAAAGGGTTCGCGGAAAATTCAAGAGGTTTGGGAATAACAGAAATGGCTCTTGCAATAGAGCAAGACCGTCCGCACCTTGCTTCATCTGAACTTACGTATCATGTGCTTGATATTATGCACAGCATCCATGACGCTTCCGCAAAAAGCAGATACATAAAGATCAAAAGCAGGTGCAAACGTCCTGCGGTCCTATAACTTGCCGCGTTTGATTTTCTTTGTTGTTGTCATTTCCATTGCTTCTTTAAGAACTTCAAACTTGCTTATTTTCTGCCAGGGCTGCAATCTTTGATTTACCTCGGTAATAATGGCTTTTATCCTGTCCTTCATGGCGCTTTCAGAAAGAGCCTCGCCCTTAAATTTGTAATCGGGACTTGGATAAACAAGCGCTTCAATACCTTCGGTTTTCATTTTTGTATCCTGAATATATCCGCGGATAAGAATCTGCTCGATTTCTTCGAATAACTGGAATTCATTTTCGATTTCTTCAGGATAGACATTCTTGCCGCCTTCTGTAACAATCATGTTTTTCGCGCGGCCTGTAAGATACAGATAATTTTCGCTGTCAAGATAACCCAAATCGCCTGTTTTTAAATAACCCTGTTCTGTAAAGGATGCGGCTGTTTCTTCCGGCATATTATAGTAGCCGTTCATTACCATTGATCCTTTTACAATTACTTCGCCTACGCCTCTTTCATCCGGATTAAGTATCTGCATATCTACTCCGGGGCAGACTCTGCCTACGCTGGTTTCTTTGTATGCTTCAATCGGATTAATCGCGATAATGGGAGAAGTTTCTGTCAAACCGTAACCCTGCACAAAGTCGATGCCGAGCTGGTTGTATTTTCTAAAGATACTTGGAGCCAGAGGACCGCCGCCGCAGATACAAATACGCACCGATGTAAGGCTTGCTTTATCAAGAATAAACTTGAACATTTTCTTGCCGGGGTTTACTTTAAAAACTTTTTTAATAAAGCCGGATATACCCATAAGGAATCTTATTATCCCGTAAACAACAGGTCCTTTTGCTTTTAAACCCCTGAAGATCCCCGCGAGAACTTTGTTAAAAAGCATCGGTACGCCCAATAACATGGTTATTTGAGCTTCTTTAAGATCCTTTAAAATTTGAGTTGTTACCATCTTTTTTCCAAAAACAACTTCCGCGCCTACAGACATCGATTCTATAAATACCGCCAGCATCGTGTAAGAGTGGTGGATGGGAAGGATGGCATAAAAAACATCGGTATGATAAATAAGAAGCGGAGTTCCCTGAGCAAGATAGCAGTCGGAAACAAGATTTTTATGGGTGAGCATAACTCCCTTTGGAACCCCTGTTGTGCCGGATGTAAAAAGGATCGCCGCAAGGTCGGTTTCTACCGGCTGTTCGATATTAGCATTTGGTCCGTCAAGGGAGTAGATATAAGTGCCGATTCCCTGTTTCAGGGAGATAACTTCTTCAAGACCGACAGGTTTGGGCGAATAGTAATCGTATTTTTCCTCGTCAACAAAAAGTATGCGGGCGCCTGCGGTTTTAATTAAATTGTCGGTTTCTTCGTTTTTAAGCTGATAGTCGATGGGGACGACAACGCCGCCCGCGAAAAGTATCCCAAGATAGGCAACTGTCCATTCAGGAAGATTTTTTCCGGTTACGGCGACCCTGTCACCTCTGCGAATGCCCTTGCTGTGAAGCCAGCGCGCAACCGCTTCTACAAGTTTTAATGCTTCGGTAAAGCTTAAAGTGATTCTATCCGGGTCAAAAATAGTAAAACAGTTACGCTCGGGAAAACGGGAAACTGTGATTTTAAACATTTCCGGCAGGGTAGGCCATTGACCGGTAAAAGCCTTTCCCCTGTAATCTTTTAAAAACTCCCAGGGTTTTTCAGTGTACGGAACAGACATGATTTCCTCCAAATTCAGTGTAATCAAGAGTATATAACTACCCTTGTGATTTTAGACACATATGTATAGTTAAGGTTGCGTCTATTTTGACAAATATTCAAATAACGTTCAAGTGCTTTTCTTAAGAAACTGCTGTTTTCTTTTGAAACCTTTTTAAAAATGATGTATTATCTATATATATGAAACTAAAAACGGTGCTGTCCCGGGGACAAATCATCCTTTTTTTGCTTGTTTTCCCCTTAATTTCCTGTACGGCACGCATAAACGGCTCCCTGGCGGCGGACGGTTCTGCCTCTTTACAAATAAATATGTCCCTGGAACAGGGTATTACAGCCCTTATCCAGAGGATGTTCTCCGCGGGCGGGCAGCAGGGACCGTTATTGGACGGACCTTCTATCTCCAGTTCTCTGTCCCAGGCGCCCGGCATTTCTTCGGCTGTTTTTAGAAATACCAGCCCGTCGGCAATAGAAGGGCAGGTGAGGATTTCCCGCGTAAACGACTTTCTTGCTATCGCGGGGTTTATCACTTTTGAACAAACCAGAAACGGCGGCTTATGCCGGCTAACCATTAACCGCGAAAACGGTCCTGTAATGCTGGAGTTTCTTTCCTCTGACATATCAGATTATTTGAATGCGCTTATGGCTCCGATTGCGACGGGCGAAAAATTGGACAAAGAAGAATATTTGCAGGTTGTCAGCGCGTTTTATAATAAAGCAATAGGCGATGAAATTGCTTCTTCCAGAATTCGCGCTACTATCGACTTTCCCGGTGTTATAACAGGCATTAAAGGCGGGACATTTTCCGGCAGAAGGGCAAATTTCGATATCCCGTTAATTGATATTCTTGTTCTTGAAACCCCGCTGTCCTATGAAGTAATCTGGAGTTCCAATTAGTGCCCCTTGCGTCAGATAACTCAATTCTTTAAAATATCTCTATGGCAAAGTTTACATTGGGCGAACGGATCGCCGAAATCAGAAAAACCTATTCAATTAGCCGGGAGGAGCTGTCCGGACGTTCGGGCGTTTCGACAGATTTAATCGCCAACATTGAAGATAACGGGCACATTCCCGATTTAGCCCCTCTTATTAAAATTTCCAGGGGGCTGGGCGTACGTCTCGGCACTCTGCTGGATGATCATGAGCAGCTGGGACCTGTAATTTCCAGGAAGTCTTCTGACTCAACCCAATTTAAAACAGGATTGCCGCAGGGCGACACTCATCATGGTTTAAGTTTTAACGCTCTTGCCGCCGATAAAAACAGCCGGCATATGGAGCCGTTTATCGTAACAATCGAAGCGGACGCGCTGCAGGAAAAAACATCCCACGAAGGCGAAGAGTTTATCTATGTGCTTGAAGGAACTCTTGCTCTTGAATACGGCATGGATAAAGATACGCTTAATACAGGCGATTCTGTTTATTATGATTCAATTGTCCCGCATCGTGTGTTTTGCGCAGACAATAAACCGGTCAGGATTTTGGCTGTAATTTATACGCCGGTTTAAAAAGTCAGGATTTTTTATGGAATATATCGAAAAAACTTTAAGCGGGGTTTTGAGAGAGAAAACTCAAAATCATCCCCGTCATGATTTTATTGTCTATGCTGATCGTAATTTGCGCTTTACCTACTCTGAATTTGATAAAAGAGTAGATGATTTTGCAAAAGGCCTGCTCTCCATGGGCGTTAAAAAAGGTGATCATGTAGGTATTTGGGCAACCAATGTGCCGGACTGGAACACCGTGCTTTTTGCATGCGCAAGGATCGGAGCTGTTCTTGTTACCGTTAACACCGGCTACAAAACACATGAGCTCGAATATGTGTTAAAACAATCAGATATGGTATGCCTCTGTCTTACAAACGGCTGGCGCGATTCCGATTATGTTGCAATGGTTAATGAACTTGTTCCCGAACTTAAAACCGCGCAAAGGGGACATATTAACTCTGAAAATTTTCCGTTTTTAAAATATGTGGTGCACATAGGCCAGCAAAAACACCGCGGAATGTTCTGTTTTAATGAACTTCTGCTGCTTGGCCAGCATACAGATTCCGCTGCGTTATGCGAAATTGAAGCTTCTTTAGATACTAACGATGTCGTAAATATGCAGTACACAAGCGGCACGACAGGGTTTCCAAAAGGCGTAATGCTTACTCACAGAAATATTCTTAACAACGGCTGGGATATCGGCGCAAACCAGCGTTTAACGGAAAAAGATATCGTATGCCTTCCTGTGCCGCTGTTTCACTGTTTTGGTCTTGTATTGGGCATGATGGCTGTTCTTACGCACGGTTCAACTGCCGCTCTTATCGAATGGTTTGATCCGCTGCTCGTGCTTGCTACCATTCAAAAAGAAAAATGTACGGCAGTTTACGGTGTGCCTACAATGTTTATTGCGGAGCTTAACCATCCCATGTTTAAAATGTTCGAACTTTCAAGTCTTCGCACGGGTATCATGGCGGGTTCTCCCTGTCCAATCGAGACAATGCGGCAGGTGATAGACCTTATGCACATGAAAGAAGTGACTATCTGTTACGGTTTAACCGAAGCATCTCCTGTAATGACGCAAACCCGCTATGATGACGGGCTGGAAGTTAAAGTGGAAACTGTAGGGCGTTGTCTGCCCGGCATAGAAGTTACTATCCGTAACCCGGAAACAGGCGAAGAATGCCCTGACGGTACTCACGGAGAGTTTTGCTGCCGCGGTTACAATATAATGAAAGGTTACTACAAAATGCCCGAAGCGACTGCCGCTTGTATCGATAAAGACGGATGGCTTCATTCCGGGGATCAGGGTATTAAAGACGCGGCTGGAAATTTTAAGGTTACGGGGCGCATTAAAGACCTGATTATCCGCGGAGGAGAAAATATTTCTCCCAAAGAAGTAGAAGACTTTTTGTATACCATGCCGGGTATCAAAGATGTGCAGGTTGCAGGGATAGCGAGCGAAAAATACGGAGAAGAGGTGGGCGCGTTTATCATTTTAAAACCGGATGTAAAAATTACGGAAGAAGAAGTACGCGATTATTGCCGCGGCAAAATAGGCAGGTTTAAGATACCCAAATACGTGTTTTTTGTAGACAGTTACCCGCAAACACAAAGCGGCAAAGTACAAAAATACCTGTTACGCGAAATGGGAAACAAACTGATACAGGAAAGACATGGGTAAGACTCTCGCAGAGACGCAGGGGCGCAGAGAACGCAGGGTTGTAGTTCGGCATCTTAACCTATATCCCTGGAAAAATATGTTAGCTTTCATAGATTACCAGGAAATAGAGTTAAGAATTCAAATAATAACTCCGCGTCCTCTGCGCCTCCGCGCCTCAGCGAGAGTCTAGCAAGTTTCAGCTGTAAACTTCCACGCGGTTGCGGCCGTGTTCTTTGGCTTTGCGAAGGGCGGTATCTGATGTTTCTTCCAGTTCTTCAAGTGTGTTTGCGTGTTTAGGCGCAATTGCTATGCCAATGCTGGTGCGGGTGCTGATAAAAACTGTTTCCGCGCTGCCGGGGCTTGCGGGAACTTCAATTTGTTTTTTTTCTATTTTTTCTCTTATGCGCTCTGCCATTTTTACAGCGTCTTTTTTGTCCGTGTCAGGAAGAAGAACAGCAAATTCATCGCCGGAAAGACGCGCCGGAATATCTCCCTGCCGCAGGCAGGATCGGATTATCTCGGCGGCAGTGGTTATTACAATATCTCCCGCTTTTGTACCGTACTTGTCATTGATACCGTGTATTTTATCAAGGTCCATCATTAAAAGTGACATTATGCGCAAATTCATTGATTTGTTATTTAAACGTTCTTTTATTGTGTCTCCCAAAAAACGGCGGTTATAAAGCCCTGTCATTTCATCGGTAATTGCCCTTTTGCGCGCTGTTTCACCCCACCGGATTAAATCGCTTACGGACTTTGATGTTTGATCCAGCCACTGGTTTTGCACAATGCTTATAGATTTAAGTATTTTATAACCAATTGCCGGATGATTCGAAATAATACTGTAAAAATCGCTGCCTTTAAATTTTATAGCGGTAGAATCTTCTGCGGCGGTTATTGTTACAGTTCGCGGTACATTGGCTATAATGGACATTTCGCCGAAAAATTCACCGGGAGTAACATTGAATAACAGGCGTTTTGCTCCGTCTGACTGTGTGCCAAAAGCATTTAAGGTTCCGGAAAAATGAATAAACATATCTTCTCCGGGATCTCCTTCATTAAAAAGCGTTTCTCCTTTATCAACATAAAGTGTTTTTAAAAATCCGCTTGTTATACTGAATTCTTTTTCATCCAGAGCGGAAAAAAGAGACAACTGGGAAATTACCGACAATATAGCCTGTGAATTGAGTATTTCTTCTCTCATGTTTTATCATTCCTGTTTGAATAATGAACTATTGTGTTTCCGGTTGCTTTCCATGTATCCAATAGATTTGCATAATTACCCTGAAAAAGGCTTTCCCATTCATCCCCGTCCAAAGGCCAGATACACCATGAAATTGTCGCGGAAAAATCAAATGCCGGATTATCCTCATGCGCCGCGACCGGCTCCATGGCATTTATTTCTTCTGCCAATTGGTTTGCTATTTTTTCTGCCGCCGAAGCGTCACAGCTGCTGAAAATAATTCCTGTTTCGTTGCTTTTAAAACGCAAAGGCCATCCGGCGCCGATTTGCCTGCAAATGTTTTTTAATATAAGCGCTATCCTGATCATGGCTTCGTCCCCGGCGCTGTGCCCCCGTGAATCAACCAGTATCTTAAAACGATCGGGTTTTAGCATGATCAAAGCGGAAGGATCTTTTAAAGCGCCGATTATTTCGTCTGTTATAAGGGTTTGTTTCCAAAGACCTGTTCCCGCATCTTCATATACTTTTCTGTGAAGATCCTGCACCCATGACATATTATCCAGAATCAGCCTGTTTGTGGATTTTATACGCCCTGTCATCATTACAATAGCATTTCTCATAATACTGCATGCTGTCCGGGGCTCTTTGGCGGAAAGGGTATCCATTGTAAGATTTAAGGCGGGAAACACTATAAGCTGAGAATCCACTGCCGCTTCCGCAAAAGCGTCATATTCCGCCCCCCTGGCAAAGTCAAAATCCCCGATGGTATCGCCGGATGTAAACCTCGCCATTTCCTGTTCGCTGCCATCGTCGTTTTTCTTAAAAACCCGGATTTCCCCGCTTGTTAATATGTAAAAACGAGCCGCTTTTTCTCCCGCAGAAAATAACACCTCTTTTTTAACAAGACTGATTGTCCCCGAATGGGAAATAACAAAATCAAGCTCGTTTTTCTGCAAACTTGAGAAAAGCTCCGTTTTTTGTAACGCTGAGGTCATGGGGATATTATGTACCTATTTTTGAAAAAAGTCGATGGTAACTGCTGCCGTTTTGGCGAAATGATGGCAGCTGCTACCTTGCCAATATCCTTATAAACTTATACAATATCTGCATAGGGGGACTCATGGCTGATAATGCAAAAACAGAAGGGGATATTTCGTTTCCTCAGGAATTATTAACATTTATAGAAGAATGGAAGGATAAACCCGGCAGTCTTATAATGATTTTACATAAAACCCAGGAGATTTTTGGGTATATTTCCCGCCCTGCGGCAGAAAAACTCTCGCGGCTGGTAGGGATTCCGCTGGCACGGGTTTATGGGGTTATTACTTTTTATCACTTTTTCAAAACAACCAAGCCGGGAAAACATACAATTTCCGTATGTCTGGGAACTGCATGTTACCTTAAAGGCGCCCAGGACTTAATCGACGAAATCAGGAAAATTCTGAACCTTGAGCCGAACGGCGTGACAGAGGACGGTCTTTTTTCTGTTGACCCCGTGCGCTGTATAGGATGCTGCGGTCTTGCGCCGGTGCTGACAGTCGGAACCGATACTTACGGGAAAATCTCAAAAAAAGATATCCCCGATATTATCGCAAAATACAGGGGTTAGGAGTATTTATGGCAAAATTACATTTAGACGATTTAAGATTGTTTCGTGAATTAAAAAAGAAAGATTTTAATAAACGTGATGCTGAAAGTATTCAGGTTGTTATCGGCATGGGAACATGCGGAATTGCCGCGGGAGCAAAACAAACATGGGACGCGTTTACTTCAGGACTTGATGCTTCATGTATTGTAAAACAGACAGGGTGCATGGGGCTTTGTCATTCAGAACCCACTGTCGAAGTTATTGTTCCCGGTAAACCGTCTGTTATCTACGGAATGGTGGATGCCGCTCTTGCAAAAGAAATTATTCAAAAGCATATACAGGGCAATCAGCCTGGCAATCAGCCTTTGGATAACCATGTTCTGGAAAAACCGGCAATAGATATTATTAAAAACGAAGCTGATGACAGCAGCAAATTTCAATACCGTGTAGTTCTGCGCAACTGCGGAATTATCGATCCCGAAAATATCGATGAATATATAGCGCGGGACGGCTATTCCGGCCTTGAAAAGGTTTTGTTTGAATGGTCTGCGGAACAAACAATCGAAGAAATGAAAATATCAGCTCTTCGCGGACGCGGCGGAGCAGGTTTTCCTACATGGCTTAAATGGGATTTGGCGCGCAAAGCCGTAAGCCCGGATGGTGAAAAATATGTTATCTGCAATGCAGATGAAGGAGACCCCGGCGCGTACATGGATCGTTCCACAATAGAGGGCGATCCGCATTCCGTAATAGAAGGCATGATTACGGCAGGCAAGGCAATAGGCGCGAATAAAGGTTATGTGTATATCCGCGCGGAATATCCTCTGGCAATAGAAAGGCTTAAAATCGCAATTGATCAGGCGCGCGATTTTGGGCTGTTGGGCGAAAATATAATGTTCAGCGGTTTTTGTTTTGATATCGAAATCCGTCTTGGAGCGGGCGCGTTTGTCTGCGGCGAAGAAACGGCTCTTATTAAATCTGTAGAAGGCAACCGCGGAATGCCTGTTCCCAAACCTCCGTTTCCGGCAAACAAGGGTTTGTGGCAGAAACCTTCCATCATTAATAACGTTGAAACATTCGCGACAGTGCCTGTAATTACAGCAAGAGGCGGCGCATGGCATGCGAAAATCGGCACAGAAAAATCC
Organism: Treponema sp.; assembly: GCA_009784975.1. GTDB lineage: Bacteria > Spirochaetota > Spirochaetia > Treponematales > Breznakiellaceae > WQXQ01. The sequence goes on from WQXG01000025.1 coordinate 30,836, forward strand.
AAAGGTACAAAAGTATTCGCGCTTACGGGGAAAGTTAAACATTCAGGCCTTGTTGAAGTACCCATGGGCACTTCGTTACGCGACATTGTTTACAAAGTCGGCGGCGGAATCATGGACGGAAAAAAGTTCAAGGGAGTGCAGACAGGAGGTCCTTCAGGCGGCATTCTTACGGAAGCATCGCTTGATCTCCCGATAGACTTTGATACATTAACGGAAAACGGTTCAATGATGGGCTCCGGCGGCATGATTGTCATGGATGAAGATGACTGTGTAGTGGACGTATCGCGCTTCTACATGGAATTCTGCGTAGATGAAAGCTGCGGTAAATGTTCACCCTGCCGTATCGGCACTACCCAGACTTTAAAACTTCTTGAAAAAATCACAGAAGGCAAAGGTACACAGGAAGACCTTGTAAGCCTTGTAGCAATTGGAAACGCAATGACAAAAGCGTCTTTGTGTATGCTGGGCTGTACGGCGGCTAACCCCGTAATGTCTACCATTAAAAATTTCATAGAAGAATATAATGAGCATATACATGATAAAAAATGCCGCAGCGGAAAATGTAAAAGTTTGCTTACTTTTACAATTGATACGCCAAAATGTATCGGCTGCGGTATTTGCGTAAAGAAATGCCCGACAAATTGTATAATCCCTGAGGATGCTGCGAAATATCCTGACAAGAAAAAACCGCCCGTTTTAATTAAACAAGAGGGTTGTATAAAGTGCGGTGAATGTTTGGCAGTATGTAAATTTAACGCGGTAATAAAGGCATAGGGGGAAAAATATGATCAATATAACAATAAACGGCAAATCGTTGGAAGTTGAACCGGGAACAACAATCCTGGATGCTGCAAAACTTGTAAATATAAAAATTCCCACACTCTGTTATACTCCGGATCTTCCGGCATGGGCATCCTGCGGAATTTGTATTGTAAGAATGGCAGGGTCTCAGAAAATGGTCCGCGCCTGTACCACAATATGCGACAATAACATGAATATCATTACTCATGAGCCGGAAATTATTGCTGTAAGGCGCACCGTTCTTGAACTGATGCTTTCAAATCATCCTGATGATTGTCTTCAGTGTCCGCGGAATCATTCCTGCGAACTTCAGAATATTGCCGCAGACTTTGGGCTGCGTGAAACTCCTTTTGTCAAAATTAAAAGCAATCTGACTATTGACGATTCTAACCCGGCGATTGTAATCTGCCCGGAAAAATGTATCCGCTGCGGCAGATGCGTTAAAGTTTGTCAGGAAGTACAGAATGTCTGGGCGCTTGAGTTTATGGGCCGCGGCGTTCAGGGGAAAGTTACAAGCGCGGCAGAAAATCTTGCTGACAGTCCGTGTATCAAATGCGGTCAGTGCGCGGCGCATTGTCCTGTCGGCGCGATTTACGAAAGAGACGATACCGCAAAAGTGTGGAGCGCCCTGCAGAACAGTGAACTTCATCCTGTGGTGCAGATAGCTCCGGCAGTCCGCGTCGCGTTAGCGGAAGAATTCGGGCTTGCTCCGGGAACAGTTTTTACAAAGAAAATCTACGGCGCTCTTCGCAAACTTGGTTTTAAAACAGTTTTTGATACAAACTTTTCCGCAGACCTTACAATCATGGAAGAAGGAACCGAACTTGTAAAACGCCTGACAGAGAAAGGTAATGTTCTTCCTCTTATTACTTCCTGCTGTCCTGCCTGGGTCGACTATCTGGAAAAATACTATCATGATTTAATTCCAAATTTTTCTACAGCAAAATCTCCCCAGCAGATGATGGGAGCTATGATAAAAGCCTACTGGGCAGGGAAAGCCGGCATTGACGGCTCAAAGGTATTTTCCGTATCCGTAATGCCCTGTACAGCGAAAAAATGGGAAGCGCGCAGAAACGACGACATGAGGAGCGCAGGATTTGGTCCTGACGTGGATATTGTAATTACTACCCGTGAACTTGCGCGCATGATCAAGCAGGCAGGTATCGAAATACTAAAAATTGATGATGAAGAAGCTGACAGTCCAATGGGACCGTACACAGGAGCCGGAACAATATTCGGCGTAACGGGCGGCGTAATGGAAGCGGCGGTTCGCAGCGCATATTATCTTGTAACAAAAAAAGAACTTCCCGATGTTAACTTTAAACCCGCCCGCGGGCTTGAAGGCGTAAAAGAAGGCGAAGTAGATTTTGGCAACGGCATGAAAATAAAAATAGCCGTGGCGCATCAGATGGGCAATATCGCCGCAGTACTGGAAAAAATCCGCGCCGCAAAAGCAGCGGGCAAAGAGCCGCCATACCATTTTATAGAAGTAATGGCATGCCGCGGCGGATGTATTGCAGGCGGCGGACAGCCCTACGGCTGCACCGATGATGTGCGCAAACAAAGAACAGCCGGTATTTACAATGACGATGAAAAGTCACAGTACCGCTGTTCGCACCAGAACCCGTTTATCAATCAGGTTTACAAGGAATTCCTTGGAGAGCCCGGCGGACATAAAGCGCATGAGCTGCTGCATACCAAATATATAGAAAGACCTCTCTATCTGAGGTAGAAAGTAAATTAAAGGAGAAAAAAGCTATGGGAAATTTTCTGGAAAAGTGCTTTAAGTTAAAAGAGAACAAAACTACCGTTAAAACAGAAGTGCTTGCAGGCGCTACCACATTTGTTACGATGGTATACATCCTGGTTGTTAATCCGAGCATTCTTTCAGGGCCAACAGGAATGCCCTGGGGAGGTTTGTTCACAGCAACTGCCATAATGTGTGTTTTAGGTACAATTTTGATGGCTGTTATATCAAAGTATCCTTTTGCGCTCGCGCCCGGCATGGGGCTTAACGCGTTTTTTGCGTATGTAGTAGTATCCTCTATGGGCGGAAACTGGTACACAGCATTATTTCTGCTTTTATTGCAGGGTGTAGGGTTTGTTCTTCTTGCGTCAGTAAAATTCAGGGAAAAAATATTCGAAGCCATTCCCAAAAGTATGAAGCTCGCTATCGGTGTTGGTATCGGACTTTTTATTATGCACATAGGATTACAGAATGCGGGGTTTATTGTCGGCAATCCGGCTACAAAAGTCGCGCTTGGCAACATGACATCAGTTCCGGTTGTCTTATTCATGATTGGAGTAATATTAACAGGATTTTTACTAGCCAGAAAAATTCGCGGCGGGCTTTTGCTGGGAATACTCGGAACTTATCTTCTTGGTTTAATTGCGCAATTGGTCGGACTGTATAAGCCATATGTTTATAATGAAGCAGGTGAAATAATCGGCGGACATGGTTATTCTCTTATTCCATCAGGTATTGTATCGCTTCCGCCGTCTTTGGCAGAAGTAAACCTTCTTACAAACTTTGATAAAGTCAGTTTTTCTGATATCAGTGTTTTTACAATAATTTCATTAATGATAATTCTTCTTATTGTTGACGGTATGGATACGGTAGGAACCGCCATTGGTGTTTCAGAAAAATGCGAAGACTTCCTTGACAAAAATGGCGACCTTCCAAGAAAAGGAAAAGTATTGCTCGCTGACGCCATTACTACCGGTATGGGCGCTATGTTCGGCACATCAACCGTTACTACTTACATAGAATCGGCAGCCGGTGTACAGGTTGGCGGAAGAACAGGGCTTGTAGGGTTTGTTGTTGCTTTTCTGTTTTTAATTGCAATGTTCTTTTCTCCCATTTTTTCTGTTATTCCTGCGTTTGCAACAGCGCCGGCGCTTGTGTTTGTGGGATTATTTATGACAACTACTGTTGCAAAAATTATGTGGAATGACGCAAAAGGCACAGATATTGACTTTACAGAAGCGCTGCCCGCGTTTCTTATTATTGTTTTAATGCCTTTAACATACAGCATTTCCAATGGTATTATTTTCGGCGTTATTTCATTTGTATTGTTAAAGCTTTTTACCGGACGCTATAAAGAAATATCGATTGTAATGTATATTCTGGCTGCATTCTTTATTTTTAAACTGGTTTCGCCGTTTTAATTTTATATGAAAAACGAAGATATTTTAAGTAAAATCGATCATACGCTTTTAAAAATGACAGCTTCATGGCAGGAGATTCAAACTCTCTGTGATGAAGCTGTGCGTTTTAAGACCGCGTCCGTTTGTATTCCTCCTTCCTATGTACACCAGGTTTGCCTCGAATATAAAAATTTAAATGTATGTACAGTTATTGGTTTTCCGCTGGGTTATAATTTGTCTGAGGTAAAGGTTTTTGAAACCGCCTATGCCGTTAAATGCGGCGCAAATGAAATTGATTTGGTTATAAATATAGGCGATGTAAAGAATAATGACTTTGGTTTAGTGCTGGAAGAAATTGATATGATAAAAAAAGCCTGTTTAAAAGCAGATTGCGGCGAAAAAATATTAAAAGTAATTATAGAAACCTGCTATTTAACAGAAGAAGAAAAAGTGTGTTTATGCAAAATTGTAACGGAAGCCGGAGCCGATTTTATAAAAACCTCGACAGGTTTTGGAACAGCGGGAGCGGCATTGGCAGATATCGAACTTTTTAAAAAGCACATTGGCCCCAATGTAAAAATAAAAGCCGCAGGCGGCATAAAAACCCGCGAAGACCTTGTAGCATTTATCAACGCGGGCGTTTCGCGTATTGGGACAAGTTCCGCGGTAAAATTGCTCTGCGGCGAGAACGCTTCTGGGTATTAAAAATTACGTGCAGGAGTCAGCGGGGCTTCCCATCTGAGAGTGTCTGAATTGGGGAAAGCAACTACTCTGTATTGGGTAAGGTCGATATGATATATGCTTCCTTCGTATTTAATTTCAAATGCCATGATTAAATCGCCTCTTCCGTTTTTTTCATAACTTACCCTTGGGCTGATTATTTGCACCCCTTCTTCATACATAAAAAAACCGATGTTTACTTTATAGTTTTCTGTATTTTCACTTTCCAGTTCAAAATCTTCTGTTCCGATAAATCGCTTTTTTGAGGCTTCGTTTACGGTATTGATATAAACAATCACAAAAGCATGTCCTTCCTCTGCCGCGATTGTTTCATTGTTCAATATAAAAGAACCTGAAAGCTGGGTATGAGATAAATTAAAATATAAACCGTCCTGATGTGAAGATGTAAAAATACCGCTTCTGAATATTATAACTGCCGCGCTTACCAAAAATATAACTATGGGAATTAGCCATTTATATTTGAGTATAATTTTAAATATTCTTTCTAATTTGTCTGTAAAACTGTCAATATGTTCTTCCATTTTAGTTTCCTTCTTTTACAATTTCTATGCGAATTCCGTCGTTTTGATCCGGCTCGTCTTTGGGAGGGATTGATACGCGCAGAATGCCGTTTTTATAAACCGCTTTTACTTTTTCCTGCGCGTATTTATCAAGCGGCACAAAATATTTTTGTTTTTCGATATCTTTCATTTTAAGACGGCGTTTAAAGTAACGGACATTTTCATCTTTTTGCAAAAATGCAGGAGTATCATCGTCCATTTTTGCGGAGAAAACCATGTAATCGCCCTGGAAGGAAAGACTAATGTCTTTTTCATCAAAGCCGGCAAGAGCAAATTCAAAAACAAGGGATCTGTCTTCCAGCATAAAAACATTCATTGGAGGATACGAATAATTGGGATAAAAATCGGTGTTTTCGTCACAGAAATATTTGTCAAAAGAAAACGGTTCCTGATTAAAAATCGTCCTGTCCAGATTGCGCGGGTTAAATTTTCTGTGAAAATCATCCTGAAAACTTCTGGCTGCTTCGAAAATCTCATCAAAGACATTGCCCAAATCCATGTAATTTCTTGTACCTTTCATAAAAAACTCCTGTTATGTCATGCTTACGCCAATGACATAATTGATATAAAGAACCCCCATACAGGCGATCCCAAAGAGCGCAACGGCTCCTAGTTAAATTTACAGGTATTCTAACAAAAAGTCAAATAAAAAGAATAAATCGAGCAAGGACTCTCGCAGAGGCGCAGAGGCGCGGAGGACGCAGAGGGAAGAGGGGGAATGAGCGGTTGTTTGAATTCTTCCCTTTTATTCCTACATATCTCGGATTAATTCATAGATTTCTTGGGAAAAAGGAGAAGATTTCGTACTAAAACTCTGCGTCCTCTGCGTCTCCTTCAAACCTTCGGTTTGCGGTCTGCGAGAAATCTTCCTCATTCAATCTTGTGCGACTTTTCTACGGCAACACGTATTCGTTCGATTGATTGGGTTTTGCCGTCATTGGCTATGTCCAAAAATACGCCCTGGAGTTCAAGGTTATCCCATGCGTCTTTTGTCCAGTCCGGGATACCCGATAAATATTCCCTGATGCGGGAGTTAATTTCGCAGCCGCCCACAGAGTGCTGGCTGCCCGTTCTGCCCGCGTCGCTGATGCAGGCGGTTCCGCCGGGCAGGATTATTTCATCTGCGGTTTGGACACGGGTATGAGAGCCGATCACGGCAGAACAAAGACCGTCTGCGGCGTAAAAAAAAGTTTTCTTTTCGGCGCTTGCCTGCGCGTGAAAATCAACAATTACATAGGGAGTTTGCTTTTTTAATTTTGCCAAAGTGTCGTGGGGTCCCCCCGAGAGAAAAGCGAATGGGCTGTTGGCGTGCAGGCGGTTAAAACCGTTTTGGCCCAAAAAAACAGCGACCGCTATTTTTTCGCTGCCAACTTTAAAAACAAAGGAGCCAAAGCCGGGAGCTTCGCTGTTAAGGTTATCGGGGCGCAGTATAAATCGGCATGAATCAAGATTTTCTGTTAAATCTTTTTTGTAAAAACAGCAATCCCCCAGAGTGACGGCGTTTGCGCCCAGCTTGTGAATATACATAGCATGACTGTGTCCAAGCCCGTTACCGCCGGTTGCTCCGTCTGCGCAGACAATCATAAAGTCCCATTCGTAACGTGTCTTTAAATCTTTTATTGCTTTTTTAAAAGTATATACTCCCGCTTTACCGACTATTTCCGCAATATAGAGAACTTTCATTTTGATTGACCATTAATTGCGTCATAGCCGCAAAGGAGACGTTCAAATTCCGCTGCTGCGCGAAAATCTTTTAGTTCCCTGCAAGTGTCGCGCAGATTATAAAGCGCATCGTAAAAATGCGGCCATAAATTTACAGATTTTTCAAAACAATTACGGGCTTCTTCAAAATTACATTTGTTAAAATATAAAACGCCCAGATTATTCCATGTTTTAGGATCGTTGTCATTGCGCAGCAGGGCAGAGAGGTAACATTCTTCTGATAAATCAAATTCTTTTAACTCATAATAGATAAGACCGAGGGAATGCCAGGCTTCGCAAAGATCTTCGTTTATCGTTATGCAGCGCCGGAAACTTTCAATCGCATCGGAATAATCACCTGTTTTTTGCTGGGCGATGCCCAAATTCAGCCAGAGTACGGCATTTTCAGGCTCCAAAATCAGAGCCTGGCGGAACACGGAGATTGCCTCAAAAGGACGGTTTGCCTCGGTTAGAGCGATACCCGAATTGTTTAATACTGCTGCGTTTTCCATATATATAATTTACATTAAAAAGGCAGGATAAACAACTAAAATAGTTTTTAAAAACGTTTTGGGATACTATTATTTTCTTAAGATATATATTATAATAACTTTACCGTGAAAAACATTAACGAATACAACAGCGGAATGACAGAGTTTGAATTATTCTCTTTTCTTTACGATAAAATTGTCACAAAGGAGATTACTTCCTTTTCAAAGTTAAGAGAACTAATAGCTCCTGTCTTAAAGGATAAATGGACTCATCCTGTAGTTATGAGGGCTTTTCTCATGCTGAAACGCCTGAATTGGGGGTTTTTTGCGTCAATTTGCCCAAATACCCATAAAAAACTCTGGAAAGAACTGGTAATTCCGGACAGGGATTTTCCCGAAGCGGGCGATTTAAAAAAGACGCTTCAAATTTCCAACCTTTATGTGGCAATGCTTGATATCCACGGTTATACAAAGTTTTGCATGGAATCCCGGAAAAATCTGTCTATGATGCATAATTTGGACTGGGCTATAGAAAACGAGGTAAAACGTATTTCTACCCAGTGCGGCGCGATAAGCCAGAGGGAACGCGGGGATGAAATGGTCGTAGTTGCCGCCAGCGCTACGGATGCGCTTATGGTTACTCTGTGTATTATCGACTATTTCGGCAAGACAGATACTGTAGGCGATCCTGATATATCAACAAAACGTACCGGCAATGCCGAGGCGCTGCCTCCTTTTAAAATTTCTGCCGGGATTACAGGCGGTAATACTCAAAGCCCTCTTATAATTACAGAAAGGGGAAACCTCGCCGGCTTCCTTTTAAATTCCGGAGCGAGGCTTCAAACAAGGGCGAATGAACTTTCTCCTAAAGATTCAAGGATTATGATCGCCAAGCAGGTCATGATGAATTATGAAAAAGAAAATAAAGAAAACAAAGACAATAAATGTATACTTTTGCAAAAAGATTCAATCTATTTTTTTGATACAGGGCATATCGAATTTAAAGGTGTAATGATTCCAACCTGCGAAGTTGTTTTTGACAAAGACGAACGCTACAAGGAAAAATTTTCAGAGGATATGACAAAATTGTTTTCGTCCATTCGTGAAAATCTGTGGGAGCAGAGAATATTCCAGGATTTGATGGAGCTGCTGACAAGGGTAGCGCAGACAATGCCGAAGTTTTCTGTTACGCCTTCCGCCCCTGTTCACGGAATACAAACTGTCACAAACGAATCTTATGTCCAAATTTGCCGTCTTGCTCTTAAAGCCTATGCCGTAAGCGAAGATTATTATCTTGCGGTAGAATATTTAACGGCTCTTGGTGATATCAGCGAAAATATAAAATCATTTGACAGATTGATTTTTGATTACCTAAAAGGCATTACAGAAAAATACAAACTTCTGCTTGATGCTTTTGAATCACGCATTAACAAGGAAGTTGATGAAAAAGCCGAGCAGATATTCGGGAATCATCATAAAACATGGACTGCCGCCAAAAACGGCTGCCAGATATACGAAAAAATGCAGGGCATCGGACGCAAGAGCAAAGAAATAACCAAGAAAAAAAATCTGTGGCTCAGCACTTTTTCCCAGAATAAAGAAAAGATGGAATTTACTCTGTACTCGGGGAAGAAATAGTTTTTCTGCCTTTCATAAACATTATTAATAAAACTGCCGCAAGCAGAGACAAGCATGCGCCGAAAAGAAACGGGACTGCGTGTCCGTAAGCATTCCATAAAAGACCGGCTATTACGCTTGCGGGAAGCAGAGCGATACCCGCTACAGTAGAATGCAGCCCAAGCAAGGTGCCTTTTAAAGGCGCAGGCGCAATTTCCGCGACAAAGGCGCGTTCTACGCCTGTTATCATTGCCGTAAAAATTCCGTAAAGGATAAAAACAGCAATTATGGAAAAAGCGTTATCTGCAAATGCAAACCCGAAGTAACAGGCGGCGAATGTAAGATAACCGGGAACAAGCAGATTTTTTCTTCCTATTTTATCAGACAGTTTTCCAAGCGGCACGGATAAAAGCGCTGCAACCGCGTTATAAACCAGAAAAAGCAGAATAACATTCGCTTCGCTAAACCCTACTGCTTTTGCCTTTAAAATTAAAAAAACTTTGGATGAGTTTCCCAGCGTAAAAATAAAAACAACAAACAGATACAATTTTAGCTGATTATCTATTTTATTTATATTTTTCCAAAACGGAGTTTTTTCTGTTTTTGCTTCTATTTGCTCTGTATCCCGTTTTTTTTCTTTTACAAAAAGAAACATAAAAAGCCCAATCGCTGCCGGTATCATGGAAAGCGCAAAAAGGTTTTTATAACTATAATCGCCCCCGGATCTTATTATAATTAAATAAACGATAAGTATTCCAAGCGCGGCTCCTGCTTTATCAAGCGCCTTATGAAGCCCGAATGCTTTCCCCATATTTTCCTTATCTGCGCTTTCGCTGACTAAAACATCCCTGGGAGCAGTTCGTATCCCTTTGCCGACTCTGTCAATTACTTTGGCGCCGAGTATCCCTATCCATGAACCCGCGAAAAGCAATGCGAATTTATATACCAATCCCGCTCCATAGCCAAAAAAGGCAGTTAGTTTTTTCTTCTGAAACTTGTCTGTTAAATAGCCTGAAAAAACCTTTAATAAACTGGCAAGGCTTTCGGCAATTCCTTCAATCAGCCCGACAAGCGCGGGTGTAGCGCCGAATACGCTTACAAGGTACAGCGGTATCAGCGGATAAACCATCTCTGTGCTGATATCTGTGAAAAAACTTATTAGTCCTATGAATACTACGTTAAGCATGTTGCATTATTTTAACAAATTTAGATATTTTGAGGAAGAGTTTTTACCACGGGGGATTTGCTAGGACTCTCGCAGAGACGCGGAGGCGCGGAGGACGCGGAGAGGAAGAAGAGGGAAGAGGGGGAAGATTGCCAAGACTCTCGCGGAGGCGCGGACCGCAAACCGAAGGTTTGAAGGAAGACGCGGAGGAAGAGGGAAGAGGGGGGAGGGGGGAGAGTTGGGAATTTATATGTCCCTTTAAATTCCCGATTTTAGCCAGAAAATAGCCCGCGGTCAGCGGGGATTATTTGTATACTATTATAGCATTATTTTAATAAAAAAAGTCAAGATGCCTCTATAAAATGTTTATTTTAA
>WQXG01000026.1 GCA_009784975.1 Treponema sp.
AAGCGCAGAAGATCCCAACTTATCTTTTGTTAATGTAATCATTGATTCCAACGATAACTGGATTACATACTGTGACTATCCTAAAACTGACGGCACCTATACCATGAAGATTCCAACATCGTATTTTGGCAGGCGCGTTTGGCTTGGGTATGCAGCGCATAGTATCAACAGATTAACATCTGTATTGGTAACCGGCAATATGCCGAATCATGATATTGTGGTTACGGATATTTGGGAGGATTAAAAGGTAGTACCAACCATTATGCGGGGGTCAGACAATTTGTCTGACCCCGCAAACACCATTTATGGTGGTATCAGTTAGTTTTCGGGGAAGTTGCATAACGGCGGCTCCCCTGGATTTTTTTTATCAAAACTCTTAAAAAAAACTTGACAATTCCACCTTAAATACCGTATATTTTATGAAGTGCCACAGTCCGAGGCGGCCTTGTAGCATCGGACCCCAACGGGGGGTGTAACAGCCCCCCGGATTTTTACTTTTTAAAGTCTTTAATCCTAAAGAAATATGTTTTTTCCTCTAGCCCATCTCCAAAGGTGAGAATAATGTTTCCTTTGTATCCTCCTTGATACCTTGGATTATTTATGTACTTTGCTAAGTAATTAATTACACGTGGTTTTATTAAGTCAGGATTATCAACACGAATATAGACATTGTTTCCTTGCATTCTTGATTCCCTAAATCTAGCTCCAATTTTGTCCATTCTTCCCGTCACAGTTTTAAACTCAAAAAACAAGCCGTTAACAATAGCGTCAGGTCCCGGCAGAAAACCCTTACCGTCCGGTCTTTTTATTCTGGGAATGAGAGTAACTGCGGCTTCATGTTTCTTTAATATTATTGCCGATTTAATTTCTTTGATAAAATCTAATTCTTCTTGTTGGTTTATTGGCAGCCTCGACATTGCCACAATGATTCCCTCTGCGTTTTTTGGCATATCTACATAGTGGAGTTTTATATTTTCTGCGCTAATCCATGTTTCGCTCAAGAATTCTTTTTTTGCAATAGCTTCATTAGCCGCTGCATTTATCGCCATTTGCTCAGCAGGAGTCATTGTATATGTCTCTTGAAAATCGTAATTTGATCCTGCATCGGCAGAAACAGCATCTGGTATTTACCTGATGGGTAATGATGTCGTAATAAAGTAAATTATACGCAGTTTTTCAAAGAAAAACAAGTCTTCACAAAAAGCCGGAAATATAACGGCATCAGCGGGAGAGCAAGGTATTGGGAACGCAAGTGTACCTGTTACTTGCAGCGAGCCCTAATCGAAGGTTAGGGCGAAGTTTCCAGCGCCGCTTTTTGGGGGTGTACCTGGGTTCACGCAAGGTATCAATTACCACTTTTTATTTGATAAAAGCCAATATGTACATCGCAGGTATTTTTACCGGCTGTCTTCCCCTCAATTGACAAAAATATCAATTTAGGCAAAAATAAACCATTATGGATATAACAACTTTATTTAAACTGTCATCCGGATTATATATTATCGGTTCAAAAGACAATGACAGGAATATAGGCTGTGTTGTAAACACAGTTGTACAAACAACATCGCGTCCTGTAACATTGTCGGTATGTATTAATAAAGATAATTTTACAAATACCTGCATAAAAAAGACGGGCGGATTCTCTGTTTCTATTTTATCAGAAAATATAAAAGAAAATGTAATAGGCGCTTTTGGTTTTTCTAGCAGCCGCGAAAAGGACAAATTTTCCGATGTTTCTTTTGGACTTACACCCAGCGGAATGCCTTATTTAAAAGAAGGCGTTACAGGTTTTATTCAATGCAAGGTAATAAGTACAACAGAAAACTTTACACATACAATTTTCATCGCGGAAGTTCAGGAAGCGGAAAATATCTCGCAAGAACCGCCCATGACTTACGATTATTACCATAGGGTTATCAAAGGAAAAACGCCCAAAAACGCTTCATCCTATGCAGAGAATACAAAAACAACAGGCAGCTCATACAAATGCAGCATTTGCGGCTATGAATTTTCCGGCAGCAAAGAAGAATTTGAAAATTTACCGGATGATTATAAGTGCCCGATATGCTCGGTGGCAAAGAGCTTGTTTTTGCCTGTCTAGGATAAAACTTCCCCCGTTCGTGTCCCTTTTAAATGATTAATAGCGCATATTAAATACAATCGCAAAACGGTGCACGGCTTTGGAATTGCTTATAAATTGTCTGCCTGTTGGTTTTAAATAAGTGTATTCTATGCCAATACCGTTTAATGCCATCATTACGCCGTAAGTCATGGAAAACCCTGTTAATAAACTCAAGTTTATTCCGACAAATGGCTTAATATCAAATGGTCCAAATCTGGACAGGTTATAAACACGGGCTCCTATATCCAAAACACTATATTCAAAGTCATCTACTTCAAAAATATATTGCAAAAGCAACGGCAACAACCAAAAATTAGCCTCTCCATATATACCCGGCATTAAAATATTTGGTATTATCGGCAGATGAACACCCGCGCCGGCATGAAGCGATGAAAAAAGCATCGATCCAAAAATATTCCCGGCTACAGACCAATCTTCAATTAAAGGATAAATACAGCTAATACCCGCATTAATTATAAAGAAATCTTTTTCCGCCGCATACAATACGGTATTTGCCAGAAAAATTATAAATATCAATATTATCAATTTCTTCATATTATAAATATAACGCAGAATTTTCCTTTTACTGCGCTTTTTAAATTACTTGACACTTTGCGCAAAATACCATATAATTCTATTTATACATTTTGCAATATTGTATTTTAGCTTTTTGTATAATTATCTTGGAGGAATACATGGAATATTTGCACAGAATTTTAACTAAAAAACTGGAAAATACTGCAAATTCCTTCTCTGCAACTTATTTAAGCGGAGCCAGGCAATGCGGAAAATCTACTTTGGTTCGTCATCTTTTGTCCTTTAATAATGTAAATTATCTTACTTTTGATACAACAGCAATCAGAATGGCAGCTAAAAAAGACCCTGATGCTTTTGTTGCCTCTCTTCCTTCAGATAAATTAAATATAATTGATGAAATTCAAAGAGTTCCGCAAGTTCATCTATTAATTAAAAAAGCAATTGATGAAAAAAGGTTAGATGGTCATGGAAAATCTTTGTTTTTATTAACCGGCTCTGCAAACATATTCGGATTACCTAAGCTCTCTAAAGCAATGGTTGGCAGAATGGCTGTTTTAACTCTTTATCCTTTTTCTGCAGCAGAAATAAATAATTCCTATTCTAACTTTATAGAATCATTATGGAATGATAATTTATCTGTTAAAAACCATAAAAAAGCTCCTATAATAAATGTTATTAAAGATGCTACCTTTCCTGAATTGGCGCTTAATAAGGGAATAGACAGAAATGTCTGGATGGATAGTTATATCGACACTATTTTAGACAGAGATGCGGCAGAAATTGCAAAAATAAACAAGCCAGATCTTATATATCAGCTTCTCTCTTCATTTAGCAGCCGTGTAGGCAGTTTAATTAATAATGAAAATATTATGAAAGAAACAGGTTTTAATCAAGGTACTTATGACAAATACAAATCATTTTGCAATGCTTCTTATTTAACATTTGAAATTCAACCATGGGCAAAACCAAATAAACTAAATAAAAGATTTGTTAAAAGCAAAAAAATATATTTTACAGATACAAACCTTTTATGCTTTTTAATGAGACGTGATCTTTTGGAAGTATATGAAAATGATCCTTCACTTATGGGGCACTTATTTGAAAACTTTATCGCAACTGAAATTATGAAATCAACCAGCGCTTTACCGGGTAAATTTTATATATCTCATTTTAATCCTGTAAGGGGAGAAGGCAATGAGACTGATTTTATTATAGAAAAAGATAATGGAGAGACAATCGCAATAGAAGTAAAGCTGGATTCTTCTTTAAATGATAAAGATTTTAAAAACCTTGCAATTTGCCGTGATACAATTGGCAAAAAACTAAAAAAAGGCATTGTTCTTTATACAGGAGAATCTCTTGTACCATATGGTGAAAAACTATGGGCTGTTCCTATAAGTTATCTTTTTAATGACTTATAACAATCACAAGAATTCGGGAAGGCGGGGCAGCCTGCGTGCGCAGAAAAACCCCTCAGGAGCCCGGCTATGAGCCTCTCGCTACGCTCGGTCTCTCCGCCGGAGAACTTCGGAAGATGTTTTTCTGCGCCCGCAGGCTGCCCCGCCTTCCCGTTGCTTGGTTATAATTGCAAAAAACAGTAACAGGCATCACGGCAAAGATTCCTTCTTCAAACTTTCGGTTTGCGGTCAGCGCCTTAGTGTGAGTCCCTTACCTACAATGCTTCTTGGCAATCACCAGCACATTACAATCATTCACCCTGCTATACTCCGCGCTATCCATCAATTTCCTGAACAGGAATATTCCCAGCCCTCCAACAGGACGATCTTTTATTGATTTATCCAAATCTGGCTGGGGATACTCTAAAGGATTATACGGCTTTCCGTTATCTTCAAACCTTATTACAGTTTTTTCATCTGTAGAAATTTTTATGCTAACTTCTCCCGCAGAGTTTTCATAGGCATGATTTACAATATTCATAAATATTTCTTCTGCCGCAATGCAAATCTCGCTCATTGAATCTGAGAGACAGTTTTTTTTATTAAGTTCTTCAGAAACAAAACCAATAACTTTTTCCAGATTCTTAATTTCAGATGTTACTCTTAGCTCTTGTCCGTAATTAATTTTATCGTTTTTATCTTTTATTTTTAAAGCAAGCATCGTGATATCATCCGCCTGCTCTTCCTGCATGGCAAAATTGTCAACATCATGCTTTATTGCCGCAAGCAGCCCTTTTGCGCAGGATGAAGTATTTTTGTTTACAGTTTTCAAAAGCCTTTCTTCGCCGAATAATTCTTTTTTGTTATTCATGGCTTCTGTTACGCCGTCTGTATATAAACAAAGAACCTCTCCGGGCTCTAAATATATTTCTTCCTGTTTATATTTAATGTCTTTCATAAAACCCAAAATAACACATGGGTCTGTTTTTAAAAAAGCAAAATCTTTATTGTTCTTTTTAACAAGGGGCGGATTATGTCCTGCATTAACAAATGTTAATTTACCTGTAGGCAAATGATAAAATCCTATAAAAGAAGTAACAAACATTCCAATTTCATTATTTTCGCATAATTTATTGTTTACAGTTTCAAAAACTGCCTGCGGGCTTTTGCATGAACTGCAGTTTTTAATCAGGGTTTTTGCAACTACCATAAACAAAGCGGCAGGCACTCCTTTTCCTGAAACATCCGCAACAAGGACAACTAGCGTATCCTTATCTATAAAGAAAAAATCATAAAAGTCTCCGCAAACTTCCTTTGCCGGGATCATGGCGGCATGCAGGTCAAATTCCGCAAATACAGGGAAAACATTAGGAAGCATGCTGGTTTGAATTGCCGCCGCGACATTTAACTCTGCTCTTATTCTTTCTTTTTCTTCGCGCTCTTTTGTTTTTTCTTCTATGGATTTTTTTAAGTCCAATGTCATTTTGTTAAATACTTTTGCCAAAAAACCAATTTCATCGTTGGATAAAACTGTTATCTGTTTGTCAAGATTTCCAAAAGCAATTCTGGAAACATCAAGCGCAAGTCTTTTTATCGGCGTATTAATTAATTTAGATATTAAAACCCAGGCTATAAAAAGTTTTACCAATGCGACAATTAAAAATATTAACGAAAACCTTTTATTTCTTTTTTCAACTTCCGCGAATATTTCTTTTTCCGGTATTTGAATGGACAAGAGCCAGCCGTTATCCATATATTTTCCAAAACGCAGATAATTAATACCGTTAAGCTTAAAAGCATCTGATGTAATATCCCAGGGAATTTCGGAAATTGAAACGCCTGTTACTTCATCTGTCCGCGTGCTTGATATAATATAATCTTTATCCGGCACGCAAAGCAAAATAAAACTATTCGGTGTCGGTTTTATGGCAGTTAACTCTTTTACAACTTCATCTATTTCCCAATCCGCCGTTGTAATCCCGATTAAATCTCCGTTATCATTAAAAATACCAACTCCTGAAGTTGTCATTATGCTGAATTTCTCGGCATAATCGACATAAGGTTCTGTCCAGATAACCTCGTACGGAGCGCTGATATTTTCCAATATTTCACGGTACCATGATTTATTATGATAATCATACTCGCTCATAATAATTCTGTCTGCGATAAACACGGCCATTTCGGGTTTTTCACGGTATGCGTAAAAAGCGGCATGGGGGCTTGCGCCCCCCTGTCTGTCTTTTTTAAAAGTATAAGGTTCAAACCAAAAACCGCCTCCTGTTAAAACAGGATAATTTTCGATATATTCAACCGCCAGCCTTTCCGCGGCATCTTCTGATTCATTTTCAAACATCAGCATACCGCGTACATTGTAAAGAAGAGTTCCGTGTTCAATTTCCGTAATTATTTTATTTACCTTTTCTGTTTCGTAAGCTACGGTTTTTTCTATATTTTCAAGGCGCAGCAATTTATAATTATGGGTTGTAGCAATGGAATATACAAGAAAAGCCGCTCCGATAAAAGCCAGAAAAACAAGAACAATTAATAATATCTTGGTTCTTATTGAATAAATCATGGATTTATAAATCATGGATTTGATACTAACATTTCTTTTAAGGCAACCATTCCTAAAACATTTTTGACAATTTTAGACGGACGTTCAACATTAAATGTACTGCCGTTTTCATTTGCCTGTTTATATATTTTTAATATTACCCTTATTCCGATAGAGCTAAGATAATCAACCTGAGACATATCCAGAACGATAGATTTAAGCCCGTTATTCAGGGCATTTTCCAGCCTTACAAGCAGCATATCCGCGCTGTTTGAATCGACGCGTCCTTTGGCATAGAGACGGCATATTCCCTCATCGATATTTTCTGTAATTTTTAGGTCTTCATTGTCCATAAAAACATTTTATTTTAATATTAAACAGAAATCAAGGCATAACAATCTGTAATTCATAAAAAATTGATATTTACACAGATTCTTTTTAAAAAAGCACTTTTCATACCATCCTTTTTTATGTTACTTTTTATCAATGAACATAATTAAAAACTTTTATGTTTTTGAGGGCGGGGACGGAAGCGGTACAACTACCCAAATATCTTTGCTTGCCAAACGTATTAAAAACATTGATTTTTACCCTACTTTTGAGCCTACAGACGGGCAAATCGGCAGAATAATAAGATCTGCGCTTAAAAAAGAAATTGTTATAAAGCCGCAAACGCTTGCCTTGCTTTTTGCCGCAGATCGCAATGAACATCTTTACGGAGCAGACGGTATTTTAGCGCAGGTTGATAAAGGCTGCCTTGTTATAAGCGACAGATACGCTCTTTCTTCCCTTGTTTACCAGGGGATTGAATGCGGCGATGAATTGCCCGGGTTGCTGAATTCCGGTTTTCCGGCGCCTGAACTTACCTTTTTTCTGGATATAGAGCCAGAAACCGCGATTTCCCGCATGAAAGACCGCTCCTCCCTGGAAATTTACGAATATCTTGATTTTCAGAAGAAAGTCCGCGAAAAGTACCTGTCCCTTATTAAGGGGTATAAGGCAAGGGTTGAGATAATTGACGCTTCAAAAAGCGCCTCTGAAGTTGAAGATCAGGTATGGAATATTTTAAGGCAAATGCCGATATTTAATATATAGTGAAAACAGTCCTTAAAACAGCCATTTTCCTCATACTGATTTCGATTGCGCTTCCCGCAAGCGGTTACCCCGTCATTTTTAAGGAGCAATTTTACAGGTTATTTCATGTCCACCTTGTCCAATATCCCGATGACACTATGGAAAATATCTACTGGCTGGAAAAAGCCCTAAAAGCTGATTTCGCCAATCCGCTGTACGCTCTTGCCAAAATAGAAAATGAAATTCAATGGGAAAAATACCGTTATCTTTTTACCATGCACATAAACATTAAATTGATAGAACAGCATCTTTTTCTGGGGAACAGATTTAACAAGCGAAATGCGTATTTCTACAATGCTCCCTGGAAAGATC
This sequence comes from Treponema sp., assembly GCA_009784975.1. GTDB lineage: Bacteria > Spirochaetota > Spirochaetia > Treponematales > Breznakiellaceae > WQXQ01. The sequence goes on from WQXG01000026.1 coordinate 8,057, forward strand.
AAAACCTTGAAAGCCTGGAAGTAGCCGAGGCGTGTTACCGCACTGCTTTATACTATTGGGACGAAGCTGTAAGCTGGGCAAAAAAAGCTAACGAAAGACGCTTCCGCTGGATAGACATACCGCGTATTCAATTCTGGCAGGACGAAGCATTCAGAATAGAAAAAGGCACCCTTAACTACGGCAGAACAATAAAGCGCGAGCTGGATTTACTTCAAAAAGTACGCGAGCGTTTCGAAGCCATGGACTACCACTACTAGCTCAATAACATGGCAAATGTCGCTTTCTTGTTTCCGGCAGGGCCTACGCAGGAGGGGCAGCCGTTTTTGCAGGGGCATTTTTCCAGCGCTTCACGTATATATCCGAATAAAGGTTTAATTTTCTGCGCGAGACTTTCCACAAGACCTGTTCCTCCGGGATACTTGTCGTAAACAAAAAGGGAAGGTACAGAAAAATGCGGATCTTTAACACGTTCCGCTATCCCTAAATCGCGGGTGTCGCAGAGCAGGAAAACAGGAGCGATATTTTTAATCAATGTCCCAAGACCGCAAAGAGCCTCCCCTATCTGCTGCTCGTCCATTTTAGCCAATACTTTTCCTGTTTGGCTTTCCGGGGAAAACTGAAATACAATGGCGCGGGTTTGTATTTCTTCTTCCGGCAGCATAACATCGCCGAACCCGATGTTTTCATGAGTACGGAATTTCAATTTTTTAAATTTGGTAACCTGCGAACGAACCAAAACATCGCCTATCACGGCGCTAAAAGCCTCTTCGCTGCCAAAACCGTCCACAGAGATAACTTCATCCTCTGTTAACACTTTAATATCTGTCTTAACCAAACCGTCTGTAAAATAATTGACATCCGCTTCACTTACATGACATTTGCGGTTTTCTACATCAAGTTTTTCTACAATGTACTGCCGCCCCCGGTGAATATATACGGCTTTTTCAAAGATCATTTCCTTCGCGCTTGGCCTGTCCATCTCTCCTATTACATTATTTCTTCCCTGAGTAATATCAATTATTACAATATTATCCGCTCCGCCTGTTCTAAGGCTTACTCCCTCTGCCGGGTACGACCTGTCTGCCCAGTGCCATTTAGCCGATGTATGTCTTATAACGCCTTCTTCTTCAAGATACTCCAGTACCGGCAGCACATTTTCTGTAAAAATACCGTCTTTTATTTCTTCATCTGTGAACGGCAATTCAAAACACGCGCATTTTACATGATCCGTTAAAATATAGGGATTATCCGGGTCTACATGAGCTTCCTCCGCGCTTTTGCGGAAAAACCACTCAGGGTCATTCATAATAAATTGATCCAGCGGCGACACGCTTGCGATAAAAACAGAAACAGAAGTGCCTCCCCTCCTTCCCGCTCTTCCCGATTGCTGCCAAAAACTGTTAAAAGAGCCGGGAAAACCCGCTACAACAGAAGCATCAAGTCCTCCTATATCAATTCCCAATTCCAGCGCGTTAGTTGACACTACACCCTGAATATCGCCCTCGCGCAGGCCTTTTTCTATCTCGCGCCTTTCATTGGGCAGGAAACCTCCGCGGTAACTTTCTACCCTTATCCGCGAATTATCGGTGTAAATATTTTTTAAATCTTCGTTTACATAGGAAGCGGCTACTTCTACCCTTATTCTTGAATGCGCGAAAAGAATCGTTTTTATTCCTGCTTTTAAAAGCGCAAGCATCCAGCGGCGGCTTTCTGTAACAACAGAACGCCTGATACCCTGCACAGCGTCAACCAGCGGCGGGTTGTAAAGAATGATGCGTTTTTCGCCGCGGGGAGCGCCGTTTTTATCGGCAAGAGATACTTCCTGTCCGATAAGGGATTCTGCCAATTGCAGCGGATTGGCAATTGTAGCGGAACAAAGAATAAACTGAGGATTTGCGCCGTAAAATAAAGCAATTCTGCGCAGGCGGCGGATAACATTGGCAACATGGCTGCCCATTACTCCCCTGTACGCGTGGGCTTCATCAATTACGATAAATTTTAAATTGGAAAAAAACTTTATCCATTTAGGATGATTCGGAAGAATTCCCGAATGAAGCATATCCGGGTTTGATATTATTATCCTTCCCGTATCACGCGCGCTTACCCGCAAAGATTCAGGAGTGTCGCCGTCATAAGTCGCTATTTTTATATTCAGCCCCTCGCCTGAAATTTCATTTAATTCTGACTGCTGATCCTGCGAAAGTGCCTTTGTGGGGAAAAGGTAAAGACAGCGGGCTTTTTCATCGTTTAAAAGCGCCTGAAGACACGGTAAATTGTAACAGAGAGTTTTCCCGGAAGCTGTCGGCGTTACAACCACTGTATTTCTGCCTGATTTAGCCAAATTCCAGACTTCTGCCTGATGGATATAAATCTCATTAATACCGCGTTTTTGCAGCACTTTAACAATTCTGGGGTCTAAATCTTCAGGGAATTTTGCGTATATTCCATCCTGCGCGGGCAATAGCCTGTTTATTACGATATCCTGCGCAAATTCAGGACTATTAAGCAGTTTTTTAAGGTTTTCATGTTTATTCATTATAAAAAGTATATCAATGTACCTGCTTTTTTACAATATTGTACAGTACACCCTCGACAAAGATTTTTGTTTACTCTATACTATTTTTTAAAGGAGGACTTATATGTCTGAAGTTTTGTCTATAATTTTAGGGGGCGGCAAAGGTACCCGTTTATTTCCCTTAACCCAGTTTCGTTCAAAACCCGCAGTCCCCTTTGGCGGTAAATACCGCCTTGTTGACATTCCCATATCTAATTGTATTAACGCGAATTTAAGGCAAATTTATGTAGTTACCCAGTTTAACTCCGCTTCATTGCATCTTCATATCGGGCAAACCTATGTGTTTGACTCTTTTACCAATGGCTTTGTTGAAATCCTTGCCGCGGAACAAACTTTTGAACATTCCGGCTGGTATGAAGGCACTGCGGATGCTGTGCGCAAAAATTTACCGCATTTCAGGACACGCAACCCTTCGTATTATATTATACTTTCCGGAGATCAGCTTTACAGAATGGACTTGCAGGATCTTTTAAAACAGCACATTGATTCTGGCGCCGCTATTTCCATCGCCTGTACAGGTGTAACCCGCGAAAACGCAAGCGGGCTTGGTATTTTAAAAGTAGATAAAAGCAATCAGGTAACAGATTTTATGGAAAAACCTGGGCCCACAAGGGATATTTCCGAATATAAAGCGCCTTCCCAATTATTAACAGAAAAAAATAAAGACGATTGTTATCTTGGTTCAATGGGTATTTATATTTTTAACGCAAAAACAATGGAAGATTGTCTTGCAAACGAACTGACCGATTTTGGAAAAGAAGTAATCCCCGCCGCTATTAATAAACTTAAAGTTAACGCGTATCTTTTTGACGGTTACTGGGAAGATATAGGAACCATAAGAAATTTTTACGAAACCAATCTTGAATTAACTACATTAAAACCGCGTTTTGATTTTTATGATGAGCATAAACCGATTTACACACATATGCGCAATTTGCCGCCGTCCAAAATGAATTTTTCAAGCATGAATCAGTCTATTGCGGCAGAAGGATGTATTATTACCAATGCCAACATTACAAACTCTATTGTAGGTATACGAACAATAATTGAAACCGGCTCAAGCCTTAACGGCGTAATATGTATGGGTGCCGACTACTATGAAACAGAAATACAAAAGCTTCAGAATGCCGAGGCAAGAGTACCGAATGTAGGGATAGGCAGGGGCGCGATAATCAAAGGCGCTATTATCGATAAAAACGTCTGCATCGGCGAAGGCTGCCGCATCGGCGTGGATGATATAAAACGGACAGACGGCAATTACGGGCATTATTATATTGTAGACGGAATAATTGTAATTCCCAAAAATACGATTTTATACCCTGGAACAGTAATTTAAGCGAAAACTAGAGAATCTTTTTCCTGTCTCTTTGCCTTAATTCTAATCTCTCCGTTTTTGCCCTCTGCAGTAAAAACTGTGCCGTCATTTACACTGCCATCCAGTATTAATTCCGACAATTTTACTTCCAGTTCCTTTTGAATTGTGCGCCTTAGCGGACGGCCTCCGTATTTAGGATCCCAGCCTTTCTGAGCGAGAATCTGTTTTGCGGATTGTGTTACTTTTAAAATATAATTCTGTTCAAAAAGACGGTTTGCAAGTTCAGCCAATTCAATATCCAGAATCGATACAATTTGCTTTTCGTCAAGCGGATTAAAAACAATAATTTCATCTACTCTGTTTAAAAATTCCGGATTGCAGATTCTTTTTAGCTCATTCATTGCAGACGCTTCAATTTCTCCTGCGCTCATTAGCCCTGAGTTTTGAGTAAATCCAAGCCTTGAATCTTTGGAAATTTCCCTAACCCCTGCGTTACTTGTCATAATAATGACCGTATTTCTAAAACTTACCGTATGCCCCAAATTGTCTTTTAGTTCGCCTTCTTCCAATACCTGAAGCAGAATATTAAAAATATCATGATGGGCTTTTTCTATTTCGTCAAATAAAATTACGCGGTAAGGATTGCGTCTTATTTTTTCTGTCAGCATTCCGCCTTCATCATAGCCGACGTATCCCGGAGGAGCTCCTACAAGGCGGGATGCGTTGTGTTTTTCCATGTAGTCAGACATATCAATGCGGACAAGAGCGTCTTCACTGGAAAAAAGGTATTGTGAAAGTTTGCGCGCCAAAAGAGTTTTTCCAACTCCTGTAGGACCCAAAAATATAAATGAACCCATTGGACGGCGGGGAGAAGATACGCCCGCTCTTGCTCTTCTAATGGAAGACGCTATTTTTTTAATCGCGTTTTCCTGCCCAATTACAGATCTTTCAAGTTCTTCCTCTATTGATAACAGCCTTTTTGCTTCCTGCTGTTCAAGATGTTTTACGGGAATTCCTGTCGCTTCTGTTACCACGTCTCTTACATCATCATCTGTTACAACAGGCAATTCGTTTCTGGAAGCAAATTCCCACGCGCGGCGGGCATCCTCAAGACGCACCTTTAACTCACGGACTTTATCGCGCAAAAGAGCCGCGCTCTCATAATCCTGGGAAATAACATACGAAGACTTTTCTTCGCACAATATACCAATTTCCGCTTCAAGACCCTGAATTTCAGGCGGCTGCTCGCGGTTTTCCAGCTTACGCAGAGCCGCAGCTTCATCAAGAATATCAATCGCCTTGTCAGGCATAAACCTGCCCATAATGTACCGCTGGGCAAGTTTAGCGGCTAACTTTACCGCGCCCTCCGCAAATTTTACCTGATGATGCTCCTCATACTTTTTCTGAATACCTTTTAAAATTTCTATTGTATCTTCAAAAGCGGGTTCATCTACAATTATTGGCTGAAACCGCCTCTCTAAAGCGGCATCTTTCTCAAAATGCTTGCGGTATTCTTTAAGTGTTGTCGCTCCTATACAGCGTATCTCTCCGCGTGAAAGCCCGGGTTTTAACATATTGGAAGCGTCAAGCGTACCTTCCGCTCCTCCAGCCCCGATAATCGTATGTATTTCGTCTATAAACAGAATTATATTTCCGGTCTGACTAACTTCTCTTATTATTTTTTTAATTCTTTCTTCGAACTCTCCGCGGTATTTTGTCCCGGCTACTACAAGTCCCATATCAAGGCATAAAATACGTTTACCGCTTAATGTTTCAGGAACAGCATCGCTTACAAGCACCTGAGCCAATCCTTCTACAATGGCAGTTTTTCCCACACCAGGCTCTCCGACCAAAATGGGATTGTTTTTTGAACGGCGAGCCAGTATTCGAATCGCCCTGTTTATTTCCGCTTTTCTGCCTATTACAGGATCTATTTTTCCGGCTCTTGCCATAGCGGTTAAATCGCGTGAATAAATATCAAGGATCGGCGTTAACACAGGATAAACCGCAGGCTTAATGCGCGTAGATGTGCCGGAATATTTTGCTCCCACAGGCTCTCCCCTGTCTGTTTCAGATCCTGCTTTATGATGAATTGCGGTTCTTTCCCTCTGCGTTAAATACGGCTGAGGGGTAGTATATTCCTGTTTAAAAGTAGTTTGAATAATTACGCGCAGCATATCTGTATCAACAGCGCGCTGATTCAAATAAACCTGAACGCTGGAATCCTGCTCGCGCATGGCGGCGAATAAAAGATGCTCTGTGCCAAGATAAACACTGTTCATTGCCCTTGCTTCTTCTGTTGCAATATCCAGCATATTTCTTGTACGTTTGGACGGTGGTACTTCTGAGCGGATAATAAGACCTGGAATTCTTGGGATGGAACTTTCCAAAAGAAGCTTGAATTCAGGTATATCAATTCGTAAAAACATCAATGCTTTGCAGGCGGTTCCTCCGCCTTCTTTTAACATTGCGATAATAATATGTTCCGGTAAAAGCTGATCTGAATTAAAGCGTTTTGCTTCATCCTGCGCATACACAGAAAGAAGTTTCTGCACGCGAGCTGTTAATCCTTTAAACACAAATATACCTCTTTATATTAATTATAATCTATTTTTACAATATCTCCAACTTTTACACCAACTCTTGTAAACCAGCCTTGAGGCACTTCCAGAGCATAGCGGACAGAACGGCTTGATTTAACCGAATTTGTATCATTGGGGTACATATCTTTTATATCTGTGATTCTGCCGTCATAAGTTATATACGCAATGGACAGCGGAATAATCGTATTTTTCATCCAGAAAGATTTTATCTCATCCCTTTGGGAAATAAATAACATCCCCTCTCCGTCCGGCAGGCTTTTCCTGAACATCAGCCCTTTTGAATGTTCTTCCTGTGTAACAGCAAGTTCCGCTTTAACAACTGCTATAACCTGCCCGTCCCTCTCAATTGAAATTTCCCTTACAGGAAGCTTCTGCGCCGCGCATGACAAAAACACAAGTAAAAACAAACCAAAAAAAACCGTTCGTGTTGGTTCGTGTTGGTTCGTGGTAAAATTTGCTTTTAAATTCCTAGAATTCATCAAGGAAATCCTGGCGCATCTGTACATGACCTGATTCTACAAGACCAGATTCATTTACAATGTCGTTAAAAACAATTTTATCGATATATTTAACCGTAAGCGGACGCTCAATCGCGATCCTGGTATTTTCCGTTTCCCAAATTGCCGACCTTGGATCAAGATATGCCGGCTGCCCGTATTTTCCCGTAAACTGCATAAATACCGAATAGTGATCGATGATATCCGTATTCAGGGTAAATGACATAATAAAAACATTACCGTCCCTTAACTGGAAAAACGCCCGTTTTATAAATGTTGAACCTGTTGTTTCTACAAGACTCTGTTCTCTTTGCGGCAGGAAAGAAACATCTCTGTCTCCCCTGAAATTAAAATACCCGTCCCTTAAAAGGCTTGTTTTAAGGTCTTCCAGCTGCATCCCCAGCGTAAATTCCCTGAATTGACGGGGCAGTTCTTCCTGAGCGGAAATTCCACAAAAAACCGTGAAGAACAATATCGATAAAGCGAAAACTCTTAAAATTATTGATGTTTTTAAGTCCATTACTTATATTATCGGCAAAAAGCGCCTGTATCCGATGCTAAATTACTATCTTTTTGATTCCATTCTTGATTTTTCAAGCTGCTGCATTTTTTTGTAATACGCGTTTTGCTTGGGGATTTCTTTTACATCTTTTATAAAAAGCTTGTCATTTAACAGCTGGAATACCTTGTTTTCCATGAATTTTTTGCCAAAAATTGTGGCATCTGCCTGGGAAAGACCGACCATGTTAACCAGTTCTTTAAGCCCAAAATCAAATGAAAAGTTGGTAGTGGTATTAAGATCGACTTTTTTCTTGTCCAGCTGGATTTGAAGCATATCGTACATCCGTCCAAGCGGATCATGTATCTGGGTATTGGCAAGCTGGCGGTAAATCAGCCAAATTCTCTCTGCCAGCAAGGTTGTAAGGCGGGCGATTAACTGCGGCTGGGTTTTTATCATCTGCTGGAAATTTTCCTTGTTTACAGCCATTAGCTGGCAATCTTCGAAAGCAACAGCTCCCGCGGCGCGCGGCTTGGATTCCAAAAGAGCCATTTCCCCGAAAATATCTCCGGATTTTAATACGGCAAGCAGAATTTCGTTATTTTCTGTAATTTTAATTATTTTAACGGAGCCTTTCTGGATAATAAAAAGTTCATTGCCCGGCTCACCTTCGCAGAAAACTATCGAATTTTTTGAATATGTGCGGGTCATTTCTGTAGGAGCATACTCTTTTTGGGGATTTTTTACATAAGGAGCGATTTTTTTAAGCCTATCCACAGCGGCTGCTACATTTTCGCCTTTTGGACAGCATTTTACATATTTTTGGTAAGCATAAAAAGCCTGATCATACTGGTTATGTTTCGCGTAGTATTCGCCAACATGAAATATATGGCTGGGGTCTTCCAAAGCGTTGTTTTTTAAGGTTAAGCGGGTAAGGGCTTCATCCAGATAGCGCATTCTTTTGGAAAATTGCAGGATTATCTTCATGGCAACCGGCGCGTTATTCTGAATAAGCTGGCTGAATTGGTCTTTTTGGACAGAAATAAGAGTAACATCTGTAAGGGCTTGCGCGGTTTCGATATGGGAATGGCTTGTCATTGTAGAAACAACGCCGAAGAAATCGCCAGGACCCAGGGTATCGCCCTGTTCTTCCGCGACTATCTGAACTTCCTTGGAAAGCCTTACTTTGCCGGATCTGATAATGAAAAATCTGTCAGCATTCCTTTTGCCTTCAACAATTATATAAGAGTTAGCGGCAAAATTAACAAATGCAAGTTGTAATGACATTTTTCCCCTCTTTACACTTCAAATACATTATATTAATTATATCGACATATTGTCAACTAGCCTGAATACTCTAATTGACGGTAAATAAAACGCCGATATTTTAAGGGGAGATATATGAATAAGCGTTTTAATTTTGAAGATACAGTTTTTATCTTAAATGTCAGAATCAGAATGATCCGGGACTTTTTAAAACTTGATACGGATTCGTCTCTGTTTTACAGCCAAACCATGAGCGATCTTGAATTTATCAGCTCTATTATGGATAAGCTTATGGAAAAATTCCTTGAAAACATGAAATTTCTGGATCGTGAAGCTGAATCCGACAATCTTCTTGATACAGAATGGCAATTCAGCCAGATTTTAAATGAAGTTTCCAACAGTTCCAGCACATTTCCGCCCAATATTTATACTCAAATGCTGCCCATAATTTCTAAACTAAGAAAAGACAGCGCTTTACGCCAAAAACAAATTGAAGCATCTTATGTCCCCACAGAACATTCCATGGCTGAACCTGTCGTAAGCAACGCGGAACTTAACGGGCTTTTAGGAAGCGCTTGAGAATCACAGGCGGCACGCTGAGAGGAAGGCTTATTGCCGTTCCGCAGGGCGAGATACGACCTAGCATGGACAGAATGCGCGAGTCTGTTTTTGCCTGTCTTGGAGATTTAACAGGACTTTCATTCCTTGATATTTTTACAGGTTCCGGAATTATCGCAATAGAAGCGGCATCCCGCGGGGCACAATACATTGAAGCTGTTGAACAGGACAGACAAAAAAGCAAAACCCTCCTTGAAAATGTTTCAATTTCGCCCATTCGCATTAATTGCCGGTTTATGCCGGCAGAACTTTATGTAAAACGCGCCAAAAATCCTTTTGATATTATTTTCCTGGACCCGCCTTTTCCGTATCAATTCAAATGGGAACTTGTTACAAACATTGCCTCATCTGTCCTTGTAAAAAGCGGCTCCCGTATTTTAATTCACAGACCCAGACCTGAATATCTGCAATCAGAAATCGCAAACCTGCAAAAAACCGACACCCGCGAATACGGCCGCTCAGTAGTAGACTTCTTCACCATTAACTAGGACGATTGGCAAGGACTCACGCAGAGGATTGGCAAGGACTCTCGCAGAGGCGCGGAGGCGCAGAGGACGCGGAGGGAAGAGGGGAAGAAAGGAAAAGAATTGTGGTATGAAATCTTCCTCATTAATACCTAGAAATATATGATAGCTATCAAAGATTTCGTACTCTCGAGAGACTCTCTCCCAACCTCTTCCCCCTCTTCCCTCTTCCCCTCTTCTCTTCCTCCGCGTCCTCCTTCAAACCTTCGGTTTGCAGTCTGCGCCTCTGCGAGAGTCTTTTGCAAGTCTTTTCCAAGTCTTTTGCCAAAAATGCTTGTTTTTTAAGCAGAATCGACCAATAATTATAGTAACATGGATAAAAAGACTTTGGAAAAATTTGATGACCAGAATGCTTTTATTAAGGTATCAACTCCGGCTCCTGTAGACGGGGCGTCTAAAGCAGCTTTAAACCGCAAAGGGAACCAGCTCTATAACGATGGAAAAGTAGAAGAAGCGCGAAGGGTTTTTATGACAACCGGTTATTCCGACGGGCTTTCCAGAGTTGGAGATTACTACAAATCAAAAGGCAGGCCTCTTGAAGCATTAAGAATGTACTGGATTGCTCCCGATAAAGCAAAGGCTCAAATACTTATTGAATCGCTTTCCGGGGTATTGAAGAGTTTAATAAAAGAAGATACCATGGAATTTAAAAATGATTGATGAAAAACTTTCAGGCGAAAAAGACGCTGCAAAAATTACAGAAATTTCAAAAACAGGATATCAGTTATTAAAAGATAACAAAACAAGCGATGCCATTGACTGTTTTTCAAAGATTTTGCTTCTTGATGAAAACAACAATTATGCTCTTGTAGGAATGGGAGACGCGAGCCGTAAAATCGGATCCATAAAAGAGGCTGTAAAATATTATCAAAGATGCCTGGAACATCATGCGGGCAACAATTACGCCCTTTTCGGGTTAGCCGACTGCTACAAGGCAATGAACCAGTATCAGAAAGCCATTGGTATTTGGGAACAATACCTGCTTCATGATGACAAAAATATTACTGTTCTTACAAGAATCGCTGACGCATACAGAAAAGTCCGCGATTTTGCAAAATCCAAAAATACATATCAGAAAGTCCTGGATATGGAAGCCGCTAATCCTTACGCGATTATAGGGCTTGGTCATCTTCATTATGATTTTAAACATTATAAAGAAGCGCTTTTTTACTGGGAAAAAATGATGAATACCGATGTTGATATCCGTGTTTTAACTTCAATCGGCAACTGTCACAGAAAATTAAAAACCTTCAGCGACGGCATCATTTATTTTGAGACCGCGCTTGCAAGGGATGAACAAAACTTTTATGCCCTCTTTGGGCTTGCGGATTGTTACAGGGGCATGAATAAGATGGAAAAATCCCTTGAGTACTGGGCAATTATCCTTGAACAAGATCCAAAAAACAAGATGATTCTTACACGAACAGGCGATGCTTTAAGAAATATAAATGAATACGAAAAGGCAAAAACTTATTACGAAAAGGCTTTGAATATTGAATTTGATATTTACGCCGTTTTGGGGCTTGCGCTTATTTCCAAAGAACAGAAAAAATATGATGAAGCCATTACCTCCCTAAAAAAACTAATCCAGCAGGACAATAAAAACTACAGGCTTTATTATGAACTATCCGATTGCTATTTAAAAAAAGGCGACAAAAAATCATCGATAGAAACTCTTGAAAGTTTCCAAAAACTTGGAATTAAAAATCAAAAAATCTCCGATATGCTGGAAAGCTTAACCAGGACTTAATGAAAAAATCTCTTGCGGGAATTCCTCTTTTAGAACTGGAAACGCTCTTTTCTTCACTTCCCCGCTACAGGGTAAAACAAATTTATAAATGGATAATCCGCGGCGTCGGCTCCTTTGATCAAATGACAGATATTCCCTCTTCCCTGCAAAAAGAATTAAATGAACAATATTGCGTTTTTTCAAACGCCGTATCTTCCTGTTACGAAGACCCGGATGGCGCGAAAAAAATAATTATCACTTTAAAAGACGGCGCTAAAATAGAGGCTGTGCTTTTAAGCGATGCAAAAAAACGATTAACAGCCTGCATTTCTACGCAGGTTGGCTGCCCCTGCGCCTGCGTCTTCTGCAAAACAGGCTCAATGGGATTCAAACGCAATCTTGAACATACGGAAATAACGGAACAATTCCTTCACCTTAATTCTTCCGGCATAGATAATATCGTCGTAATGGGCATGGGCGAGCCGCTTTTAAACCTTGCCGCCTTAAAAAAAGCAATCGAATACCTAAACGACAAATCCGGTTTAAATATATCAAGGCGGCGCATTACTGTTTCTACCTGCGGAATTAACGAAGGTCTTTTTGACATTGCGCAAAATCTGCCGTTTGCCAAACTCGCGCTTTCACTTACAACCGCAGATGAGCCTCTTCGCCAAAAACTTATGCCTGTAACAAGGACAAACCCTCTTAACAAAGTGAAAGAAGCGCTTTTACTTTTCCAGCGTAACGGAGGAGGACGCGTAACCCTTGAAGTGCCTCTTTTGGGCGGCATTAACACGCGCGAAAAAGACGCAAAATCCATCGCAAACTTCGCGAAAGGGCTTGATACTGTAGTAAATATTATTCCCTGGAATCCCGTCTCAGGGCTCCTGTTTGAAGATACCCCCATCCGCGAGTGCGGCAAAAAAGAAATAATAGATTATATTTCCTTACTGGAAAGTTACAACCTAAAAGTAACAAAACGCCTCCACAAAGGCAGAAAAGCAACAGCCGCCTGCGGCCAACTAGGAACTTAACTTATTGGCAATCTTCCCCCCCTCCTCTTCTTCCTCCGCGTCCTCTGCGCCTCTGCGCCTCTGCGAGAGTCTTGGCAAATATATCATCTGAGCAGGTAGGTAAATGTTGCCTGGAATAGACCGATAAAGAAACCCAGTATTCCGCCGAAGATGTGTATCCATTTGAATTGATCCGACATTACATCCAGAATTATTCTTTCTACCCTTTCCATGTCAAGGGAATCAATTCTGTCTGTAACAAGAGCTTTTATATTTATTGTAGCAAGAATATTTTCTATCTGTGAATCGGCAGCCGTGACTAATTTTTCAAAAAGATACGTGTCCAGCTTTTTTTTGTAATCTTCGTCTATTTCCAGCATTTCGCGGAGTGTTTTGCTTTTATCAGATACCATGTTTCCTATAGCTTTAGACGCTGTATCAATAAGAGTATTTTTTACATTGGTCTCGTTTAACAGGTTTTCAAGGCTGAGGCAAAGATCATCTATAATTTCCGGCATTTTTTCTTCCAGTGTTTGATCGTACTGGCCGGCAGAAATAAAAAAACGCTGAAGAGAACTTAACTTTAAGATAATAGCGCGGAGAATAATACGGCCTTTTGATTCAATCTGTCTGCGGATATCATCGCGTCGTATAAAATCCATAACAGAATTGCAGAAAACCGGATATACTTTTTCTATCGTACAGGGAATTCTGTCTTTTAAATAGTTTTCAATGTTTTCTGATAATTGTCCCGGAGTTTTATCCAGAATATTCGCGGTAAAATATGAGATAGACTGTAATATTTTTTCCCGAACCTCATCCAGCATAAGGCGGCGGCGTAAAATATCAGGCGTTAAAAGCTCTCGTTCTACCATCGCGCCGATACTAACTGCCAGTTTTTTACGCTGGCGCGGGAGAATACCCGGCGTAAAGGGAAGTCTTATCCCCAAAACACGCACTTCCCTAAGCGGGCGGAACAGCATTTTTATCGCTATAACATTTGTAGTGTATGCGATAATGGCTCCCGCGATGGGGGGAACTATAAAAAGCAATAGCGTATTCACTTGGGCATTGACTCCGATGCTGTTTTAGCCTGGCTTTCATTGCTGTAAATATCAACAAATTCTTCCTTTAGCCAGCCTGACCAGGCGCTCTGCGCATTGGACAAATTCCCGTCTGTAAGTATCCATGTAACAAACTCATTTCTGGTTCTGATTGTCTGCCTCTTAATAATGCGCACCAGCGACCCGCGCCTCAAATACCCAAGAGATGGGCTGTCTTCACTCGGCTCTGCGCAGATGTGGGTAAAAGAAGCATTTATAACCCCATAACCTATGTAATCTCTGGATAAGGGGGAAGTAACGGGCGGAATTACAGAGAAATCTTCTTTTTTAGCACTGCATGTACACAGCAAAAAAAGACATAAAATAACGGCTAATTGACTTGATATACCTTTTAACATTATTATCTTCTTATGAAAAATATAGCTATTCTTTCGGCTTTTGTCATCATGTTATTTTTATTTTCGGCAATAACACCGGCTTTCAGTCAGCATAATCAGCAATTTGCCAGAAGTTACGGATTTTCTGTCGGAGCGCAAACGGGGTTTGTTTACGGACAAGCCGGGGAATACGTCTATCCTACCAATACTTTGGCAGACCTTTTAAGCGAACTTTTATGGGATATGAAACCGGTTTTTTACTGGGGGATCGCTCTTGATTTTGGGCTAATAGATTTTATGGAAAAACCGGGTTTTTTTGCCAGCTTATCTTTTAAATCCGGGATAGCAGGGGATTCCGGCAAGATGGAAGACAGAGACTGGAAGTCAATTTTAAATACAGATCTAACCAATTATTCAGAGCATATAAACAGAACCCGCGAATTTTTCTGGCTGGACGCGGCAGCCGGAGCTTCCATACCTGTCAGACATTATTTTTATATAAAACCATTTTTAAGTTTTTCCTGGATGCGTTTTGCGTTTACAGCGCGGGACGGTTTTTATCAATACGCGACTGAAGTTATAAAAGGCATATATCTCCCAATTGAAGATGCTCCAAAAACACCCGTTCAGGGCGAAGTAGTAAAATACGAACAGGACTGGATTATTTTGGCGCCGGGTTTTAAAATCGGAATGGATTTTTTATCTTTTATTTCTGTAGATTTATCTTTTCAAATAAGCCCGTTTGCCTTTTGTATTGCACGGGATGATCATCTTATAACACAAACTGTTTTTTTGGATTATACAGGCTGGGGGCTTTTTCTGGAACCGCGTGTAAACCTTACATTCAAATGGGATTCATTTTCTATATCTTTGGAAGCAGCTTACAGATTTATTTCCAAAACGACAGGTTATACACATATGAGGGAATCTCCATGGCACTCCTATGTACTTTCTGCGAACGCTTCAGGAGCAAGTCTTTCAATCTTTGACGCGCGTCTTATCGCAAGACTAAGGTTTTAAAGAAACTTGTTTCCTAGAGAAACATGTTTCCTAGAGAAACAGCGCGTTTGGAAGAAGAAAATGTAGAAGGGCAACAACCATCAATCCTATTCCGATTGGTTTTCTAAAAGTCATAAGGCTTGTTCCAAGACGATCCAGTTCCCCCGATTTTTCAGAAGTATTCTGGCGGTAAATACCAAATATCAGCATAAGACCTGCAATTATCCCGGCTGCCGCGGGAATAAGATCTCCCAAAATGGGAATTCCCTTCTCGGCAGGGGAAAGGAGCTTTAAAACCCCCGTCACTATACATATAATACCGAGCACAAGATAAAAAACAGGGTTGTTGATGGAAAATCTGGCATTTTCACGATCCCCGCCGGCAAACAATGCATACCCAGCCACGCCATTACACAATACTGATAAAAAATACAATTGTATCATAACTACATAAATAACACTAAATTCTGATTTAGTCAATATATTTAATGTAATTTTATTAAGGTTTAAACCGCATTTGCAAAGTATTTTTTTCGTTTTGCAATAACATTACAAGTTCTTCAGCGTCAAAAGGGACTACAAAACGGTATATTTCTTCGGTCTCATAAGTGAAAAAAACACGATGTGTAAAGACGGGATACTGATCTTCGCCTGATTTTACAATCGGCGTAACCGCTATATCTACAGAACCGGAATAAGCGCCTGTGTTTTTCGCGGTTTTTTTAAGAACTACTATTGTTGTACCTTCAAAACCGGCGGCTGTAACATCAATTCTGTTACCTTCCAGCGTATAAGATGTATCAAAATACCCCGTTATTGACAATACCAGTATTCCGGCACACATAACAATAATTAGAATAAAAAGCATTCTTCTGGGTTTATCAGCAAGCAATGGGCCCAAAAGGCTGAATTGATTTTTTTTCTGTTCTTTATAAAGATTTTTTACTGAATCCGGAGCGTTTTCCAGGCGGCGTTCACGGTTATAATAAAAATGAAGTTTTTCTTCATTTTCTTTTTTATCAAGATGATTTTTATCATCTAGGTTGCTTAAATTATATTTAGCATTCGGTCTTTCCATTATTTTATTTCTCCGATAAACCTGTCTGTCCGCCACCAGACCATCTTTACGCTAAAAGTATCCGCCAGCATAGCGCACAGGATCCCTTCCGCAGAAAGATAAAAATCATTGAATATCTGCTCTTCATTGGAAAACCGGATACTGCCTCTTCTCTGCTCGCGTGTAAATAAATCGATATAAATTAAAGTATAGCCGTTTTCTACCGGGAAATAAAAAAGAGTTTTTCCCGAACGCGCTGTGCCAAGGAGGGAGTAAAACACCCTGATATTTGACGGGCGTCCATTTTCGATTATTTCGTAAAGAGGAATTTCTACAGAGTCTGTGTAAGTGCCGTCTTCTACATTTAATGTCCAGATACAGGAACCAATGGGTTCACTTCCGGTTCGGGTATTTGTAGATTGATCAAAGGTGTCACGGCTGTAATCTACTTTTATATATAACCTTCTTGAATCAACCGAAGAAGTTATGCTGTCTACAACGGCAAAGGCATTCGGCCAGTCAGGAAGCGCGGGCACCTGATTTGCTGATATTTTTACCAGATAAAGAAGCTGTCCTTGCGGGCTGAACCAGTATATTTCCCATCCGTCAGGGATACGGCAAACTACGGAGAGTTCATCCCTTATCGAAGAAGAAAGTCCGACAATGCGCGGAAACGGGCTTCCGCCAATTCCATCCTTACCCAGATAATTGATAAAGCGCCCGTCCTGATCAAAATGCAGGATTATCCCGTCATGCAATGCCCTTGTCTCCGTGTCTATTTTTTGCTGCTGGATGGGGAGCCTGTCTTCCACAAAAATGTGCCTTCTGGAATCCACGGTTATCCAGCCGGGCTCTTCAAGGGGATGGGTAAATGCCCAGCGGGTTGCCGCTTCATCTGCAGAAATGTTTGTTTTTAAAGTAAGAGGCACAGGATTGGTTTCCTCGTTATATATCATAAACAATAAATCGCCGTAAGAATTGTACCTGACAATTTTTCCGCTGTTTCCATCGGATATATAAAAAAGCCCGTCCCGCATTGTAAAACCGGTTCTTTTTATTCCCCTGTTTCCGTCAAGTTTATACAGGGCAATCTGATCTTCCATGAGACCTATTTCCAGCGTAAACAGTTCTTCTCTGTCTACGGAACCTGCCGTGTTATTTCTGCACGCGCCAAAGAGCAAAAACGGCAAAATTAAAAGTAATAAACACTGCTTCATACTATCTCTAAATTCCACTTTTTCTGCCTGTTTGTCAAGACTTGCAAGATTTGCAAAGATTTGCAAAGACTTGCAAAGACTCTCGCGGAGGCGCAGAGACGCAGAGGACGCGGAGGAAGAGGAGGAGGATGTCTTTTTAAAAAATATCGAAGCTTTGAAATATATGGGATTAAAGCAAAGATTTCGTTCTTTGTTCTTTGCTCTTTGCTCTTTGCTCTTTCCCTTCTTCCCTCTGCGTCCTCTTCGAGAGTCTTAGCTAAATCTTCCTAAAGAGGAGTTCTCTGATTACGTGGGATTTGTTTAGGGCTTTTTGTTCGAATTTTGTTTTGGGGCGCCAGGGTTGCGGCTCTGCGAATCCTTCGCTTGTGTTTTTTAGAGCTGCTGTTTTGCCAAGTTCTTCCAACGCGTGAAAAGCGTAATCTTCCCAGTCTGTTACCATGTAGATATAGCCGTTTGGTTTTAAACAACAAGACATAATTTCTGTAAAAGGTTTTTGTACAAGACGGCGTTTTCTATGCCTTCTTTTTTGCCAGGGGTCAGGAAAAAAAATGTGGATAGCGTCCAATGAATCAGGCGGGATCATTTTTTTAAAAACCTCTGCCGCGTCATATTCGATTATTCTGATATTTGAAAGAGAGCGGTTTTCTATCTCCCACAACAGCCGCCCTATGCCGGGCTTGTGTACTTCTATGCCTAAATAATTTTTACCGGAATTAACCTGCGCTATTTCTGCCGTAGCAAATCCGGAGCCAAAACCTATTTCTGCAGTAACACTTGCGTTATTTGCGAATATTTGCTCAAAATTAATATAATTTTGGGAAAACGGAATTATAAATTTATCTGCCAGAGTTTCATAAGATTTTTTTTGCGCGTCTGTGAATCTGCCCTGTCTTTTTACATAACTTTTAATTTCAAGCATTATATTTTTTAAATTTAGTTAACAGAAACCGCATTTGTAAAAGCGCTGCAGAAATTATCTTCGTCTTCTGCCCAAAGAGCAACTGTTCTTACAGCAGATGTCAGCCTTAACTGCGAAATATTTCCTGACAATGAATCCAGAACGACAGTCATTATATAGTTGCCGTTTCTGTCATAACCAATCAGCCTGTTTACAGGCCATTCTGAATTAACCGTATACATTCCGCCGGAAACCGAAAGCTCCGGAAAGGGATAGTGAACAGTGCCGTCGAAAGTAAAATTACGCTCGGAGCTTTCTCCTCCCTTGTTCACAAGAACAGCGCGGTATACTCCTTTTGGAAGCCCTCCCTCTCTTACGGCAATTCCTCTTGACCCAATCCATTCCCTTCTTTCGTGGGTATATTTTACCCATTCATCGTGTTTAATGTGCCAGCGTAATTGTTCCCTGTCGTGATAAAGAAATATTTCTTCCAGGTTTTCAATACCGTCATCGTCTTCCGGAATGATAAAAAATGAAAACCTTTCCAGCGGCTCGGGATTTCCCTGATACAAAACAAGCTGGATAAAACCGAATACGATCTCGGGTTTTGTTCTGGAGCAAGATATCGATAAAAATGCCAAAATGACAATAAAAAAGGCGGCTTGTAAAATTCTTTTTAGTACCATAGATTAAATATATAACAAAATAAAAAAAAATGATAGTATCAAATACGGGAGAAAATGATGTTTGATGCGGTTAAAACAAAAAACGGAATATTAAATTGGATTTGCGAATATTTTAATAAAAACGGCCCTGATTGCATTGCTGTAATTGGAATTAGCGGCGGCAAGGACAGTTCCATAGCTGCCGCCCTCTGCAAAGAAGCTCTGGGAAAAGACAGGGTGCTCGGTGTAATAATGCCGCAAGGAACCCAGCATGACATCGATTTCGCGCGGGATTTGGCTGCTCATTTGGGTATAAAACACATAGAAATCAATATTAAAGACAGTGTTGATACCCTGCTATCCGGTATAAAAGGGCTAAATGTTAACAGACAGGCATTGGTAAACACACCTGCAAGGGTAAGAATGACTTTTCTCTACGCCGTATCCGCGATAGTGAACGGGCGTGTCGCCAATACATGTAATTTAAGCGAAGACTATGTCGGCTACTCCACAAAATACGGCGACAGCGCCGGTGATTTTTGCCCCCTTGGCACTTTTACGGTTACGGAGGTAAAAGAGATAGGCAGGGAACTTTCCCTTCCTGAAAGGTTTATAAACAAAGTGCCGGAAGACGGACTTTCCGGCCTCAGCGACGAGGAAAATCTTGGGTTTACCTATGATATTTTAGACAGATATATCCGCGAAGGAGTATGCGAAGATAAAGAAATAAAAGAAAAAATAGACAGGCTTCATAAAACAAATAAACACAAATTAGAGCAGATGCCAAAATATGGGTAAAATTGACAGCGATAAAATAATTCATGCGCTAAAGGAAGATGTCGCAAAGAGACTTCCTACCTATGAACCGCGCAAATCCCAGATGGACCTTCTTTCTCTTATTACCCGCGCCTTTAACGAAGACGCTCTTTGCATGGCAGAAGCCGGAACAGGAGTAGGTAAATCATACGCGTATCTTCTTCCTGCCATGCACTTTGCATTGTCAACCAAAGAAAAGGTTGTAATTTCCACAGCTACAATCACTTTACAGCAGCAGCTTTTTGAAAAAGACATTCCGTTTGCCGCAGACTGCATGGGAATGAAAATAAAAGCCGTTCTCATGAAAGGCAGGGGCAATTATATTTGCAAGCGCCGCCTGGATGATGTTATGAGTGAGCCGCCTCTTGACAGGGAGGAATTTGAAGAAGTAAAAAAAATAGGCTCTTGGGCGCAAACATCCAAAACAGGAGGAAAATCTGAAATTTCTTTTTTGCCTTCGGATAGCGCATGGTCTTCTGTCTGCTCCGAATCGGATTTATGTTTGGGGTTACACTGTCCCTGGAAGGAAGAATGTTTTATAGCCGCAATGCGCAAAAGAGCAAACGGCGCTAATATAATTGTTGTTAATCATCATCTGCTCTTTGCGGATTTATCAGCGCGTTTTAAGGGAGCGGGTTATGAAAACGCGGTTGTGCTTCCCCCGTTTAACCGGCTTATTATTGACGAAGCGCACACTATCGAAAACTCGGCAACATCGTTTTTTTCATCCGAATTCGGGCGCACGGCAATTTTCCGCCAGCTTGGAAAACTTTACTACAGGGGAAACCGCGGGTTATTGGTTAAATTAACTTCACTTGCCCGCATGGAAGAACATCTTGATACGATGACAGATATCATCGACAAGATCCGCAAAAGCGCCGAAGAACTTGATGATAATGCTCTTGATATCTGCGGGATGGATGGAATTTTCAGGCTTTCTCCAGACATCGATGATCTGTTCCTTAAAAAAACTCTTTTTTCAAATTTAAAATCTTTGCGCAAAGAAATTCTAAAACTTACAGGCGCTATCAGGGATATTACAGAAAACCTTGATGATGAAAAGGCTATAGACCCTTCTGTATGGGAAATAAAAATGATAGTAAGGCGGCTGGAAAATATAGCGGAAATCTGCGATGTTTTCTGTAAATATAAAAAACAAGAAAATGATATTTTGTGGATAGAAAAACAGCGTTTTTCAAAATATCCCTGGGCGGTATTTACAAGAACGCCGCTCGATCTTGCGCCCATACTAAGAGACAGTGTTTTCTCTCCCAATAAAACTGTAGTCTGCGTTTCTGCCACATTGGCGATTAACGAAGATTTTTCCTATTGGGCAAATAATTGCGGCATACTTTCCAGCCGCGCCGTCCTTTCGGGTTGTTTCCCTTCTCCTTTCCCGTATTCCAGCTCGGTGCTTTTAACAGTCCCAAAAGACGCGCCTCTTCCCGACGAAGACGGCTACCAGGAATTTGTTGACAAAGCAGCCGGCGCTTTAGCCGCCGTTTCTGAAGGCTCCGCGCTTTTGCTTTTTACATCTTACCAGTCATTAACAAGCGCGTATCTTGCCGCAAAAGACAAATTAACAGCTTTAGGCATTCGCTGCCTGAAACAGGGCGATGATGACAGAACGCGTCTTTTACAGGACTTTGTTTCTGATACCAAATCCTGCCTTTTTGCCACAGATTCGTTTTGGGAGGGTGTGGATGCGCCCGGAGATACCCTCAGAATGGTAATAATCAGCCGCCTGCCTTTCCGTACCCCCGGTGACCCTGTTTTTGAGGCAAAACGGGAAGCTGTAGAAAAACGGGGCGGAAACCCGTTTTTGGAACTGTCTTTGCCTCAGGCGGTTATGAAGTTTAAACAGGGTTTCGGGCGGCTCATGCGAAGGAGCGCCGATCATGGGGTTGTCGCTGTATTGGACGGACGGCTTCTTAAAAAAAGCTATGGCAGACTGTTTCTGCAATCCCTGCCTGAAACAAAGACAAGTTTTGACAGCCTGCACAATATCATTGAAGATATAGAAAATTTTTTATACTAATGATATAATTATGATGATGGCTAAATTCAAAATAGTATTTTTAATGTTTTTTATTTTAACCTCTCCCCTGTTTGCGCGCGATGTTACAATAATTGTTACAGATGCGGATATAGATCTTCCTTTGGAAGGCGCGATTGTAAGAACAAGGGAAGGCGTTCAATATATCTGCGATGAAAACGGAGCCGCCGTTATACAAGCCCCCATAAACAGGCAAATTGTAATACAGGCAACTTACCCCGGATATGAACCGAGCATTATAACAATACCTGTCTCCGGCAGCGTTTTTACAATTGGCCTTCGCCTTGGCGGTTTTTTACAGGGACGGGAACTTGTAGTTGAAGCAGCCAGGCCCGGAGCGACAGAAACAAGAACAGGAAGAAGCATTGCCGTAACAGCCAGAGAAATAACGCAAACCGGAGAAATCGGGGTAATAGAAGATGTTATGAATACAATAAAACTTCTGCCCGGCGTTAATTATTCCGGAATGTTTAACGCGCTGCCGAGTATTCGCGGAGGACATCCCGGTGACATGATTGCGTCATTTGACGGATTTTACATTAACAATCCGTATCATTGGGGAGGCGGCTTTTCCATCTTTGACCCGCGAATGGTGCAAAGCGCCCAATTGTCACACGGCGTTTTTTCCGCCCGTTACGGGCATACAATTTCCGGCCTTCTGGAAATATCTTCCAAAGCCCCTTCTCCCGCGGAAACTTTATTTGAACTTGGATTAAATACAAGCGCGGCAAACTTTAATCTTTCCATCCCGTTATTTGGAAAGGGCGGACTTTTATTTATGGGACGTATTACTTATTATGATCCTGTAATTTTTCTCGCAAAGCAGCTGTCGGGTATTATTCCTGAACTGGAACCTGTTAATTTTATAAGGAAGGCGCCGTATATAAGATCGGGGGCAATCAGCGGTAACTACAGATTTACAGATAACCTTGAACTTTCCGCTACAGGATTTTTCGGCATGGACGGCATTGGGGTTTATTATTTAACCACAAACAGAAGCCCATTGCTTGACAGCGATACTTCCATAGACTTTGATTTTATGAATTATCAGGTTTTCTTTACTACATCTCTTACATGGAATCCACGTTCCAATATGCTTTTAAAATTTACGGCAGGAACAGGATACGAAGACATGATAATAGACGGGGACATGACCTTTGAAATCCATAACAAATATTTTTCTCCAACTTTTATAAGTATGTACGGGTCATTGTTAGCCGCAATAGGTCAGGGAACATATTATCAGTTTTATGAAAACAATATTATCGAACAAAAAGACACTCAATTTAACCTTCAGGCGCGCCTTGATTATGACTGGGAAATATTCGACAGGCTATTGCTTGCAGCCGGTGTCCAGGAATTATTTTCTATTTCCAAACAGCAAGGCGTTCAGAAAATGCTGCACAATGTAAACTTTAGTTCTCTAGATGAAGATGACAGAGATGAAATAAGAGCGCTTTTTTTTCCTTTACCTGTACCGGGTAATTTAAGAGTTGGCATACCCGTAAGATTTGATCCAAACTCGCAAAACAGGCTTTTAACATCGTCAGGATATATACTTGGAGAATATACTTCAAGGTCTAACCGTTTTAAAGCGGAACTTGGCGTGCGCCTTGATCATTTTATTTTATTCGGAAAAGACGGCTATACATTAAGAAGCGATCCTGTATTAAATCCCCGTTTAAACATAGATCTTAATATTTTAAAAAACAAATGGATTTTTCAATCTCTTGATATATCAGCGGGAACAGGATTATTTTCGTCCATAAACGACGCCGTTTTCATGGCAGAAGAAAGATACGACATAGAAAAAATATCCCCCAACCGCAGCTGGACTTCTGTTTTGGGGATAAGAGCGGAATTTCAGGAAGGTATCAGTTTAAATATCGAAGGTTATTATAAATATATTTTTGACAGAATGTATGTACCTGTTAGCTTTAGTCTTGAAGATGTTGACGCAAGACCTTTCACAGACGGCGAAGGAATGGTATGGGGAATAGATATTATGCTGCAAAAACACCAGTCCCGCTACTGGGACGGCTGGCTCTCCTATTCATACAACTGGTCTAAATACCGCGACCCTAACGGCAGAGCCGGCGGAATGGGCATAACAGGAGGCAACAGGGGCGATGAATGGTATTTTCCTTCCTATCACAGGTTTCATAATTTAAACCTGGTTTTAAATTTTAAACCTATGACAAGTATGAATATTTATGTCCGTTTTGGACTTGCTTCCGGCGTACCGTTATCACGCAGGGTTGGAAACGCTCCCCTTAGCTATCCTGTTCTGATATATGATAAAGCAAATCCGGGGCAAAGTTATTTTATAGAAAATTATTTATGGCCTACCGTACTTGATGAAAATAACCGGACAACACCATCACTGCCTATGGATGTAAAGTTTTCCATATTTGGCAGCAACAAAACCGGAAAAACAAGATACGAAGTATATGTCGCTGTGGAGAATGTTCTTTCACTTTTATACTCCGCGGAAGGAAACACAAGATTTAATACATATACAGGGCAAGTGGATCAGGGCAATAATTCAGCCAGTTATGAAATACCAATGCCGATTCCATCTTTTGGATTCAAGATTAGTTATTAAAGGTGTAAAGAAAACATGAAAAATATTTTTTATATTGTTTTTATATTGTTTTTATTCACAGGCTGTTTAGGGCTGATGGAAAAGACAGGGCGTTTTCTTGACGGCTCTGTATTTGCGGAAAAAACAATTGCCGTTTACAGGGCAGATAATATAGACCTTTCCGTTGCAAGAAGCAAAGATGGAGAACAGTTTATTATAATAACTTTTAAAAACTACCCCATGCTGCAAATACGCGGCTCTATGCCTGACAATGAAGGCAGTTTTCATTTTACCTCTCTTGAATACCTTGCCGGTAATGTTCATGGGTGGAATGAATATTCATTGCAAATGGTTGGAACAGGCAGTTTTTGTTTGGAAAACGGTGTTCTTGAAAATATCGAAGATATTGAGACAATTCAAATAACACAGGGGCGAATTCACCGTTATGATACCCGTATCACGGGAAACGACGCTTTAACGGCTTTGCGCAACCGCCGCGAGCGCATTTTGGCTCTTTGTGAATGGATGGATGGTCCAAAAGGGCAGGATATCAAAACATTCGAAAAACACTGGAAACCCTTGTTTTTCCCTGAAATTACCGCAAAATCCAGAAAACCTGACAGCTGGCGTTTGGATGGCGACAGTTTCCAGAGGGCAGAAGATATTAACTGGAATACCGGCTATACTGAACGTATCTTCCCGGAAGAACTTTGGCCTGTCAGAAACTCAGGTACACTGCTGAGGGATTGGGAAGAAGCGCTTTATTGGATATACTTTAAATATGAATGGGATAATATAATTGATTTATTTTCCGGTCAAATAGTTTTTAATAAAATTAAGTGAGGGTTATTTATGGAAACTTCTGCTTTTTCGGTACTAGAACTTTTCATGCTTGGGGGCGTTATGATGTGGCCCCTTTTGCTGTTTTCAATCGCGGTTGTGGCAATCTCAATTGAACGCGCTGTTTTTCTTTTTTACCACAATCTTAACATTGATGATCTTGAGCAGAAAACAAGAGAATTTGTTAAAAACAAAGATTATAACGGAGCGCAGGAATACCTTGGCGGTTTAACCAAACGGCGAATGGGAGCGAGAATCTTTCTCGCTCTTGTAAGCTCTGTTAAAGCGGAAAAAGGTGACGCCGGTTTTGAACGCCGAGCAGAGCGCGCTGTAGAAACAGAAGCGGCAAATTGCATCAATTCTCTGGAAAACGGATTTAACTTCCTTACAGCTCTTGGCTCTCTTTCTCCGCTGACAGGCTTTTTGGGAACTGTTACAGGAATGATTGGCGCGTTTAGGTCAATCGCGGAAGCAACAGAAGTTAACGCTCAGATTGTCGCAAACGGCATTTACGAAGCGCTTATTACAACCGTCTTTGGGCTTATAATCGCTATTATAGCAATGGTATTTCATTCAATTTTCAGCCATATCGTTGATAAATTTACATCCAGAGTTGAAGGAGCAGTTACCAAATTAATTTCCCAGATTGCAGATCTATGAAATTTAAACGTTCAAAAAAAACAGGTTTTCTTGAATCATGCGCGGCAAGCGATCTTGCTTTTCTTTTAATTATTTATTTTATCGTAATAGCAGGTTTTAACATTAACCAGGGCTTTTTAATGAACCTTCCGGCAAAAGATTCGCAAAGGCTTATATTAAGGGAAGATCTTCTTCGCTTTGAGATGAACAATGAAGGGGAAATTATTTACACGGATGAAGTAATAGATATTACGCGGACAAGAAACATTATTTATACCACTCTAAAAGAAAACCCTGATATTGCTGTAATAATTACAATTGACAAAGAAGCGCGATGGCAAAATGTTGTTTCTTTTGTTGAACTTGCCCAGGATCTGCAAATTGATGCGTTTTCCTTCTCCATGAAAAAGGAAATTCAATGAAATTAACAAAAAACAGAAAAGCGTTTTTTATTCCTCTTTTTTCCATGTCAGACATTGCTTTTTTACTTTTAATTTTTATTATGCTTGTTTCTTTAATAAATTACAGGCAGGAAGTAAATATAGAATTTCCGCAGGCAAACATGGCTCTTAAAACTACAGCGGAAAAAAACCTTGAAATATGGATAGATATTGACGGTGAAATATACCTGGACGGCAATTTATCTGATGCCTCTGAGCTGGAAAAAACAATATCTCATCTTTACACAACAGCTCCTGATACAAGGGTGCATATAATAGCAGACCGTAATGTTCAATACGAAAAAATAAACAGCATAATTGAGATCATGCAGATCCTTCAATACCGTGTTGTAAGTTTTGTGGTAAAAACTCATGAATGAAAAACTAGTCCGCATTATTATTTTACTTATTACTGCCGCCCTGCACATTGTTGTTATATTTTTTATTGTATTTGAAACGCAGACATTTTTGCATGAAGCGTCCGAAAATGCCAGAGTAATGAAACTGGTTGACCTGGAAGAACTCCCCCCTCCGCCGCCTGCTGAGCCTGAAATACCCAAAGTAGAAGAAATCGCTGAAGTTATGATAGAGACAGATGTCGCGCCGATACAGGAAGTTGTCGCGGCAGGCTCGATTGTATCTTCCAATGAAGCGGAAGAATTTCTGCCCGCTCATCTTGTTTCAACAACGCCGCAGCTTGATGAAGAAGCAATTATCGCTGATATGCTCTATCCGCCTATCGCGCTCCGTTCAGGAATAGAGGGCAGGGTAATCCTTGAATTATTTGTTGACCGCTCAGGGACAGTTCAAAGGGTAACCATTATCCGCGAAGTGCCGGAAGGCAGAGGTTTCGGCGAAGCCGCTTCGCGCGCGTTTATGGGCAGGAAAGGGTTTCCGGCAACAGCGAACGGCGTCCCCGTTTCATGCCGTTACAGATACCCTGTATCTTTTACTATTAAATAATTAATATATAAGCATAGCATCGCCGTAACTAAAAAATCTGTACTGCTCATGTATGGCTTTCGCGTAACTTTCAAGTATCAGTTCCCTGCCCGCAAACGCGGACACAAGCATTAAAAGAGTAGATTCCGGCGTATGAAAATTGGTAATTACCGCGTCTGTTACTTTAAAATCAAATCCCGGATAAATAAATATAGAAGTGCTTCCTTTATTCTTGCCGTCCCTGTATGCGCTTTCCAGAGTTCTTACGCTTGTTGTTCCCACAGCGATAATTTTCCTGCCCTCTGCTTTTGCTTCTTTAATCTTTTTTTCCGCCTGCTCTTCTATAAAATACTGCTCTTCGTGCATAACATGATCTTTTATACTTTCGCTTCGTACAGGCAAAAAAGTCCCCAAACCTACATGAAGCGTAATAAATACACATTCAATTCCGTTTTCATTAAGCCTTTTAATAATTTCCTGCGTAAAATGAAGTCCTGCCGTTGGAGCGGCAGATGATCCTGTTTCATTCGCGTAAATTGTCTGATACCTTTGCGTATCAATTGGAATGTTGTTCCGTCTTATATACGGCGGCAATGGCATATCTCCGTATTTTTCAAGCCAGCTGTCATTTACGGGATTTTCAAATTTTAAAATCAAATATTCATCTTCAAAACTGTAAACAGCCGCTTTCGCGATCTGCGTCTGTGTTTTATCATAGAATAAAAAAACGCTACCCTCTTTTTTTCGTTTTGCGCGTTTTGTCATTGTTTTCCATAAAAATCCTTCGCTGTCTTTTTTTTCTATCAAAAGAAAATCTGTATCCATGTTTGTTTTTTCGTCTTTCCCCGCGATACGCGCTTTTCTTACCTTTGTATTGTTAAAAACAAGCAATGGCTTTTTTCCGCCGGGGCTTAAAAAACAATCTTCGCAAAGGATATCCGGTAAATCGCCAATTGTTTTATGAGAAAGATTTTTTGTTTTTCTGTCGAGTGTCATAAGTCGGCTTTGCCCTCTTTGTTCACAGGGAAATTGCGCAATTAGATTCATGGGAAGTTCAAAGAAAAAATCACTTGTTTTCAATTATTTGCTCCGTTAAAACAATTGTCCTTCCAAAGGCTCAATTCCAAGATGTCCGTATGTAAGGCTTGTCACTACCCTTCCCCTTGGAGTACGCTGCAGAAGCCCTGCCTGAATTAAATATGGCTCGTAATAGTCTTCCAGCGTTTCTACAGATTCGCCTATCGTAATCGCAAGATTATCAGCGCCTACAGGACCGCCCTTATAGCGCTCAATTATTATTTTTAAAATTTCCCTGTCCTGTTTTTCAAGCCCCAGTTCGTCTATCTCCAGCCGTGCCAGCCCTGTGCGAACTACCTGCACTGAAATGGAATCCTCACCTGAAAACTGCGCAAAATCCCTCATCCTCTTTAAAAGTTGATTTACAACTCTTGGAGTTCCCCTGGAAGATTTTGCCAAAAGGCTTGCAGCCTCTTCATCTATTTTTATATTTAAAAGCCCCGCGGAGCGATGTACTATTTTTTTTAGATCTTCCTGTTCATAAAAAGAAAACCTGCACGTTATTCCAAAACGGCTGATCAATGGGCTTGATACTACTCCTGCTTTTGTTGTAGCTCCAACCAAAGTAAAAGGTTTTATGGCAATCCTAATGGTTCTTGCCATCGGTCCCTGCCCTACTACCCAGTCAATTCCATAATCTTCCATTGCTATATAAAGCAGCTCTTCTATCGCGGGTTTTAAGCTGTGGATTTCATCTATAAAAAACACATCGCCTTTTTTAAGGTTTGTTAAAAATCCAACAAGGTCTTTTGGTTTATCCAAAGCGGGAGCTGTTGTCTGAACAAAACCGCCCTGCATTTCATTTGCGACTATCTGCGCCATTGTTGTTTTGCCAAGCCCCGCAGGTCCTATTAAAAAAAGATGATCAAGGCTGTCTCCCCTTTGTTTTGCGGCGGTTATAAAAACATTAAGATTATCCTTCATTGCCTGCTGTCCCAAAAATTCATTTAAAGCGCGGGGACGCAGAGCTATATCCTGAGCATCTTCTTTTATTAAATCGGGACGGACAAGGCTTTTTTCCATTTTACGCACCGCTTAAATAAATAATGGCTTCTTTAAAAACAAGTTTTTCTTTTTCCAAAGAAGATGAGGCAGACTGCCATAAATCACTTCCTTCCAGCGCTGAATGCGCTTTTTCAAGAGCCACAAGCGCCAAACGTCTTTCATATCCCATGTCTACAAGAGCATCTGCCAAATCATTGTAAGGAGATGATAAATTATTTTTATTTTGAGCCGCTACAAGTTTACCTTTTAGGGAAAGCACCATCTTCTGCGCCGTCTTTTTCCCAAGACCGGGCACAGCCTCAAGTCTTGCGATATCAGCGTTTTCAAGAGCCTGTTCAAGATCTGTCTGGCTGATACCGCCCATTATTCTTACGGCTGCCTTTGGACCTATTCCTTCTACTTTTAACAGTTCCAAAAAAGTACAGCGTCTTGTATCATTTAAAAAACCAAAAAGTTTCATTTGATCTTCACGATGATACAGCCAGGTAAAAATCCTGCATTCACTGTTTAAGGGCATTTCCTGTACATCATTTGCGGGCATGGCTATTTCCCACTCTATATCGCCTGTTAATATAAAAACCGCGTCTACGTTTTTCGCACTGACTATTCCGCGGATACTGTTAAACATGTTAATAATCCTATCATTTTTTTGTTAATTTATCTATACAATTGCTTTGCTATTAATCGCGCAAATAGCCGCGGCAAGCGCATCTGCGCCATGATCCGGCTTGGGCGGTTTTTCCATCCCTAAAATTATACGCACCATTTCCTGCACCTGTTTTTTATCCGCGCGGGCGCTTCCTGTTACCCCCATCTTTATTGCGTTAGGTGTAAACTCGCGCAGGAATATCCCCTTTTCCGCAATTGCCGCGCAAATTACGCCTCTGGCTTCCGCTACAGGAATAGCGCTTGTTACGTTTTTTCCAAAATAAAGATTTTCTATTGCAGCCTCGCCGGGCTCAAACTTTTCCAAAAGCGATCTTATGCTCTGCAAAATAAAAAAAAGGCGATCAGCCCTTTGGCTGTCCGCCCTTGTTACAATTACTCCATGATCGACATATTGGATATTACCATTGTTTTCGATCAGCACTCCCCAGCCAGTACTTGCAAGTCCAGGGTCTATACCCAGTATAGTCCTTTGGGCACCCACCCTAGACTGCTTCAAAACCTTCGGGTATCGCTATATTGGAATAAACGTTTTGTACATCATCGTTTTCTTCGAGCTTGTCTATTAACCTTAATGCTTTTGCTGTCCCGTCATTATCCAGCGTTACTTCCGCTTCTGCAACCATGCTAATCTGAGCGCTTAAGGTTTCAAATTCTTTGGACTGCAATGCGTTTAATACGCTTTCAAAATCTTCCGGCGCCGTTGTTACTTCGATAATGCCTTCCTGTGAAGATACATCCTCCGCGCCGCCTTCCAACGCTACTTCCATGACAGCATCTTCTGTGTATTTATCGCCGTCCATCGTTATAACACCCTGACGTTTAAAAAGCCTGGAAACAGACCCCGATGTTGCAAGCTGTCCGCCGGCACGGGTAAGTATATTGCGGATATCCGCCGCTACCCTATTTTTATTATCCGTAAGAACTTCGATAAAAATCGCTACCCCTCCGGGCGCATAGGCTTCGTATACGAGTTCTTCGTAATTTATACCTTCGAGCTCCCCTGTGCCTTTTTTAACCGCCCTATCGATATTATCTTTGGGCATATTTGCCGCTCTTGCCTTAAGAATTGCTGTCCTAAGACGAGGATTACCATCAAGACTTCCACCGCCCATTCTCGCGGCAATGGAAATTTCTTTAATCAATTTTGTAAACATTTTGCCGCGTTTCGCGTCTGCGGCACCTTTAGCGTGTTTAATCGTCGCCCATTTACTGTGGCCCGACATAATAACTCCTTAATTCTAAAATGAGGAATGTAAAAAAAAAGTCCTAAAGGAACTTATCTGTTACCTGCCCCTGGAAACCGATTTTGAAAGACTGTCCCCAACCAGTTTACCATACCAATCATAAGAAAAAGGCTCTTTACCCCTGACAGTGGTTTTCATTTGGTTTTCCAGGTTATCCTTACAGGCTTCACATACACTGTACTGTGCATAATAAAACAATGTACGGTTAGTGAACGGATCTTCTACTTTTTTTCTACAAACATCGCAAGTAATGGTTTGCATTTAGGACCTCCTAAGTCTAATATTAAAGTAAGTATACAAAATAAAAGTATTTATGTCGAGTACCAAATGATAGAAATTGAAAATATTTACAGTCCCCAAAACCCGCTTATTATTGCCGAATTGGGTACTTCCCACAATTGCGACATCGTTAAATGCAAAGAAATGATTGACGCAGCCGCAAAAGCCGGCGCAAATTGCGTTAAATTCCAGATTGTCTATGCCGATGAAATCCTGCACCCCAAAACAGGGGTAGTTTCCCTGCCCGGCGGGAATATCAGGCTCTACGACAGGTTTAAATCACTGGAAGCTCCGCCGGATTTTTACGCGGAAATCAAAGAATACACGGAATCTCTGGGACTTTTGTTCCTTTGTACCCCATTTGGTCTTAAAAGCGCTGCAGTTTTAAAGAATTTACAGCCTAAACTGGTAAAAATAGCCTCCCCTGAACTGAATTTCACCGGTTTACTGGAAGAAATTGCAAGTTGGGGTGTGCCAATTCTTCTTTCTACAGGGGTTTCCACCCTTGGAGATATAGAGAAAGCTCTGAGGACTTTGCAGGGATTTGGCAAGGACTCTCGCGGAGACGCTGAGGCGCAGAGGACGCGGAGGGAAGAAGGGGAAAAGGAAGAGTTTGCTAAGAGCTCTCGCAGAGACGCGGGAAGTTCCCTCTCTTCCTCTTCCTCTTCCTCTTCTTCCTCTTCTTCTTCCTCTTCTTCTTCTTCCTCTTCTTCTTCTTCCTCTTCTTCCTCCTCTTCTTCCTCCGCGTCCTCCGCGCCTCTGCGCCTCCGCGAGATCTCTTGCCCAACTCTCTTACATTGTGTCACTGCCTATCCGGCGCCGGAGGTTGATTATAATTTGAGGGTGTTGGCTAATTTGTCGGCTATTTTTGGGGTTTCTGTTGGGGTAAGTGATCATAGCGGCGATCCCGAGCTTGTTCCCGCTTTGGCTGTTTGTATGGGAGCGTCTGTCGTGGAAAAACATTTTTGTCTTTCCAAAACTGACCCTGGTCTTGATGACCCTATTGCTTTGCCGCCAGATGATTTTGCAAAGATGGTAAGAGCTGTGCAGATTGCCGCAAGAAATGGTCCGCAAGAGACTATCGCTCACTACAGTAAATTAAGGGGTGCCGCTTTAATCGAACAGATTTTAGGGAACGGCGTAAAAGTTCTTGCTTCTTCCGAGATTGCCAATTATGGTTTAACCAACCGCTCCATCCATGCGCTGCGTGATATTAAAGCAGGCGAGGTTTTAAAACGCGGCGATTATGCGGTTCTTAGAACAGAAAAAATTCTGCGTCCCGGACTTGAACCTTGCTGGGAAAAAGTTATCGAAGGCAGAGTTGCCAGAAACTTTATTCCCGCAGGTGAAGGGATACGGTTTGAGGATGTTTGAGACTTTGCCGCTGACTTGTATCAAATTATGACAAGTTTGCGGAGACGCTGGGGAAGAGTTTTTTACCACGAACCATACTAACGGACACGAACGGGGGAAGATTAGCCAAGACTCACACAAACCGCAAACCGAAGGTTTGAAGAAGGGCACAAAGGCACAGAGGGAAGAAGGGGGAAGATTTGCCAAGACTCACGCGGAGACGCGGGGGCGCAGAGGACGCGGAGGGAAGAAGGGGGGAAGAGGGGTTGGGAATTTAATGGACCCTTTAAATTCCCAA
>WQXG01000027.1 GCA_009784975.1 Treponema sp.
AAAAAACCGGCAGCAAAAAAACCGGCAGTAAAGAAAGCGGCGGCAAAAAAGCCAGCAGCGAAAAAACCGGCAGTAAAAAAAGCAGCAGCCAAGAAACCCGCAGCAGCAAAGAAACCGGCGGCAGCGAAAAAACCGGCAGCGGCAAAGAAACCCGCAGCAGCAAAGAAACCCGTTGTAAAAAGTGAAGTAAAACCGGCAGAGTAAAAACCGGTAGTTAAGAAACCGGCACCGGCTCCAGTTGTTCCGGTAGTTTCGGATGTAACGGTTAATCCGTCAGAAAATCCAAGTATGTAGTGTCTGTCCGCAAACTCGGTTAGTTTGCGGACAGACCCAGCATTTTCGCAGCCTAAAGCTGCGAAAATGCAAATTTTAAAGAAGTCTGTCTATAATGTATCTGCATTATAGACAGACATTTAGCTTTAGTGTTTAAAGTGTCTTGTTCCTGTAAAAACCATAGCAATTCCGTATTTATCGCATGCCTCAATAGATAATTTATCATTCATAGAGCCGCCGGGCTGAATAATCGCTTTAATTCCCGCTTTTGCCGCCGCGTCAACTATATCCGCAAACGGAAAAAACGCGTCAGAAGCCAAAACTCTTGCAGGATCGCTGTTTTTCCACGGAATACCGCCGGAATCCGCTGTTTCTTCAGAAAGCGCTTTTAATACAGCGGTGCTTCTGTCAAGCGCGTGCTTCGCAGGCCAGATACGGTTTACCTGCCCTCCGCCTATACCTGTTGCCGCCTGCTCTTTTACAATCATTATCGCATTTGATTTTACAAAGGTAACTGCCCTCATGCCAAAAATCATATCGGTAATATCCGTCTCATTTGGAGAGGTTTTTGTCACTATCTCCCATTTTTCAAGAAGAATTCTGTCACATTGCTGTATCAAAAGACCGCCGTCCACCGCGGTATATTCATGAGTCTCTTTGGGGGCATTTTTTAATCTTATAATACGCAGATTTTTTTTCTTTTTTAAAATTTCCAGAGCTTCATCGTCAAAATCAGGCGCTGCCACTACTTCCAGAAATAATTCGCCCAATCTATAAGCGGTTGGTACATTTACTTTTGTATTACAGGCTACAATACCGCCGAAAATCGAAACAGGATCACAGCAAAATGTTTTTTCGTAAGCTTCAAGCAAGGTGTTTCCAAGCGCGATTCCGCATGGAGTATTGTGTTTTACCGCGACACAGCAGATTTTATTCCCGCTTGCCGCCCCGGGAACAAGACGTTTTACATCATCTTCCCCCGCGGGATCTGTTCCCGCAAGACCAAAAGCGCAGGCCGCTTTCCAGGCAACATCAAGGTCTTTAATGTTATTATATCCCATCTCTTTGCCGTTAAGCTGCTCCATACCGCCCAGCACACCGGGTCTGTCGGCATGCAGATAAAGAGCCGCGCTTTGGTGCCCGTTTTCGCCGTAACGAAGCGGCTGCCCCATTTTCAGGGAAAGCGGCAGAAACGCAGGGTATTCCTCATCAAGCATAAAACGGGAAATAGCGGCATCATAAGCCGATGTAAGATTAAAAACCTTCCCGGCAAGTTTTTTTCTGAAATCAAGGGAAACATCCCCGTTTATAACTTTTTGATAATCCGCCGGATCAGTCAGAACAATTACATCACGATAATTTTTAGCGGCAGAACGAAGCATCCCCGGTCCGCCGATATCGATAAATTCGATTATTTCTTCGGCAGAAAGACTTGTATCCTGCACTTTTTCAAAAAACGGATAAAGATTAACACAAACAAGATCGATTGTTTCCAGCTTAAGGTTTTTCAGCGTATCGATATGTTCCGGTACTTCACGGCGGGCAAGGATACCGGCATGAATCGCGGGATGCAGGGTTTTAACCCGCCCGTCAAGACATTCAGGAAAACCGGTAACAGCAGAAACATCGGTAACAGGTATATTGTTATCTTGCAAAAACTTCGAGGTGCCTCCGGTAGAAATAATCTCCCACCCTTTTAAAAATGAAGCCAATTCCAGGATACCGTCTTTGTTAAAAACACTGATAAGAGCTCGTTTTTTCATATTCCCTCCACAGAAACAGATTATTATTTTTAGATAACTATGTCCACTACCCCTACCCTGTCTTGACATAAAAGGCGGTTTTTGATAAAAAAGGATAACAAGGTATTGCGGCCTTGGTGGAACTGGTAGACACGCTAGCTTGAGGTGCTAGTGCCGTAAGGTATGGAAGTTCGAGTCTTCTAGGCCGCATATCTCTATCCTCTAATTCCTAACCATAAAAACGCCGATGATATAGGCATGAAGAACTCATCAATTTTTACGGCTCTTTTGAGCTTTTTTACGGTTTTATTGCTGTGTGCTAGCGGTTGTAAAAGCGCGCCTCCCCCTGACGAAATCTCCATTTGGGAACTCTTGCTTTCCAGAGATGCCAGCGCAAGGGGATATTTTCTGGGCGAAGTTGACGTAAATGCCCTGGATGAAGAAGGAAGAACTCCTCTTCATTATGCGGCGGAATTAAGGGATGCCCAGCTTGCCGGATTCTTCATATCCATTGGAGCCAATGTAAACGCTCTTGATAATTCAAAACAAAGCCCGCTTGGTATCAGTATCGAAAATAACGACCCTGTTATTGCCAGATTGCTCGCGCAAGCGGGAGCGCAGATTCATCTGACTATCATGGAGAATAAAACCGCGGCGCAAATGGCGCTTGCTTCGGGGCCTTCCTTATTCAGATCGATACTAACGCCTGCAAGCGTAGAAGCAGTTGACAGTAATAACAGAACAGTTCTTCATATGGCGGCAATCGCGGGAAATATTCCGGCAGCGGACGCCATTCTGGAAATTACATCATCTGTAAGTTTAATAAATAAAAATGACAGGCAAAATAAAAACGCGCTGGATTATACTTTTGAAAGACTTGACTCAAAAAATCACATGGATATAGCAGAAAAGCTGATATTATCCGGCGGGTTTTCTGAAAACCATGTTTTTTCCTTCTTTGGACCCGCCGCGCGCAGCGCAAATTACAATATACGCCGTAATGAAGGACTTGCGCCCATTCACTTTGCCGTAATGAACAGCCATTTGGGATTTATCTCTTTTATTCTGGATAAAAATATTGATATCAATATAAAAAGCAATTCCGGGGCAACCGCGCTTCATGAAGCAGTAAGAATCGGCAATATAGAAATAATCACAATGCTTCTTGCATCAGGCGCGGATGTTAATGCCAGAGACGCGAATAACAATTCCCCCCTGCATACAGGAATCCCGACAGATGTTCACAGGGAAATAGTAAATTTATTATTAAATAACAAGGCAGATTCCAATCTGCGCGATGAACATGGAGATACTCCTCTTCATGTCGCAATTACCCTAAATCGTCCGCTGGATGTGATTCAGGCGCTTATAAGCGGCGGCAGCGATGTTCATATCAGAAATATTCAGGGAAAAACACCTCTGTATCTTGCTGTTCAGGAAGGACGCACTGCGCTAATTCCCGCGCTTTTAACAGCCGGAGCTGAAATTTTCGCGGCAGATAATTCCAATGTTACCCCGTTTGATATGGCAGCAAGGGCAAAT
The DNA here is from genome assembly GCA_009784975.1 of Treponema sp. Classification (GTDB taxonomy): domain Bacteria; phylum Spirochaetota; class Spirochaetia; order Treponematales; family Breznakiellaceae; genus WQXQ01. The sequence goes on from WQXG01000027.1 coordinate 3,558, forward strand.
GACGCGGCTTTTAACATGCTAATTGTCCCGGAAACCGTAAACCAAAGAGACAGCGCCGGCAACTCAATGCTCCATGCCGCTATCAGAAACCGCGCCAACCCTGTGCAAATCGCGCGTATTCTTGACGCAAGAGCGCATGTAGACGCAAGAAACAGGGACGGAGATACCGCTCTTCATAATGCCGTAAGAATGAATCAAAGGGAAAGCGGAGAATTTTTAATTTCAAGGGGAGCGAATATTTATTCGCTAAACTCATCCGGGCAAAGCCCGTTATTCCTTGCGCTTTCCGGCACCAGCATCCGTGAATGGATAATTAATCCTACTACCATCAACGCAAAAGACGGACTTGGCAACAATATGCTCCACTATGCGGCAGAATGGCGGTTAAATAATGTAATACCAATTATTATAAGAAACGGTTTATCTGTAGAAGAAGCAAACGCTACAGGAGAAACACCTGTTTTTTTGGCGACAAAAACCAACAGTCCTTCTACAATAACCGTCCTTGTAGACAACAATTCCAATTTATTTGCCCGAGATTCACAGGGTAATTCTGTTTTACATACAGCGGTAAGATGGAATGCAAAAGAAGCTGCTGAATTGCTTTTATCTTTAAGGCTTGATATAAACGCTCATTCACTTAACGGCAATACTCCGCTTCATGATGCTGTTATTCACAGAATGTCAGAAATTGAAACACTTTTAATAAATCGAGGCGCAGACCTGGAAGTAAGAAACATTGACGGTAACACTCCCTTTATGGAAGCGGTCAGAGCCGGAAATTTACCATCTGTAGAAAGACTTTCTGCAAGCAGAGCGGACTCCTCTACCAGAAATAACAGGGGCGACACACCTTTGCATATTGCTGTCAGCATGGACATGAGAGATTTAGTTAACATGCTTTTAAGAATGGGCACTTCAATTCATGCGCGAAATACCAGAAACAGAACGCCTTTCCAGCTATCACTTACAATATCAACAGATATGGTATCAACTCTTTTGGCAGCCAACCGCATCAATATTCCCGATGATATGGGTAATTCTGCGCTTCACATCGCATTGCAGGAAAGAGCGTCTTCTTCCATGATTAGAACAATCATAACACGCGGCGCCCGTTTAAATGCCGTTGATAATAACGGAAAAACACCATTAAGGCTCGCTGTTGATATGGATTTGTGGGAACTTTCAAAGCTAATCGCGGATGCCGGAGCTGACCCGTTTATTTCCGCTGTGGACAACAGAACACCTGCGGAAATTTCTTTTGCCAAGGGTGAAGATTGTGTCAGAGCGCTTTTTTCCGGGTCTGCAATTAATACCAGGGATAGCCAGGGAAATACCATTTTGCACATAGCGGCTCATCATGGCACGCCCGGAATAATTGAACTTCTTCTTGAATTGGGAGCCAATAAAACCATCAGAAACATTTCAGCGGAAAGCCCGCATGATATAGCTTTAAGATGGAATCGTACAGATAACGCAGATTTATTAAAATAAAAAAGGTAAATTTATATGAGTAGTGATTATGAATATATCGCAGAAGAAAGCGGAATTGTTATTACGAATTATAAGGGTAGTGCAAAAGATGTTGTTATACCCGAAGAAATTGACGGAAAACCTGTTGCTTTTATAGGCGACAATGCCTTTGGAAGAAAAGGTTTAACTTCGGTTGTATTTCCATCAACCCTAAAGGGAATCAGGGAAAGCGCTTTTGAGCGCAACGAAATTGAAGAAGTTATTATTCCGGAAAGTGTTAGTATCCTGGGTTATTATGCTTTTGCATCCGGCAGTGTAAAGCGTGTTACAATTCAAGCAAAACATAACTTAATCATAGAAAAAGACGCTTTTTCGGGAAATGAAATCGAAGAGCTGGTTCTGGACGGAAACATTATAGAAATTCGGGAAAGGGCTTTTTATGAAAATAAAATTACTAAGGTTCGTATCCCCGACAGTGTTAAAGTTATTGGGAAAGAAGCATTTTCGTGTAACAAAATAGAAAAGCTGGTTTTAGGCAATAGCGTAGAGACAATAGATACATGGGCTTTTAAGAAAAACATGCTGACCGAGGTTGAACTGCCTGATTCCTTTAAAAACCTGGGCTCCAGTGTTTTTGATGATAATAAAATTAAATTGGCTATTATCGGCGACGATATGACAAATCCTCCTTACTTTGGTAAAAATGTGCGCATAATAAAAAGAAGCGCCTTGGCATTTGAAACTTCAAGCACGCAATACGCTCACCCTGATAATTTTAAGTGGATAGTAAGAAAAGATAAAAAAGGCGTGAGTATAACCGATTACCTGGGAAAAGAAAAAGACGTAAGTATTCCTCCGCAAATTAATGGCCACCCTGTTATATCGGTTGGATTTCATAATAAAAAGACAAATTATTTAGGTCATGTTACCATACCCGGCAGTGTTGAAGAAATTGGAAGCAAAGCTTTTGCAAATAGCGGAATGACCAGCGTTACAATTGAAAACGGCGTAAAAATTATTAATTCTTATGCTTTTGATAATTGTGCTTTAACTAGCGTCACAATTCCGGACAGCGTTACAACATTGGAAAAACACGCATTTAGCCGCAATAAATTAACAGAAGTTACGTTGTCTAAAGGTTTGGATAAAATCAGCGATAATGCGTTTAGCAAAAACGAGATTGTTAACATTGATATACCGCCGAATATTACAGAAATCGGCGAGTTAGCTTTTTATAAAAACAAAATGAAAAAGCTGATAATTCCGTTTGGCACAAAAAGAATATTAAGGCTTGCCTTTTGTGAAACCAGAATAAACGAAGTTACCCTGCCGGAATCAATAGAATTTATTGGACAAGGCGCATTCAGGAACAATAATTTAAAATCTGTAACTATACCAGACAGCAATATCACGATACAAAAACAGGCCTTTGAATTTAACAATATCGAAAGTGTCCGTTTTGGAAAGGGCTCAATAAGTATTGAAGACACAACGTTTCAGGAAAACCTGATAAGAGAAGTTGTACTTCCGCCTAATGTAACAGGTACAGGTATGAGTAATTCGAAATGCGAGAATTCTTTTGACTTTTGGGTAAAAATATTAAATCCGGACGGAACTTTAAAAAATCCCGTTAAGCTTAAGCCGCAAAACCCGAAGTATGTGCAAACAAAAAAGATACTAGTGAGTCCCGGCGATGTTATTTTCCTGAACCATGAAGGATTATTATTCGGAAGCATGCAGGGAAAGGACGTTTGCAACACATCTTTTAATGTTGGAGGTGTTAAAAGTTTTGGTCAAAACGGCGGACTTATTACTGACAGACTGTTAATCAACAACCCTAGCAAGTTTATAGGGGTCGTTACAGCAGACGGCACAATTTATCATCATCCTGAAAGCATTAAACCAGTCATGGATATGCTTTCGGCAAACAATGAAATTCCAAAATCAGGCGTTAAGCTTGCCGAAATATTCAAAGAAGGCCGTGTTGAGATTCAGGGCAATATAGGGATAGTCTACAACAAAGACAATGTAAAAGTTGGCGAGGTAAGAAACGCTCCCATAGACGACATCAAAATTTTAGGCGGCGCGTTATTGTGCGTTTTGGTAAATGTAGACCCTGAAAACGCTCCCTTCTCACATGCTTATAATGTATTTGATACACCGCTGCCGCCATACAACTATTGACACCATATATCCCTTCCGTTTATAATGGAATCAGACTCCATATTAAACGAAAGGTTCGTGTTGGTTCGTTCTTTCCATCAGCTCAATTAACATTATATATGCTTCATTTGGGCTGTATGTTTCACATGGACGCAGTAACATATTTGTATCACCTAAAAATTCGTCATCCTGCATTTTTAATTCAAGGTTTTTCAGGTATTCCTGAATTGTTGGCGGTTTTGAAACGGAAAAACTCATATATTTACGATAACATTTAAACATTTTTTCGACATTGACATTTTGTGTAGATAAAGCTTTATACAAGTCAAATAAATCACGTCCTTTACGGCGTTGATACAAAGCGCGTAATTTAGAACCCAGTAATTCTTCCAATTGATATGTCGTTATCCTGCAATTTCCGGAAAACCATTGGTTGTGTACATTGAAATTGTGTTGTATTAATCCAAGTACATTATAATGTTCGCGGCAGTTTATTTCTACTTTCAACCTCAAAGGAATTACAGGAGGAATTTCTGAATCAAAACGGAAAGTAATAGTATTGTTATTTTGTTTTTGCTTTATTATAGGTTTTCCAAGAAAAGATAAACATTCCCTTATTGTGTCAATTGTCTCCGATATCGGTTCCTGGTTGATTTGTACAAGGTCAATATCCTCTGAGTATCGCGGTTGTGGATGCAGATACAATTTATGCAGTGCGGTTCCGCCTCTGAAAGCCAGATGGGATGCCAGAAATTGGTTATTATAAATGGCAGTTAAAACACGGCAAATTACCAGATCCTGTTCAATTTGCGCATTGTTTTTCCAGGGAAAAAATTCAGACCATTGCTGTATTGCAGGTTGCGGAATCATAAATCGTCTACCTCCACATGTTCATTTAAGATTATTTTCCAACGTTTATCAATTATTGATTTCTCGCTTTCTTTACCGCTTTTTAACGGAACCTTCTGAAAACCGCATTTGTACTCCTGTGCTTTTATATATAAATCTTCGGCTTTTTTTGACTGCTCTAAAATATTCTCACATAAATATCCCAGCCGTTGAATTGTTGCAACAGGAACAAATGAAAAAAACTGTTCATCCAATAGTTTAAAATCCAGTATTTCCGCCAATTCAGACAGAACAGTAGATGCCCGGCTAAGCCCGCCTATCTTATTTTGAAAAGTAATAATATCTGCGGCAGTCAGTTCCGGTCTTGAAACATGAATATCACCGCTTTCAGTTCTTATTGGTTTAAGCCAGGACTGCGGTATATTTTTTCGTTTTGAAATATAAGTGATATATACCTCATTTTTGAAGGTATCCCGCATTGGCGGAAAAGAAGTTATTACAGAAAATACCTGCGGCTGCTGATGAGCAGCTCCATAATATGACGCTGCATTAAGCAAACCAACATAATATGGGCGTTGAAGATACCTCATTAGAAAGTCTATATACAATTCCGGCGGAACAGTCCCGCGTAAAGCATAACTAATCGGTATTATAGCATAAAACCCATTTAAAACAGAAACAATCTCATTAGCGTCAGATAATCGTTTTAACGCGCTTTTTATTGCCGTATCGGAAAAAGCAGGAAGTTTCTCCCTTATTTCATTTAAAGAAAAGGTATACCCACCCCGTTTTTGCAAGTCTTTTATAAAGTCTCTGATTTTATACATAACAAATTACCCATATATTGCATGCAATAAGCGCCGAAAAACAGCACTTATTGCAAATATAATATATTTATGGGTTTTAAGTCAATAGAAAAAAAGGTAACTGTCACCTTGCTACTTTCTGTAAAAAGTTGCTGCTCCGGTGCCGGATTCCATTCTTCTAGTTACGGATTCTCCATCAGTAGCCAAAGTGAGCGTAATATTATACCAAGTTACACCTGTTGCAACATTTGGAGAGCCTGAATTATAACTAAGAAATGCTTCTTGTCCAGTATATGTTAAATATCCCGAACTTTTTATATTACGATAAAATAGGGCACCAACACCGTAGTATCCTTTTTGTATGGCATTTAATGATAAAGGATCTGTATCTTCACATTTTGTAATAGTACCGTTACTGCCGTTAATGCGAATTTCAAATCCATTACGGATAACCCATTCACCGTTTAGTCCAAGGTCATCTTCGCCGCAAGAAACGAAGCCGAATCCAATTAACATCGAAAGAATAATAATTCCGGAAAGTTTAATAATGTTTTTCATAAAATCTCCTTTTATGCTTAAAATAAACCAACGTTTAAATTAAGCAAATAACTTTGTAATTAAAGAAAATGAATACTCCGAATTAAGGGTTGTTTTCTGCTATTTTATTGACAAAATTGATGTTTTCGTGGTATTATCCCAGTACAGGTGTATTCCTGTGAAAAAACTGCATGTTTAATTTAAACGTTGGTTTTTTCATGGTGACAGTCACCTACACCAGATACAGCGCAACCATCACGATAGTACCGCTACAGGTTGTGTAGGTGACTGTCACCACTTGACAAAACCTGCAAAAAAGTAAAAAATAATATGTATGACATATTCAAGTAATTTGTCACATGAAAAATATGGCAATTGAAATAATAGCGACAGGGAGAGCTATACCGCCAAAAAGGGTTAGCAATGATGATTTAGCGGCTCAAATTGATACCAGTGATGAATGGATCAGGTCACATACCGGTATTGGATACCGCCATATCGCCGATGAATCGGTTGCCTGCAGCGATTTAGCGGCAGAAGCGGCAAAAAACGCGCTTGAAATGGCTGGATGCTGCCCTTTATCCATTGACGTGATTGTTCTTGCAACCGCAACGGCTGATTACTACGGCACCCCCTCCACTGCTTGCATCGTGCAGGATAAAATCTCGGCGCGAAATGCGTTTGCGATGGATATTACGGCAGGATGTACCGGTTTTGTGTACGCGCTTGAAACAGCGGCAGGGCTTTTAAGCGTGGGTCCCCGTAAACGCGCGCTTGTGATAGGAGCAGAAGTTTTAAGCAGAGTTACCAACTGGGATGACAGAGGAACTTGTGTGCTTTTTGGAGACGGCGCGGGAGCAGTGATTTTAGAACGTACAGAAGATAAGGCTGCAGGCGGCTTATTGCAAACCTTGTTATATGCCGATGGCTCCGGCGCAGAAAGCCTTATTATGCGAAGAGGCGGATCGCGCAGTCCGTATAAAAAAGGCGAAACTATTGATACATCAATCTGTATAGAGATGAACGGGCAGGAAGTATATAACTTTGCGGTAAAAGCCATTACAGATACGCTTGAAGCGCTTTTAAAAGCCGGTAATTTTAGCATAGATGATGTAACACGGATTATACCGCATCAGGCTAACGCGAGAATCGTTTTAGCAGCGTCAAAGAGGCTTGGTATACCAATCGAAAAGTTTTATTTAAACATTGAACAGTTCGCTAACACATCGTCAGCTTCAATTCCGATAGCGTTAGACGAAATTAATCGCTTGGGGCAGCTAAAAAAAGGAGATTTAATATTGACAGTTGGATTTGGCGGAGGTTTAACCTACGGCGGAAATATTATAATATGGTAGGAGATTGATATGAGATTAGAAGGTAAAAAAGCGCTTGTTACAGGAGCGTTAAGAGGAATCGGAAAAACAATTGCCGATTTATTTATAAAAGAAGGCGCGCAGGTTTGGGGGCTTGATTATATAACCCCGGATGATCTTGACGTTAGAGTTAAAGAATCAAACGGAAACCTCAAATGGATACAATTGGATCTTGGCTCTCTTTCATCGATTGACGGCGTCATTGATAACGCAATTAAGGAATCCGGCGGCTTTGATATTCTTGTAAACAATGCCGGTATCACAAGGGATAATCTTTCTTTTAGAATGTCAATGGAAGAATGGCAAAAAGTAATTGATATAAATCTTTCCGCGGCATTTTTTGTATCCAGAACTGTAGCAAGAGATATGATAAAAAAACGCGCAGGCTCTATAATAAATATGTCCAGTGTTATCGGCATTCACGGAAACGGCGGACAGGCAAATTATGCCGCAAGCAAAGCCGGTTTAATAGGCATTACAAAAAGTTTGGCGAATGAAACAGCGCCGCGCGGAGTGCGCGTTAACGCTATCGCTCCCGGTTACATCGAAACGGATATGACAGCGGCAGTATCGGAAGAAATGAGAAAAAAAATGCTCGATATAATCCCGATGAAACGCAGCGGAAAACAGGACGATGTCGCAAAAACCGCTTTGTTTTTTGCCTGTGACGATTCTTCCTATATAACAGGACAAGTCCTGTCCGTTGACGGCGGAATGTTTTTTTAAAAAAGGAATAAAAATGAAAAAGAAAGTTGTAGTTACAGGAATGGGAATTATTTCTCCTTTAGGAAACAATATCGATGATTTTTGCGCATCGTTAAAAGCCGGAAAAAGCGGTGTCAGCCGTATCAGTTCTTTTGATACAACGGGTTTTGACGTAACAATTGCCGCGGAAGTTAAAGATTTTGATCCTAGTCTCTGGATGGATAAAAAAGAAGCGCGCAAGATGGCGCGTTTTACGCAATTTGCCGTTGCGGCGGCATCTCAGGCTCTTACGGATGCCGGTCTTATCGGAGAGGCAAATGCTGACGGTAAAAAACCTGTTAACTGTAATCAGGAAAGAACCGGCGTTGTAATTGGAAACGGTATCGGCGGATTTGAAATCGTAGGCGAATCGCATAAAAAACTTTTTAATGATGGTCCAAAACGAATGCTGCCGTTAACTGTTCCCATGATGATCCCTAACGAAGCCGCAGGAAATATCTCGATGATTTTTAATACAAAAGGACCCGCATATACTCAAATAACTGCCTGCGCTGCCGGCACTGACGCGCTTGGACAGGCGCTCGATTTAATCCGCAGCGGAAGATGCGATGTTGTAATATCCGGCGGAACTGAAGCCGTAATTATCCCGTTTTCCATTGGCGGTTTTCAGATGTTAAAAGCGCTTTCTGTAAAACGCTGCCATGAGCCGGAAAAAGCATCCCGCCCGTTTGACGCGGACCGTGATGGATTTGTAATAGGCGAAGGATCGGGTATTTTGATCCTTGAAAGCGAAGAGCACGCAAAAGCGAGAAACGCGGAAATTCTTGCAGAGTTTGCCGGATACGGCGCGTCAGCGGACGCGTTTCATATAACATCACCTGATCCAACCGGTATCGGCGGCGCAAATGCGATAAAAAACGCCATTAAAGATTCAGGGTTAAATCCTCAGGATATTCAATATTACAATGCCCACGGCACATCAACAGAAATAAATGATCCTACAGAAACCAAAATGATAAAAATAGCCTTTGGGGAACATGCTTATAAAATGAAAGTTTCCAGCACAAAAAGCATGCACGGACACTGCATTGCCGGAGGCGGAGGAATCGAGGCTATCACTTGTATTCTTGCGATTCGCGGAGGTTTTTATCCGCCTACAATCAACCTTGATAATCCCGACCCTGAATGTGATCTGGACTATGTTCCGAATAAAACGCAATATGGAGATATAAATGCCGCAGCCTCCGGCTCTCTGGGATTCGGCGGGCATAACGGGGTTGTGGTATTCAGAAAATATGAGGGGTTACCGATATGAATGAAATAGAAAATCTGCTTCCGCATAGAGAACCGTTTCTTTTCGTGGACGAAATTATCGAAGCAACCAAAGAAAAGATCATCGCGAAACATATTTTTACAGATAAAGAGTTTTTCTTTAAGGGGCATTTTCCCGAATACCCTGTAGTGCCGGGCGTTATCCTTGTTGAAACGATGGCACAGTGCGGCGGCGCGGGTCTGCGCAAACTTGGCATACTTGGCGATAACGCCCTGTTTTTTTTGGCGACTGTTGACAAGGTAAAATTCCGCCGCCAGGTTCGCCCCAATGACGAATTACGCTGCGAAATAGAAAATTTACGCGTATCACCAAGGATGATTAAGCAGCAGGGAAAAGCTTACGTGGGCAGTGAGCTTGCCGCCGAAGCGGAATGGATGTGCCTTGTGGGAGATGCCGCGTGAATATTAAACCAAGGGGTGTCACCCCCATGATCCGCAATAACATTTGCCTTAACGCGCATCCTGCGGGCTGTGCAGCCAATGTGCGTAATCAGATTGAATACGCTAAAAAGAATTTAAAGCCCAACGATAACTTGCCCGGCGGGCAGCCAAAATTGGCATTGATTGTCGGATGCTCAAACGGGTACGGGCTTGCAAGCCGTATTTGCGCGGGCTTTGGGTACGGAGCCGCTACAGTTGGACTGTCATTTGAAAATGAGCCGTCGGAAAAACGTTCGGGTACGCCGGGATATTACAATAACGAAGCGTTTGACAGCGAAGCGCAAAAGGCAAGGCTTGTTTCAATTTCGCTTAACGGAGACGCATACTCAAGCGAGACTAAGAACGCTGTTTTGCAGGCAATCAAAGATGCGGCAGAAAAAGCAGGGATACCGGCAAAAATTGATCTGTTTGTTTATTCTCTTGCCTCTCCTGTAAGAACAGATCCAAAAACAGGCATTTTATATAAATCATCAATAAAACCGATAGGCTCGGTATTTTCCGGCACTACACTGAACATGATGGACGGAACTTTTAGCAATGTTTCTGTTGAGCCTGCTTCAGAAGAAGAAATTCTTAACACTGTAAAGGTAATGGGCGGAGAAGATTGGGAATTATGGATGGACGCGCTTGACGGAGAAGGACTGCTCTGCCCAAAGGCCCGCGCTGTAGCGTATACTTATATTGGCCCTGAATTATCATGGGCAATTTATAAAAACGGAACTATAGGCAAAGCAAAGGAAGACCTTGAACGAGCGTGCCGCGCAATTAACAGCAAATACAGCGGGAATAAAATTTACGGCGCGTGGGTATCGGTTAACAAGGCGCTTGTTACGCGCTCAAGCGCTGTAATTCCTATTATACCGTTTTATATTGCATCGCTATTCAAAGTAATGAAGAGCATGGGTCTTCATGAAGGCTGTATTGAACAAATAGTGCGGCTTTACAGGGACAGGCTTTATACCGGCGGCAATGTTCCTGTGGACAGCGAAAACCGTATCCGCATAGATGATTGGGAAATGCGCGACGATGTGCAAAAAGAAGTTGTAAATATAATGCGAAATGTTGTTACGCCGGAAAATGTTTTTTCAGAAACTGATATTTTTGGTTTTAAAAAAGATTTTTTGGAAGCGCACGGCTTTGATGTTGACGGTGTTGATTATAGTGAATAAATAGGCGCATGGCGCTGAATAAATATTATTAAAGAGGTTTTTTATGGATGACAAGTTTTTTTTAACGATGGTTGACAAGTTTAATTCATCTGACATTGTAGAAATGGATTTTAATGACGGAAATGTCCGTCTTTTACTGCGAAAAGACTGCGCATACAAACAAAGTATATCTGCTGAAAATATTATTCCTGCAGTAAGGCTTGGAATGCCTGCGGCAAATACGGACGTAAATAATGCTTCAGGAGAAAAAATCAAAAGTCCAATCGTAGGAACCTTTTATTCTTCTCCAAGTCCTGACTCGCCGCCTTTTGTTAAAATTGACTCTAAAATAAAAAAAGGGCAGACACTTTGTATTCTTGAAGCAATGAAAATGATGAATCATCTTGAAGCGGAATTTTATTGCGAAATTATAGAAGTTCATGCGTCAAGCGGAGAACTTGTAGAGTTTGGACAGGAACTTTTTACTGTTAAAAGGAGCTGATTTTGGCTGATAAAAAACAGACAAAAGTAAAACGTATCCTTGTTGCCAACCGCGGAGAAATTGCCGTTCGTATTATCCGCACATGCCGCGAGATGGGCATTGAAACAGTAGCGGTTTATTCAACTGCCGACATTGATAATCTTCATGTCCGGCTGGCGGATAAAGCCGTCTGCATCGGACCTCCTCCTTCTTCAAAAAGCTATCTTGTTATGCAGAATATTATAATGGCTGCTTTGCATACTCATTGCGAAGCGGTACACCCCGGAGTAGGTTTTCTGTCTGAAAATGCTTCTTTCGCGCGTCTTGTCCGCGATAACGGCCTTATTTTTATCGGTCCCGATCCGGATGTTATCGAACTGTTGGGCGACAAGGTGAAAGCCAGGCAAACCGCTGCGAAATACGGGCTTCCTGTTACGCCTGGAACCGGCGCTGTTGACAGTAAAGATCCCAAAACTATCGAAGAAGCAAAAAAACTTGGATTCCCCGTAATTATAAAAGCGGCTGCCGGCGGCGGCGGCAAAGGTATGCGCATAGTCAGAAAAGAAGAAGAACTTGCGGAAAATATCAGTATTGCAAGCCGTGAAGCGGAATCAAATTTTGCGGACGGAACTGTTTTTATAGAAAAATATCTTGAAAATCCGCGTCATGTAGAGCTGCAAATTCTTGCCGACGGGAACGGAAATGTAGCGGTCCTTGGCGAACGCGATTGTACCGTGCAGAAAAACCACCAAAAATTAATCGAAGAAAGTCCCTCCCCCGGCGTAACAGATAAAATGCGCAATGCAATGGCTGCGGGAGCTGTACCCATGTTCAAAGAATTAAAATACCGCGGAGCCGGAACCATCGAATTTCTTGCCGAAGGAGAAAACTTTTACTTCATGGAAGTTAACGCGCGCGTTCAGGTGGAACATCCTGTAAGCGAATATGTCGCCGGTGTAGATATTATCCGCCAGCAGATTCTGGCATGTACTCAGGGAAAAATGGAAATTGACCCAAATGCGGTAAAATTATCCGGCTGGTCAATTGAGTGCAGGATTAATGCGCATACACCGGGAACTTTAACGCGCCTTGAAATACCGGGAGGTCCTGGAGTCCGCTTTGACTCATTTTTATATAACGGATGCACAGTACCTCCTCATTACGATTCAATGATTGCTAAACTTATTGTTTACGATGTTGACAGAAAACACGCTCTTGCCAAAATGGACAGAGCTTTGCGTGAATTAGTTGTAGAGGGCATTAAAACAAATATAGAACGGCAAAGATGGATTATTAATCATCCTGTTTTTTACAATGGTGTTTTTGGAACATCATGGTATGCGAATATAGAAAAGGAAGTTGAAAATGGCAGATAAAAAAACAAATGAAATTTGTACGCAGTGCGGTATAACATACAACGCAAGCGAAGTAAAAGCCGCGCTTAATACATGCGTCTGCGGTTTTCATTACAAAATTGAACCGATGTTAAGGATTGAATATCTTGCAGATAAGGGCAGCTTTACGGAATTTTCAGCCAGCCTTAGCTCGCTTAATCCTATTGATCTTAGCGGCTACGAAGAAAAATTAACGGATGCTGAAGCAAAAGCGTCTATGAAAGACGCTGTAATAACCGGAACCTGTACAATAGAAGGCAAACCCTTAATTCTTGGGGTTATGTCCTTTAATTTTATGGGCGGTTCAATGGGCTCTGTTGTAGGCGAAAAAGTCGCGCGCGCGCTTTTAAAGGGAGCGCAGGAAAAAATCCCTGTGTTAATTTACACGACATCCGGCGGCGCGCGGATGCAGGAAGGAATTTTTTCCCTTTTACAGATGGCAAAAACATCAAGCGCGGCAGCCGAGCTTTCCAAAGCAGGGGTACCCTATTTTGTAATGTTATGCGATCCTACTACCGGAGGAGTTACAGCGTCCTTTGCCATGCTGGCTGATGTTATCATGGCGGAACCCGGCGCGCTTATTGGTTTTGCAGGTCCCCGTGTAATTGAAGGAACAATCAGGCAGAGTCTTCCCGAAGGTTTTCAGCGTTCGGAATTTCAGCAGGAAAAGGGGTTTGTTGATATAATCGTACCAAGAAAAAATCAGAGGAAATTAATATCATCCCTTATCGATATGCATCAAATTGAAGGCAGGAGCGTATCATGAAAAACATTGAAACAAAAATACAGGAACTAAAAAAACTTATGTTAGAATCCGGCATTGATGCCGGTGATGAAATAACCATACTGGAAGAAAAAATCCGTTCGCAGTCAAGAGCTGAGTCTGTGTGGAAACAGGTAGAACTTGCCCGTCATCCGGAACGTCCCTATGCAATGGATTACATTTCGCGCATATTTGACAATTTTATAGAGCTTCACGGCGATCGCGCATACGGCGACGATCCTGCAATCATAGGCGGGGTGGCTTTTTTAAATTCACGCCCTTTAACGATCATTGCAAATCAAAAAGGCAGAACCTTAAAAGAAAATGTCTGGCGCAATCACGGCATGGCTAATCCCGAAGGATACCGAAAAGCCCTGCGGCTTGCCAAACAAGCGGAAAAATTTAAAAGACCTGTAATTACCTTTATTGATACTGCCGGAGCGTTCCCGGGACTTGGAGCGGAAGAACGCGGCATTGGCGAAGCGATTGCGCGCAACCTGCGTGAATTTTCCCAGCTGTTAACACCTGTAATTTGCATAATTATAGGCGAGGGCGGCTCCGGCGGAGCGCTTGGTCTTTGCGTAGGCGACAAGGTTTACATGCTGGAAAACGCCATCTACTCTGTGATAAGCCCGGAAGGCTGCGCGTCAATTCTTCTTCGCGACGCGTCCAGGGCAAAAGACGCCGCGGCAATGCTGCGAATAACTTCAAACGATTTGCTTGAATTCAAAGTAATCAACGGCATAATCGCAGAACCTGAAGGCGGCGCTCACACCAATCCGGACAAAGCGGCAAAAATTATCAAGGATATACTTGTTAAAGACCTTGATGATATCTGCTCCAGAAAGCCGGAAGTTTTGGTACGATACCGGAATCAGAAAATACGGAAAATTGGGCACTGGAACGAGTGAGTCCCCGCTTGACACTTTTTTCGTTTTTTTATAGAGTGTATCTGGACTTAAAAGTCTCCATCGTCTAGCGGTTAGGACACCGGGTTTTCATCCCGGCAACCGGGGTTCGATTCCCCGTGGAGATGTAAATAAAAAAGCCTAGGGAGTGCCCTAGGCTTTTTCATTTTTTAAGAGTTTGCTTTGCAAACTCCACTCTTTCTTTTTTATCCAGCACCCTACTTTCTGAACCCTAGAACCAGTTCTTCCATTTCGCCGTGAGCGTTTAAAACGGGGTTTTGCTTGTTTTCTGTTAATTCGGCTACCCTGCCGGAAACATAGTCAAAAAGGTCAGAAAGCGTCATTTCATTGCTTCCTGTAGAGGCAAGTTTAAATGCTTCCAGGATACTGGCGGTGAAAAAACCGCCGCCAAAAAGCGAACTTTCGCGGGCTTGTTCATTTTCACTGCAGGCGCTGAAAATAGCCAAATGGCTGTCTTCATCGATATTTACGGAATCTTTGGGGAAATGCGTGTCCAAAATGATTATCTTTTTAGCGGGGAAATCAAGACCGTCAATAATCTCCTGAAAATTGATTAAGGTTGATGTGCCGTCTTCTTCCTGCGATTCATACTTTGAGTCGGAAGTCATCAGATAAAAGCCGTCCTGATGGATTAACCTGTGTAAGGCAAAAAACAGAACCACCGTATCCTCCGGTTTGGCATCCTGAAGAAATTCCAGTCCGGCAAGGATATTCTCTTTTGTGGGGGTTAATTCATCCGAATCGGTGATTAGCATGGTATTTACAGTGCCAAAAACCAGCCCTTCCTGCTTTTTAAAGGCTTCGCTGATGGTTTTTGCGTCATTTACGGCAAATAACAGATTGGGGAAATAATTGTCCTTATATTCATTTATACCGACAGACAGCACCCATAAATCATCCTTTGGTTCAGCCTCTTTAACCTCGGCTCTGGCGGCTGTATCCGCAGGCTCTTCCTCTGATGCGGGGGCAGAAGTCGATGTACACGACAGGGCAAAAATCAACGCAAAAATCAATAAAAACGAAAGCTTTTTCATTTGTAATTCCTTTTTTATAAAATGAGATAAAATATTATAACATAATAATGTAAATTGTGTCAAAATATTTCAAGGGAAAAAAATCCAGAAATGCTTCCAGAGTCCTTGACAAAAAGGGCTGTTTTTTCTATATTGTTACAAATATTACACAAGGAGAATGTAAGTGCCCTGCGGAAGAAAGCGCAAACTGCGAAAAATCGCCACTCATAAACGCAAGAAAAAATTGCGGAAAAACAGACATAAAAACAAATAATCAACTGGTTTTTATTTAAAGGAGTAATTTATGAATATTTCCGCATTGCAGAAGGTTCGATATAACTATAGCCCTAAACTGCCCGAATGCCTTTCAGGTTCGGTAGAAGATATAGCCGTACAGACAGGCGCCTTAACAGAAGCAATTTCTGACAGAGAAGAATTAAGGGGCATTTTTAAAAATACCTACGGCAAACCTCTGGTTACCTTTGTAAAAGGCAAAAACGATAAAATCAAGCGTGAATTGAAAGTCGGCGTAATCCTTTCCGGAGGGCAGGCTCCCGGCGGGCACAATGTAATCGCGGGTTTATTTGACGGTTTAAAAAAAGGCAACGACGCCTCTACCCTTTACGGATTTTTGGGAGGTCCAAGCGGACTGACCGACAACAAAACAATGGTTCTTACAAAAGAAATAATCGATGAATACCGCAACACTGGCGGCTTTGATATTATCGGCTCCGGACGCACCAAAATTGAAACTCCGCAGCAATTCGCAGACTCTCTTGAAACAGCCAAAAAGTTAAATCTTGATGCAGTTGTGGTAATCGGCGGAGACGACTCAAATACAAACGCCGCTCTTTTGGCTGAATATTTTCTTGCCAACGGTTCTTCCACCCAGGTAATCGGCTGCCCCAAAACCATAGACGGCGACTTAAAAAATGAGCACATCGAAACTTCCTTTGGATTTGATACGGCTTGCAAAACCTACTCGGAACTGATAGGCAACCTTTGCAGAGATACGAACAGCGCGAAAAAATACTGGCATTTTATAAAACTCATGGGACGCGCCGCGAGCCATATCGCGCTGGAATGCGCATTCCAGACACAGCCGAATATCTGCCTTATCTCGGAAGAAGTGGAAGCAAATTCAACATCGCTGGACAAAATCGTAGATCAGATATGCAAATCAATAGTACATAGAGCTTCCTGCGGGGACAATTTCGGCATTGTTTTAATTCCGGAAGGTCTTGTAGAATTTATCCCGGAAATTAAAAAACTGATAGAAGAACTTAACGATACGATAGCCGCAGAGGAACAGTCTTTCGCCGCCGTCTCCAACTACATCGATCAGTTATACTGGCTGTCCAGCAGAATCCCGGAATCATCATACAGAATAATGCAAACTCTTCCTCCGGAGATTGGGCAGCAATTTTTGATGGATCGCGACCCGCACGGCAATGTCCAGGTTTCCCGCATAGAAACAGAAAAACTTCTTGTAGGCATGGTCGAGAAAAAACTTTCTTCCCTAAAGGAAAAGAAAATATACACAGGCAAATTCAGCTACCAGACGCATTTTTTCGGATACGAAGGCCGCTGCGCGTTCCCTTCAAACTTCGACGCGGATTACTGCTACAGTCTGGGTTACAGCGCGTTTGTGCTTATCGCGTCAGGATTAACAGGTTATCTTTCCAGCGTAAAAAACCTCACCTCTGTCGCTTCTGAATGGATTGCAGGCGGCGTACCTCTTACAATGATGATGAATCTTGAACAACGTCATGGTTCAAAAAAACCTGTAATAAAAAAAGCATTGGTAGAACTGAACGGCGCGCCCTTTAAAACATTTGCTAAAAAACGCGATACATGGTCGCAAAAAACCTGCTTCGTTTTTCCGGGCGCTATTCAGTATTTCGGACCGCTGGAAGTTTGCGATATGCCTACCATAACGCTAAGGCTGGAACATGAAAAATAAAATCTCATTTTTTGTGTTATTTGTCCTTGCAGCGGGGCTCTTTGCCCAGGGCATTCAGGAAAACACACTGCCGCTAAGAAGGGTTGTTATCCTTACATCGGGTCTTGCGTATTATGAACATTCAGGTTCCATAAACGGAAATACAGTCTTTTCCATTCCTTTCAGGCTTCAGGCTGTAAATGACGCTTTAAAAACACTTGTAATAAATGATCCTTCAGCAAATCCTTCTGTAACATATCAGGCGGAAAATACCCTCTATGAAACATTACGCAGCCTGACTGTCGATATTTCCGATTCACCTGATATGGCGGCTATACTTTTAAGACTAAGAGGCGAAGAAGCGGAAATTGCTGTTTCAGAAATAAAACATACAGGAAGAATTGCAGGCATTGAATATAGAAATATTGACACAAGAGAATTGGGGGGTCGCAATGCCCCATGGCTTCTTTTTAACACAAAAAACGGTTTAATGTCTTTTGGTTTACACGAGATTAGTTCCATTAAATTTCTTGATCCTTCAATAGATCAGGATTTAAACCGCGCGCTTGATTTAATAGCTGATTCCAGAAATTCTTTATCCCGCAATCTTTTAATCAATCTTCCCGGAACTTCAAGAAGAAATGTATCTATAAGTTATGTAATTCCTTCTCCTGTCTGGAAAGTTTCCTACAGGTTAGATTTAAGCGCGTCGCTTTTTCAGGGATGGGCAATAGTTGATAATGACAGCGATACTGACTGGAACAATGTATCATTATCCCTTGTCGCAGGGCGTCCTTCTTCTTTTATTCAGCAGCTCTATCCTCCCTATTATGTTTCCCGTCCTGTATTGCCGCTTTCAATCGCGGGAACTGCCGAAGCCGCAACTCATGAACGCAGCGCGCCGTTAAGAGCGCAAAATCAGGCAGCAGCGGATATGATGATGAGCAGGAGTCCGGTCTCTGAAGAAGCGGAATGGGCAGGAACGGGATACGGCGGGCAAACAATTGCTTCCGGCGTACAGACAGCCGCGGGAAGCGATGCGGGCGGTCAATTTGAATTTACAATTAAAAATCCTGTATCCCTTAACCGCAGAATGAGCGCGATGCTTCCTCTGGCAGAAGCCAAAATTGACGTTAAAAAAACTCTTGTTTACAGCGGACAGGGAAGATTCCCAAGACTGGGCGCAGAAATAACAAATACAAGCAATATGAAACTTCCTGCCGGTCCCATAACAGTTTATGACGGCGGTGTTTATGCCGGGGACGCCTTAATAGAATTCTGGAATGAAAATGAAAAAAGACTTATCTCATTTGGAGAAGATTTATCTGTATCCGCCAGTTTGAATAATTCCAATACCCGCGCTGTAAGCACTGTAAATGTTTCATCCGGCGTTATGACCATTAACCGCTATTTAACTTACACAAGAACATATACCTTTATAAACTCTGCTTCTGTTTCCAAACAGCTAATGATAGAACATACAAAAACACCGAATACTGAACTTGTATCCGTACAGGCAAATGAACAAACAGTTTCTCATTATCGTTTTAATATTACATTGCCTGCAAACCAGCAGACTGTTTTTACTGTCAATGAACGTCAGCCCATTATGGAAAGAATAACGCTTCTTCCCATGCGGCTTGATACCATGATAAGTTATACTACCAATCAGGAAATCCCGGCAAATGTAAGAGCCGCTCTCTCAAGAGCAGTTGAACTTAAGCGCGCGGTTGATACGGCAGACATAACTTTAAGGGATTTGGAAACTCAAAGGGAACGCCTGGTTTCGGATCAGGACAGGATACGGCGAAACCTTGAAGCCGCCGGGCAAACGCCTCAGGGGCAGGAATATTTAAGACGCCTTGTAGCCCTGGACGGTGAAATTGACTCATTATCCGCGAACATAGAAAGAGCCAATACCAGCGCAAGGTCTGCGCGAACGGCATTTGAAAATTATATAAATACTCTTAATCTGTAGGTAATTATGATTAGCATAAAAGTACAGCCGCGTTTCGGCGACATAGACGGACTTGGCCATGTAAACAACATCGTTCCCGCTGTCTGGTTCGAGATGGGACGAACTCCGTTTTTAAAAATCTTTGATCCCGAGTTATCGCTGGATAAAAAAAACTTTCCGTTAATTATTGCCCACACTGAATATGATTATATGGGGCAGATGTTTTTTAAAGACGAAGTAGAAATAAAAACCTGGGTATCAAGGATAGGCAACAAATCATTTACAATTCAGCACGAAGCCTGGCAGCAAGGCCGCCTGTGCGTCAAAGGAAACGTGGTAATAGTACACTTCGACTTCAACACAGAACAAACAACCCCCATCCCCGACCAAATGAGAAAACAGCTAGAAGAATACCTTATTGCCTAGCCTCTCGCGGAGGACGCGGAGAAGAGTTGGATTAAGATCTCGCAGAGGCGCAGAGGCGCGGAGGACGCAGAGAAGAATAAAGGGTTAAGAATTCCCCACTCTTTATCTTCTTCTCTTCCTCTTCTCCTCTTCTCCTCTTCTTCCTCTTCTCTGCGTCCTCTGCGTCTCTGCGCCTCCGCGAGAATCCTTGCCAGTCTTCCTATTGCTTCTCGTCTCTTTTAATAATTATATGCAGTTCGTCCAGCTGCTTTTGATCTACTTCGGAGGGGCTGTCGTCCATGGGGCTTACCGCGAAGGAGTTTTTCGGGAAGGCTATAACATCCTTTAAAGACGTTACACCTGCCATAATCATAACAAGGCGATCAAGACCCGGGGCAATTCCGCCATGAGGAGGAGCGCCGTATTTAAATGCTTCAGTTAAAAACCCGAACTTTTTCTCCGCTTCGCCTGGCTCTATTCCAACTATTTTAAAGACGCGCTTTTGCAGATCTGAATCGTGGATACGAACAGAACCGGACGCAAGCTCATAGCCGTTTAAAACAAGATCATAAAGGTCTCCCTTTACAGAACCCGGATCGCTTTCCATTGTCGCGTGGTACTGATCCTGGGGCCATGTAAACAGATGATGCGCCGCTTCCCACTTTTTTTCATCTTCGTTGTATTCAAACATCGGGAAATCTATTATCCATACAAACTCAAAACGAGCAGGATCGCAAAGCCCAAGGTCGCGTCCTAATTTTGAACGTACAGCGCCCAAAGCGGTGCAGGCTATCTTTTTATTAACATCCGCAATCATGAGAATAAGGTCTCCTTCCTGCGCGCCAAGAGCGCTTATTACCTGCGCCGCATTGTCCGTGAAAAATTTGGAAGCTCCCCCCTCAAGTCCGCTTCCCGTTACCTTCATCCATGCCATACCTTTGGCTCTGTAAATTTTAGCATGAGCTTCCAGCTCATCAATTTGTTTACGTGAATAATCTGCCTTGCCTTTCGCTACAATTGCCTTTACAGTACCGCCCTGAGAAACCGCGTCCTTAAAAGCCTGAAAAGTGCTTTTTTCTGTAAACTCTGTAAAATCCTTTAGCAGCATATCAAAACGTAAATCCGGTTTATCGCTGCCGTAATTTTCCATTGCTTCTTCCCACGAAAGACGTTTAAAGTTTTGGGGCAGCTCGATATTTTTTATTTTTTTAAACACATGACGCATCATCCCCTCTGTCATGGACAGAACATCGTCTCTTGTAACAAATGACATCTCAACGTCAATCTGGGTAAACTCAGGCTGTCTGTCTCCCCTTGAATCCTCGTCCCTGTAGCAGCGGGCAATCTGAAAATACTTGTCAAAACCCGCAACCATAAGTATCTGCTTGTAGAGCTGCGGCGACTGGGGAAGCGCGTAAAACTTTCCGGGGTAAAGCCGGGAGGGAACAAGATAATCCCTTGCTCCTTCCGGAGTTGACTTTATAAAAGTGGGAGTTTCAATTTCAAAAAAACCATTTTCTATCATATGCTCGCGTACCGCAAAAGTTATCTGGCTCCTGAGTTTGATACGTTCCTGCATAGCGGCGGATCGCAGGTCAAGATAACGGTATTTAAGACGCAGCTCTTCACTTGCCTTGCTTTCTTCGTCAATCTGAAAAGGCAGAACTTCGCTGCGGTTTAAAACGGTAATTTTGGAAGCAATCAGCTCAATTTCGCCGGTTTCCATCGACGCGTTCACCATAGCAGAAGGACGCTCAATAACCTTCCCTTCCGCCGCGATACAATATTCATTACGCAGTTCATCGCAAATGGACGCAAGGTCTGTATTTGCCTCGGTATCAACCGTTACCTGTGTTATCCCGTAACGATCTCTTAGATTAATAAAAAACACCCCGCCATGATTGCGTTTTCTGTGAACCCACCCATTTAAAACAACCGATTTTCCCGCATCACTTTTTCGTAAAACCCCGCAGCTTACAGTCCTCTTCAAACCTTCCATAATGACAACTCCTAATTCCTGATAATCCATATTATCTTTTTTTTAATTTTTATGCTACAATAAACCATGCGTTTTGAGCTGGACGAAGCCCTAATTGACGATATTATTTTTCACATGGAAAACCAGGACGGTGATTTTGTGCTGGACATAGAAGAACGTTATGTTATAGATATACATAATAACGAGCTGGATGATGATATCGACATAGAAGATGAAAACCGTTTTATAGGTATCCCCTACTGGAGTTCATCAGACGGCTACCGCCTGATGGAAAGATTTGCCGTAATTGTAAAAAACCCTCTTCTGCGAGAAGAGCTATCCTTTGCGTTAAACAGGAACAGGGGAGTTTTCCGCGCCTACAGGGATGTACTAGCACAGCATCCTGAAGCGGAAAAACAATGGTACATTTTTAAAGAGCAGGCAATGAAGGATGAGGTTCTCGACTGGTACAATTCATTAAGGGAAGAATGGGGGCTGGAGCCAATCGGCACAGAGCCGGAGGACAATACCTCCCTTGTTCAGGAAGATTTTGATATTAAAGAAGACGATGATTTTTTATTTACCGCAAAAAATGCCGCAGGTGATTTCGCAGGCAGCATTAGCGCGGCTCTTAACGGCAGTGTTCTTCAGATAAATAAATTTGAAGTAAAAGAGGAATACCGCTGCATGGGCATCGGCAAAACCCTGCTTTCCAAATTACTCGAAAAAGCAGACAATCAAAAACTAAACGTAACGATAGATTTACCTGCAGAAACAGATTTCTTCGCCCGCTCCCTTCTGCTTGAAAACTTCCAGCCAAGCATGCAAAGATTTGTAAGAAAAAATTAATCTGAATCATTTCTCGCAGAGGCGCAGAGACGCAGAGAACGCAGAGAAGAATAAAAGGTTTAAGAAAAAGAGAAGAGTTGGATTATTTTCTCGCGGAGGCGCAGAGACGCAGAGAACGCAGAGAAGAAAAAAAGGTTTAAGAAAAAGAGAAGAGTTGGATTATTTTCTCGCGGAGGCGCAGAGACGCAGAGAACGCAGAGAAGAATAAAAGGTTTAAGAAAAAGAAAGAGGATTAATCTCCTCTTCCTCTCTTCCTCTCTTCCTCTCTTCCTCTCCTCTTTCTCTTCTCCGCGTCCTCTGCGCCTCCGCGTCTCTGCGAGAGTCCTAGCAAATCTTCTTCTTCCCGCGCCTCTGCGAGAGTCCTAGCAAATCTTCTTCTTCCCGCGCCTCCGCGAGAGTCCTAGCAAATCTTAGACAGAGTAAGTTGAAGCGCTGGTGGAGCCGCCGGTGCCTGTCCAGTTGGTGTGGAAGTATTCGCCGCGTTTTTTGTCCAGACGTTCATAGGTGTGTGCTCCGAAGTAATCCCTCTGTGCCTGTAACAGGTTTGCGGGAAGACGTTCTGAACGGTAACCGTCAAAGTATGCAAGAGCGCTTGCGAATGCCGGGGTCGGGATGCCGTTCTGAACTGCCGATGCCACTACCCTTCTCCATGAATCCTGCGCGTCTTCAATAACTTTTGTAAAGAACGGATCGAGCAGAAGATTTTCCAAGTCCGGTTTTTTATCGAAAGCTTCTTTTATCTTTCCAAGGAATACCGAACGGATGATACAGCCGCCTCTCCACATAAGCGCGATACCGCCGTTGTTAAGGTTCCATTTGTATTCTTTCGCTGCTTCTTTCATTAAAAGATAACCTTGCGCATAGGAAACAACTTTGGAAGCATAAAGAGCTTTTTCAAGGTCATTGATAAATGCGGCTTTGTCTGCCGGGGGCGTAATCTTGGGAGCAGTAAATATTTTTGCTGCCCTTACCCTTTCGTCTTTCGCGGCGGAAAGACAGCGGCCAAAAACAGCCTCGCCTATTAATGTAAGAGGTACGCCAAGATCAAGAGCGGCAACGCCTGTCCATTTGCCGGTTCCCTTTTGACCTGCGGTATCAAGAATTTTTTCTACAAGAGGAGAGCCATCCGCGTCTTTGTAGCGAAGGATATCCCTTGTTATCTCGATAAGGTAACTGCCAAGAGTGCTGTTGTTCCATTTTTCAAAAACATCGCCCATTTCGTCGCAGGAAAGACCAAGCACGTTTTTCATAAGGTCGTAGGTTTCGCAGATTAATTGCATATCTCCGTATTCAATACCGTTGTGCACCATTTTTACAAAGTGCCCCGCGCCGTCTTCGCCTACCCAATCGCAGCATGGAGCGTCGCCTTCGACTTTTGCGCAAATTGCCTGAAACATCGGTTTTACAAAAGGCCATGCGGCAGCGGAACCGCCGGGAATTATGGAAGGACCTTTTAACGCGCCTTCCTCACCGCCGGAAACACCCGTCCCGATAAACAACAATCCCTTTGATTCAACATAGGCAGTCCTGCGGATTGAATCGACATAATTGGAATTTCCGCCGTCAATAATGATGTCGCCTTTTTCAAGAACACCCAAAAGCTGTTCGATTGTATCATCTACCGCTTTTCCGGCTTTTACCATGATCATCGCTTTGCGCGGTTTTGCCATATTCGCGGCAAGATCAGAAAGACTGTGGCAGCCGATTATTTTTTTACCCGCGCCTCTTCCGTTTACAAATTCGTCTACTTTTGAAGTAGTCCTGTTGTATACCGCAACCTGAAAACCCTTGCTTTCAAGATTTAGTACCAGATTTTCTCCCATTACAGCAAGGCCAATAAGGCCAATATCTGCATTTCCCATTGTTATCTCCTTGTATTGTATTGTATATTACTTATATAGTATCATAGTTTTAAGGAGAATGTCCATGTTAGAAAAAACATACGTTTCTTACGGCGCCGCCGATAAAGACCTTGATAATCAGGAATTAGACGGGCTTTTTTCAGACGCGCTCTCTAAAGCGCTTGCAGATATTAAAGATTCCGGTAAGGTGATTATCCTCCCGCCGGATATTACCCGTTTCCACTCAAAAGCGGGCTTTTTTACAGAAATTGCCTCCAACCGGCTGAAAGACAGGCTGGGAGCGGTCCTTCCGGCTTTGGGAACCCACATGGCAATGGATGACGCTGAAATTACACGGATGTTCGGCAGTACCCCAAAGGATAAATTCCTTGTTCATGACTGGCGTAACGGTATAACCGAGCTTGGCAGACTGGAAGCTTCCTGGGTAGAAAAGGTATCAGAAGGAGCCGTAAAATACGACTGGCCCATTCAGGTAAACAAAGTTCTTAGAAAAGACAGCGGTAATTTTTCACTTGCTTTAAGCATTGGGCAGGTAGTTCCCCACGAAGTAGCCGGAATGGCTAACCACGGAAAAAACCTCTTTGTTGGAACCGGCGGAAAAGAAGCAATTGATAAAAGCCATTTTACGGGCGCCGCTTACGGGATGGAAAAAATAATGGGCAGGGCGGACACCCCTGTTCGCGCGCTATTCGATGAAGGTTTACGCCGCGGCGAAAAAGATATCCCGCCGGTGCTTTGGGTACTAACCGTTATAGGAGCCAGGTCAGAGAGCGAAGCAGCCGCTAAAGGTAAAGAAAGAGGCTCACTTGCGGTTAGAGGGCTTTACATCGGTTTTGGCAGGGAATGTTTTGAAAAAGCATCTGTTTTATCGCAGGAAGTCAACGTTAACATAATGGACGAGACGGTTAACAAGGCGGTTGTCTACCTTGAGCCGGAAGAATTCCGCACCACCTGGCTTGGTAATAAGGCAGTTTACCGGACACGCATGGTAATTGCCGACGGAGGCGAACTTATCATCCTTGCCCCCGCGCTTGAACGGTTCGGGGAAGATTTAGGGATAGACGCGCTTATCCGTAAACACGGATATCGCCCCGCAAAAGAAATACTTGCTAAGGCGGCAAGTGACGCTGAGCTGGGCGGAAACTTAAGCGCTGCGGCGCATTTGATTCACGGCTCCAGCGAAAACCGTTTTACCATCCGCTACTGCCCGGGTAAAAAAGTTACCAAACAGGAAATAGAATCCGTGGGCTTTGAATGGGGCGACTTAAATGCGATGCAGGAAATCTATGATATTAACACATTGGCATCGGGCTGGAATACTGTAAGAAATGAGAAAATTTTCTTTGTACCAAATCCCGCGCTTGGTCTTTGGGCAGAAAAAAACAGATTTATAAACAGTTAACTATATGAGTAAAGTAATTTTAAAAGCCGATGAATTAGACGGTTATTTAACGGCAGAAGACAGGGAAAACCTGAACAACATGGATATTCTTTTCGCCAAAGCTCTGGATATTTTTCCAAAAGTACAGAATTGCGATAAAGACGCGGAGAAAGACCTTATTACTCTTTATAACGAGATGGGTGTTTTAATGCAGAAAATATGCCACAAAGATCCCAGGCTTCATGTTTACTCATTTATATCTCCGCACGAAGACCATTCAGAAGCCTCCCGGCTGATTGCCAAATTACGGGATGTTAATACAGAAAACAAGGAATTTGTCTATTATATCCAGCGCGCTTATGAGATGCTTTTTAAACTTGCATGGGGCAGCATTCATGCTTCCCATAAAAATTATCTTATTGTAAAAACGCCTGTAACAAATCCCGCGCAAAATTACGCGGTACATAAAATAAATAACATAGACAGCAAAATAAACAATACTGTAATGTGCGTTATGCTAAGGGGCGCTCTTCTTCCATCCATGATCATGAGCAAGGAAATCGAAGAATATTCATCAAGCGGTTATGTAACACCTTTTGCCCTTTTTAGAATTTACCGCAATGACAGCAAGCTCGAAAAAGACATGGAATATATTTTAGACCTGGATAAATCATTTTTTAATCTTGATGATCTTAACGGCAAGGATCTGGTTTTCGCGGATCCCATGAATGCTACAGGCGGAAGCCTTGTCACTGTAGTAAAATATCTTTTAAGCGCTGGAGTAAAACCGCGCTCCATTATTTTCTTTAACGCAATTGCCGCATTAAAAGGCGCGCTTAGGGTTGTAAGAGCCCTTGATAATTGCGATGTTTATACTCTCTGGATGGACGGTGTTTTAAACAAGGACGCTTACATCATGCCGGGTCTTGGAGACGCGGGAGACAGAATTAACGGACATGACAGCGAAACAAACCCCAGAAATATTGTTCAGCTTCTTGCGGATTACGGCGCGGGAATGGCAGATTTATACCGTTCACAGTTACGCGAAATAGAAAACACAGTTCTAAGAATCAGGAACAATAAATGAAAACTATACACTGCTCTTTGCTCATTGCTCTTTGTACATTGCTCATTGCTCTTTTTTTACCTTCCTGTATCGGAATGGCGGCAACGGCGGAGGAATACTATTCTCTGGGCATGGCGTATTATGACCTTGGTAAATTTGAAGAAGCGGAAAAATGGCTTAACCGCGCAAGGGTTGCGGACAGAACTTTTGTCGCATCACAATATAACCTGGGCCGTCTTGCGTTTGAAAGAAAAAACTTTGAAGAAGCCGCAAGGCACTTTGAAGGCGTTCTAAGACGCGACCCGGATAATATACTGGCTCTTAGAGCTGCTGCATACACAAGAATAAGAACCGGCGAAATAGAAATTGCGCAAAAACATTATTCAAGATTGCTTTATCTGGTTCCGGAAAGCGCGGATGACGGATACAACCACGGACTTGTGTTATATGCAATGAAACGCTACAGCGAAGTTGAGGAAGTTCTGGATAAATATCCTTTTGCGCTCCAGGATAACAAGGATTTACAGCTATTATATGCCCGCGCTCTGGCAGGTCAGAATAAAATAGAAGCCATTGAGGCTTATGATAACTGGCTGGCGGCAAATACAGATTCCAAAGCGCGTTATGAATACGGACTTGTGCTTGAACACCATGAATTTTATGTAAAAGCGCTTGAAGAACTAAGAAAAGCTCATACAGAAACAACAGCAGCATCTACTGACCCCAAAAGAAACGAAGTGCGTTTTGCGATAGCAAGGGTATTGCTTGTTGCGGACAGGGAAAGCGCGGAAGGAATTACAGAAATGCAGACTGCCGTAAACGAAGGTTTCAGCAACATAGAGGCAATTGAGGAAATAATAGGCAGCGGAAAAATAAGTGAAACAAACTCTTCTGGTTTACGCAGTATTATTAACAATTTGCAGCGTGTCGAAGCGGAAAAAATTGAAGCGGACAAAACTGAAGAAGAAGAGGATTCAGAAAGTGATACGCAGACTGGTTCCGATTAGAAAATTTAAAGTAAATATATTGGTGTATAGATCTTCGCTTAGCCTTAATTTTATAAAAGCAGACAGGTTCATCCTGCCGAGTATTCTAACAATTTCTTCATGCCCTGCTGTAATGCTCCAGCGCAGATGATCTGTAGTTTTATCAAATACCAATTCCAGGCTTTCACGGCGCAGTTGTTCATAATTGGA
Organism: Treponema sp.; assembly: GCA_009784975.1. Classification (GTDB taxonomy): domain Bacteria; phylum Spirochaetota; class Spirochaetia; order Treponematales; family Breznakiellaceae; genus WQXQ01. The sequence goes on from WQXG01000027.1 coordinate 31,601, forward strand.
GTTAAACAAGGAGGAGAGAAATAGCCATGAGTTCTGCCTGTCCACCAATGTTGTTATCCAGTTATAAAAAACGCTTAAAAGGCTTCTTTTTGTAGGAGTTTCCCAGCTGGCGGTAAAACTTTCCATCCAGTTTAAATCCGAAGAATTGGTATCGTTTCTTATGGAGAACTTGTTTACAAAACCCAATACACCTCCGGTATGCCCTCTGAAATTCGCGCTTAATACAGATTGAACTCTCCATGCGGGAGTTTCAAAATTTAGCGGAATTATAACAGCAGCGTCAATTGAATGGGAATATTCATCATTTTGAAAAAATTTAAAAACAGGATAAAACCCAAAAGTACCGAACATATTTATGCTGGAAAAACCCAAAGTAAGCCCAAAGTTTAAATTGTCAGACTGTGTATCAAATTTTTGTTCCTGTATTCTATCCACCCTGAATGTTATTCGTGACGGAATAAAAATTGATGTTAAATTATACAGAGAAGTAAAATTTATCCTAAAACTAAAATGATCATTTAAAGATGAATATAAAAGCAAATCATCTATATCTCCAAAAAATATTCCTATATCGTCAAATACATCGTATCCCGCAAAGTTAATATGTCTTTTTAAACTTCTTCCCGCCCTGAAATTAAAATTGACCTTTTCAAATACCAATGGAATATCAAGGAATGCGGAGTTATCAGATTGAGTAATACTGTTTATCACGGAAAAAAACGCGCTTCCTTCCAGTGTAAGCAGCGCTCCCACAGGTTTTGTTCTTTGGGTAATCACAATTTGCGATTTTAATCTTCTTGAATCAGCGCCAATGCCTGAATCAGGAATAAGAGGCTCCCATGAACGCAGCCAAAGGCTCGCGTAATTATCGTTTTCGCTTATTTGCTCATTTTTTACCCATACAGCCTGAGTGTTAAATGCAATTGATGGAATAAAAACGTTTTTTGGTATAAAACCAATACCAAGTATCCAATTCTGCCTTAACTTTGATAAATCATAAAAAGCATCCGCTTCAAATCTTGCGTAAAATGCAGAATTAAATGCCATATTTAAAGTATGACGCGCTGTTAATTCATTGGGAGACGCTGAAAATGTTTCTTTAATGGAAAACGCCTTGTATGTTCCTGAAATACTGTGATCCGCGCTCCATAAAAATGTATTCTCCGCTATCGTAGAATAAAGGTTTGCAAGAATTTTTACGCCCATAAGCGAAACGCCGATCCCTGTACGGTTTAACATGCTTCCGTATAATTTTGATTCATCATCAGCCTGTATTCCTGCCCTTAATTCCGACTCAAAAGCGGAAAAAACCGTAAAATCAGATAAAATCGTAAATCTTCCCGCGCTTAGAATAGCGCCCGGCCTTGAATATGAAAGGCTCGCTCCCGCATTGACTCTGTAAAACATTACGGCATCCTGCAGAATAATTTCATCTATGAATATTACCCCGTCATCAAGCGTCTCAAAAAAATCATAAGGATTTACCAATACAGCAATATAACTTGTTCTTCTTTCATTGTTATCAAATGAAAGCCTTTGAGGGTTATAATTAAAATCCGCATCCTGTATATTTATATCATCTACATAAACACCTGTGTCTCCTCCCTGATAACGAACCGTCACCTTTGACCATTGCTCTATCCTAAGACTGCTAGCAGGCAAGCTCACTTTTAGCTGGCTGTTATTAATTGAATCAGAGGATGAGGCAACAATAAAACTTAATGTTTCGTTCTTTTTCCCGAAATCCCCATCCCTCATCTTTACAAAAAACGTCAGCTCATTGTAATCAGAAAGCACAAAACTGCTAATATAGGAATCAACCCCCGCGCTGATACCCGGCGTCATATTTTTCCATTCAATTTTTAATATTCTCTGTGTATCATTTTGCGAATGCAGCCTTCTTGTAATATCAGGATATGCCATTTCAAGTGTAGAGCCTGTATCAATTGTTTCTATTGCCGTTACATTTTCCGTATTCACAGTTATGGTATTATTAAATTCAGTTACAGCCCTAAATGAGCTGCCGCGAATAATGGGCTCAGCAAGTAAAACACGCCCTGTTATTTCATCACTTCCTTCATAAACTATAATCAGGCGCAAATATTTTGCGTCCCCTAACTTTATTCTGTCTCTGTCATTAAATGTAAATTTCGCAATACGGGCATTATTATCAATTGTATTTCCCTGAAACAGCACGTTTTCCCAAATAAGATCAAAGTTTTCCAAAACCGTAAAATCTTTGGAAGAAAGAGATCCTATCTGAACTATCAATTTAATGTTATCCGCAAGATTTTGATTAAATCCGTAAAACCTGAAAGGTATTTCCAGCTCTCCGGCGCGGGAAATTATATGCGAATAATAATTTAACGGAACCTGAAATCCTGTCCAGTTTTCATCGCCGTTAAGGCTAAACTCCGCAACCAGAACCTGTGAATCGCCTAACTGAGGATCTCTTGCGGGATACGGCCTTGTAATTCCCAAAATAATCTGAGGATTCCAGTCAATCGGCATAAGATTGGATCCAAGGACGGTATTTTCATAATAATTTCTGTAAACCAAATCCGCGCGGCTGCTTTGCGCAAGCAATACCGGTGTATCTGAAATAAGATAAAATTGATTTGATATAAAAGAAGTATCGGACGGCAGCGGCATTACAGACTGGTTTCCTTCCATACCGGCTATTCTGTAAAGACCTGTTGCATCAATCTGTTCAAACGCCAATCCTGCTGTAATATGCGCTTTTAAATTATTATAATCCCATGCGGCTTTTGCGCTTATACCAACAGTGCCAACACCGGTTTGTTCTTCATCTGAAAATGAATCGTCAGATACATTCATGCGGACGCCGATTGCAGCCTGCGCTGAAAACGGTCCCTTATTATTGAAAATAGCGCCAATTCCCGCCGCGATACTGCCCAATCTTGTCTCTTCGCTTCTTTTTAAATATGAAATTCGTATTATTTCATTATGAGCGACAGATCCGTAAATAGAAACTTCCCCGGAAGAAGAATTAAAACTAAAATTTGTATCCTGAATTCCGCTGCGCCAAACCTGAACAGAGCCGGGCACAACATCTGTTCCTATAAAATATCCGCTTGTACTGTTAAAATTTGTAAACCGCAAAACCGCGTCGCCGGAAAAAATGCCAAAAGGAGGAAGATAGATTTCAGGAAATTCCTTCGCAAGGGGCCAGATTGTCTGCGGGTCACGGCGGGAAAATGATCCTGACATAAGCAGCTCGTAACTGGTTCTCTGGCTTTGCGCATAAAAATTTAAAACATCAATCTGCGCGATAATATCATAGGGAACAAGTTCAAAATCTTTTATCTCTGCGCCGGATGATTGTCTTACTAAAGCCGCATGCTCAGAAGTGCTTGACGGCGCGTCATAGCGGTTGCGTCTTTCAAAGGGAGAGAAAGTGCCGCTCTCATAAATTACAAGTGCGCTCTTTCCGTCAATCGCTATTGTTTTGGTACATTGAGGATAAAGCCATAATTTTATATTTTCGCGGCTAATATCAAACCAATCCTGAACTTCCGATAAAAATCCGTCATTTAAACCCGCGTAACTTCCCAAAGAAGTATCCCAGGGTGTTGCGCTTGAATTTTTTGTATAGGCAACCGCTATCATGCCGTTCAATGAATTTAAATTTAATTCCAAAATTCCCATTGCTCTGGACGCCGCGTACTCGCTTGAAAGAGCTATCCTCCAACGCCTGCCTGAGGAATCACGAATTGCTCCCTTGTCATCCTCGATATAAACTGTAATCTGTGAATCAATTTCGGTGTCAGGCAAAACAAACGATATGCCTCTTGCTGAATTTTGAGGCTGTATATAACTATAAGTCCTTTCCCTGCTGCCCGAAAAAGTCCGCTCTTCCCTGGAAGACGAGTCGTAGCGAACAAGAGCGTGAACATTAAAAGCATTGCCGCCAAACCTGCTGTAAAAACCAAATGAAGCAGGGGAATCGCCTCCAAGGTCCATGTACGGAAATGAAGGAAAATCCAGCCCTGTATTGCCTATCCCCGCATACTGGATAAAACCTTTCCCCTGATACCCTGCCCGATAGGTATTCTGGCTTGAATCATCAAGAAAATTGGCTTCTACAAACCACCTGTCTGTTATCCACAGGGCAAGGGTAAGATCGACCTCCTGCATAAACAACGGAATATCAGAGGAAGCATAACCCGTCCCCAAAGGTGATATAAAAAAACCCGGATTAAACTGCAGCTCTCCCTTCCAGGAGCCAGTTAAAAACAGGGAAACATCCGTATCACCAAGAGATACCGACATAATTTCATTCGGCGCTTCCCTTGAAATCCTGCGTCTAATCTCTTCTATGTCCAGTTCTGCCGGCTTTCCATCTTCGCTAAATACGGGTTTTGGCAGCAAAAACAAGCATAAAACGAGCGCCAAAAATGAGAAAAATTGATTGTTAAAGCCGTTTTTTACGATGCTGAACATTAACTAAATAGTATCATAAAATTATATTTTTGTTCGATTGAATACATATTAAATTTAGGCTATTATAAATTATGATTGTATCCATGATTCAGATAATTTTTGAGATCCCTGATATTGTCAATATCAAGGAAAAACGGCGTATAGTTAAATCCATACTGGAAAAAATGCGCCGCCGTTTCCATTTGTCGGCAGCGGAAGTAGATCTTCAGGATTCTCTGTCTTTTTCCCAAATTGGCGGCGCTCTTGTGTCAAATTCCAAAACTTTCGGCGAGACAGTTTTGCAAAAAGCATTTGATATGTTTGAAAAAGAAACACCTGTCCGTATCCAGGACATGCAAATATATTCGGAGGAATTTTAATGAAAAAATTGACATATGTTCTTTTTATTTCTGTTTTATTGTTAACATTTAATTCATGTATTGGTTTATCAATTGATATTCAGATGAACAGGGACGGCAGCGGAAGATTAACCATGGAATACCGTATTTCCCGCATGATTGAAAATCTTGGCGCTCTTGACGGCAATGAAAAATGGCCTACTATACCCGTAGGAAGAGCCGATTGGGAAAGAACCATACAGCGTATAAACGGCGCGAAAATCGTCTCTTTTTCCTCAAGAGAAAGGGGACAGGATACTATAACAAATATCGTACTGGAATATGACAGCGAAAAAACTCTTTTGGCTATCCTTGACCCTTCCGGGAAAAGATCATCTATCAATGACAATCGCTTTGAATATATTATGCTGGATGATAGCCCGGTAAACTATGACGCTGCTCTTATGGAAATGGCTAAAAATATGTTTGCGGATTATAATTTTTCCATCAGTTTTTCCGCGCCGGGAAATTCTACGCTTACAATAACAGACGCACAAGGAAAACCGGCGGCACCTCCCCCAAAGGCGCAAATAGTCCCGGCAGGCAGGCGTGTTTCCATGTCAATCGGCATCATGGAACTATTAAATATTCCAAACGGGCTTGGGGTAATATTTAGCCATTAAGTTTTCCCAGGACTTCTTTAAAGCGCAGGATTTTCCAGCCGTTTTGTTTTGCTTTTTTTGCAAGAATGTTATCCGGATTTACGGCAATCGGGTTTCCGCAGCATTCAAGAAGCGGAATATCTGTATAGGAATCTGAATAAAAACTTACGTTTTGCGGATTGATATTATTAGCCGCCATCCATTCAAGAGCCGCTGTTTTCTTTTTGGAGCCGAAAAAACTGTATCCTGTAAGATAACCTGTTGTCCTTCCGTTTTTATATTCCATTTTGGTTGCAATTGAACCCTGTATTCCAAAATATTCTTCCAGAGGTTTTATAATAAAGTCAAATGAAGAAGTGGCAAATATAACCTTTTCTGATTTTAGAAGCGCGTCTTTAATAAGTTCATTTGCGCCTTTATAAATATTTGGTTTTAATCTTTTATGAAAACAAATTTCAGAAACACGGATTAAATCATCTTCTTTAATACCTGCAAGTTTTTTTACGGTGTTTTCTATAAAATTCATATCGGGGAATGCAAGTTTATATTTTAACAGATCAACAAGAAGATGGCTAACTTGAGAAAAACGGATGATTTTTTCTTTGAGCGCCATGCTAATAAAGTATTGCGCGGATGTTTTTCTTACAATTGTTAAATCAACATCAAAAATATGTATCATTATATAAAATCCAGATATTTGCAATCCTGCTGCGCCTGCTGTGTATATATACCGCGCATATCTTCCGGCAAAAGTTTAGCCATTTGCCCCATTACTTCCGAAAGTATTATTTCACGCTCTTCCTTGTCCGGCCTTCCCTCAAATTTAATGCGGAACGGCTGCCCTGCCCTAAAATACAAAGGCGTGCGTTTAAAACGTTTTATGTTTTTCCAGACATTTTCTCCGCCGTGATGGGCAACAGGCAGAATTGGAACATCCGCTTCCATGGCAAGCTGAATAATACCTGCCTTCCCTCTCTGAAGAACTCCGTTCTTGCTGCGCGTACCTTCCGGCGATACGCACATAAAAAAACCGCTGTCTATAGCCTTGCGTACTTTTTTAAAAGCATCGGAATAGGCGCCTGCCCTGTTTATTGGAACGGCTTTATAGGTATTAAAAATAAATCTGAATAACGGATTATCCCAGGTTTCCTGCTTGGCAAGCCCGGATACATTTATGGGATAACTATGGGTCGCTAAAATCGGCACTTCCAGAAAATTTACATGGTTAAAAATTACAAGCAAAGGTTTGTTCTTTGACAAGGTTTCTACCAATTCCCTGCAGTCTACTTTGCAAATAATATTTAAAAACCCTTTTAAAAAAAAATTTACAACAGGCCTTCTTATTTCCAAATTACAACTCCGGTCTTACAAGCCTTATCGCGTTTGGAACACAGCTAATTTCCAGCTCTTTGCCGTCGTAACAGATTGTTTCTCCGTCACAATGCGCAGCCATTCCTCCCTGCTGCGCCGTCAAAAAGAAACGCTTGCCGCGGCTGAACGTAACACCTTCGCAATTTTCCTGTGTTCCTTTTGTGTAATGAGAAAGTATTTTTAAAAGCGACATCCTTGAACGCTGATGTCTCACGTAGCAAATATCAAGCAAACCGTCGTCCAAAAGAGCATGGGGGCCCATATAAAAACTGCCGCCCATTCTTCTTCCGTTAACGATTGATACCAGAACAGCAGGAAGCGTTACTTCTTTATCGTCATAGCGTATATTGATAATGGGAGACGGCTCATAACGCGCTATTAAAATAAAAGCACCTATCGCGTAGGAAAATCCGCTTTTTATTTTTAACTTGGCGGCTTCAAAACCTACTTTGGTATCAAAACCGATCCCGATACCATTTACAAAATAACGTCCCTGCGGAAAAAAACCGCCTTTCACAAAACCCACATCAATTAACTGTTCGTTTGCCGCAAGCAGCGAAGCGCAGGCTTTATCAACATCCTGGGGGATTTTAGGCGTAGAAGAAAAATCATTGCCTCTGCCTATCGGAATAACTCCAAAAAGAGGCGGCTTTTCGCCGGCAGGTCTTTTTAACAATCCATTAACAACTTCGTTACAGGTGCCATCCCCGCCTGCCGCTACAGTGATATCATTTGCGCCTATAGGCAAATCACGCGCCAAAAGCAAAGCGTCGCCGGGTCCGCTTGTAGTAACTATCTCAAAATTTTGCAGTCTGTTCTGCAAAAACCGTTTTATCTTTGGATACTGCATTTCTGCCTTACCCTTCCCCGCAACCGGATTTAATATGATCCACACTTTATCAAATTTTGTCATATTGTTAATTATATCATTTTCCCGCGGCTTCGTAAATGATCTGTAAGGTACGTTCTACACAACGATCCCAGGAAAAAGCTTTTGCCCTTTCCAGCCCCAAACTGCGGCATTCATTGTAAATATCCCTGTCGGTACTGACGGTTATCATCCTGTCTGCCATATCCTCACAGTTCAACGGGTCAAAATAGAGGGCGGCATGTTCCGCCGCTTCCGGCAACGAGGCGGCACGGGCACAGACAACGGGTACTCCGCAAGCCATGGCTTCAAGCACTCCCATGCCAAAACCTTCATACATTGACGGAAAAACAACAAAATCAGCTCCCGCATACAATTCCGGCAGACTTTTTACAGGAAAATGACCTGTAAAGAAAATATCATTCCGCCATGCCGAGGCAGCCGCCGCTTCCTTGACAATCGCCGCATTATTGCTGTCCCCGCCCGCAAAAATCAGCTTGTGCGGATATTTGGTTTTTTCCTTAAAAATACCAAATGCCTCGATAAGCCGTATATGGTTCTTTATGGGATGATCTATGCGTGAAACACACAATACATAAGGCCGTTTAAAGCTAAAAGGCTGTATTAAAAGCACACTTTCTTCGTTCCGCTGACGGGGATAAAAAGCGGTTTTATCTATCCCGTTCGGCACAACCTCAATCCTGTGTTCTTTTACCCGCGCCCTCTCAATCAGTTCTTCTTTAACAAAATTGCTTACCGCTATTACAGTGTCCAAATGACGCAACGAATTGGGTATAATCATCTGAAAAAGCGCGCCTAAATGCAATTTTGTCTTATTATTGCCCCAGTAAGCCGCCATATCATGAACAACACCGACCGTTGGACAGGGTGATTTATTGGGCAGACATTTATGAGCCGCCGGAAAAAAACACGCATCAAACTGCCTTTGTACCGCGAAACCGGGATATTTTAAAATATGCCAAATTGAATTGATAGATTTCCCATGTATAGAACACCTGGGGATAAACTCAAAATTCGGCGCCACATCACTGTAGGTATACCTGTCATATTCCCAGCCAAAAAGCTCAAAAAGAGCCTGTGACGGCGGTATTCGTTTTAAAAACTGGGTTAAATACATACCTACTCCGGACTTACCTCCATCGCAGGCAAAGGTATCCATCCCTATCTTCATTCAATTCCTCCGAGCTTGGATGATTATAGCAGGTATTAAAAAGCAATGCTACCCAAGCAAGGATTGGCAAGACTCACACAGAGGCACAGAGGACACAGAGGCACGGGGGGAAGATTTGCCAAGACACTCGCAGAGACGCTGAGACGCAGAGGACGCGGGGAGGAAGAGGGGGAAGAATTTTTTACCACGAACCGCACGAACGGACACGAACGGAAGATTAGCAAGGACTCACGCGGAGGCGCAGAGGCGCAGAGGACGCAGAGAGGAAGAAGGGGAAAAAGAGGGGTTGGGAATTTAATTGTCCCTTTAAATTCCC
>WQXG01000028.1 GCA_009784975.1 Treponema sp.
GATCCCGTTAAACGCCATGACCTCGATACGGTTGTTTCCTTTTTCTACAAGGGTAACGGGTACAGAAAACCGCACATCACTAACATTGCCGCGAAGCGAAAGACCTCCCTCTTGCGGAACAATACCTCTTGTGCCTGTTACGGCATTTAATTCGTCTTTGCCGATTCTCACCCCGTTAACAAGGATTCTTATATCCTGAATAGGACGGTTTTTATCCGTGACGCTTACTTCGATATTAACAACACCGCTTCCTGTAATTGTTGTTCCCTGTCTTGGGGAATGAATTGTTATAGACGGCGGAGAAAATTCCGCGGCATTTTGTATCGTAAAGCGCGGCATATTGGGAGGATCGCTTTGCCCTGACAATCTTGCTATTACGACATCAGGTCTGTGAAAAAAATCGCTGAAAGAGTCCATCGCGTGAAGATCATAATTGTTAATTAAGACGTTAATAAATCTATCTGCTCTTGGAGAGCCGCGATAGAACCCGTCATGAGTAATGGTGAGCCAGTCGCCGTCAATTTGAGAAATAGCCTGTGTTGCTTCTGCGGAAAGAACTGCACCTTTAGCCGCCGCCTGTTTATCTTCGCCGGAAAAGTAAGCAAAACACGCAATTTCGCTGAGATCATCGATGTTGTAGAGACGGGCAGTTCCGTCACCAAGACCGGCGAGTATTCGTTTGCCATCGGGGGTGGGGGAGAGGGAGAAAGGAAGACCTAAAAGGTTTTCTTTTCTTGAAACTAGTTTTATTGAATCATCTGTTGCGATTTCCCATTTAAAAATTATCCGGTTTGCTGAACCTGCTATTATATATTTATCGTCATTGCAAAAAGCAACAGACCAAATTTCATTTAAAAAAATGTCTGTTCCAAGTATGTCAGGCTGGCGACCTATTTCAATATCCCAGTAACGAACAGTTCTATCTCTTGAACCTGATATAACCCTTTTGCCGTCAGAACTGATAGCAACAGAAAGCACATCGCTGTTGTGTCCTATTAAAGTATGCTGCAAAGTGTAACTCCCTGCTCCAGAAGACTTCCAAACACGTAATGTTCTGTCTCTTGAGCCGGAAACTAAAAAATTACCGTCAGCATTGAATTTAAGCGTTTGTACAACAGCAGTATGTCCATAAAGAATGTCATTTACAGTACCTGTTTCTATATTCCATATCCTGATTGTATTATCGGCTGAAGCTGACGCGAGATATTTACCGTTGGGATGGAAAGCCAGATCGAATACGGCATCAAAATGCCCTCTTAAAGTCAATATTTCGTTTCCATTTTCAATGTCCCATAAATTTATATCACTGTGTGCTCCTCCAATTGCGAGTATATTGCTGTCTGGATGAATAACTACTGAATATACTTGAGCAATATTTTCTATACTGCGTTCCAGAATGCCTGTTTTAGCATCCCAGATATTTATTTTTTTTTCTAGTGAACCTGTTACAAGCCAATTTTCATCCTCGCTTAACACCGCCTGACGGAGAGGCTCGGCATTTTCTGTAAAAGTTGTTAAACGTTTACCGGTTTCAACATTGTATATCCCGGCGGTTGTGTCGTAGGAAGCAGTAAGTATACGTTTGCCTTCTTTGTCCCAATTAACGGATCTTACTGTTTGTGAATGGTTGGAAAAACGGGATAATACGGAACCTGTTTCCGCATTCCAAATATTAATGTCGGGATTACGACGATTACGTTGATTTCCTCCTGCCGTAACAATTTTAGTGCCGTCTGGACTGAATTTTGCGTTACCAACTTCACTGTCAAAAACCCCTATTCCAATAATTCGAATTGTTTCGCCGGTTTCAACGTCCCATATCCTGACAGTCCCGTCCCATGAGGCGGATACAATTTGATTTCCGTCAGGACTCCATGCGACAGAGTGAACTATATCTGTATGCCCGGTTAAAGTAATTAATCTTTCACTTGAATCAATGTCCCAGATAATAATTGTATTATCGGCGGAAGCAGAAGCAATATGTTTTCCATTTAAATTAATGGCTACCGAAGCAACAGTGCTTACGTGTCCTTTTAGAATGTTTAATTCTTTACCGTTTGATACATCCCATATACGGACGGTTGAATCAGTAGAGCCGGAAACCAATAAGCTGCTGTTTGGACAGAAAGCTACAGAATAGACCTCATCTTCGTGTTTTAAGGTATAAAGCTCTTGCGGGCTGGAAGAAAAATCAGCATTCCATATTTTTATTGTATTGTCCCATGAACCGGATGCGATTAGTTTTCCATCAGGGCTCCATGTTACGGACATTACAGATGCTACATGACCGTAAAAAGACCTTACAAGAATGCCTGTTTCGGCTTCCCATATTTTGACAGTTCCGTTGGAATCCCCCGTAAGTACATAACGTTCGCATGGGCTGAACACAGCGTATTGAACGAACCCCGACACCTGCGGAAACACCTTAACATCAGAAGTTATATGCGCATCCCGCGCCTTAGGCACAGTGCTGCAAGTACAAATCAAAACCGCAGCAAGTAACAGCAAACATTTCTTCAAAACTCTTCCCCCTCTTCCTCCGCGTCCTCCTTCAAACCTTCGGTTTGCAGTCCGCGCCTCTGCGAGAGTCTTAGCAAATCCGCGTCCTCCGCGCCTCCGCGTCTCCGCGTGAGTCCTGGCAAATCTGCGTCTCCGCGTGAGTCCTGGCAAACCATACAATTTATATGCGAAAACCCACCCTGTTTTTTCCCAGTATATCCCAAAAAAAAGGCAGCTGCTACCCCCGACTAAATATATCCTTTATAATAATTTCATTTTTATTTTTTGGATTAATCAGTATATTAATTTTACTTCCATTTTTTATATACATTGTTTCATTATTTATTCTATAATTATATGTATTTTCTCTTTCCTCGTTATCAACTAAATATTTTATAATAACTCCTATTTTTTTATCTAACCTTATAAATTGTCCTGTTGATACTTCCTGTATATTCCATGGAGATAATATTTTATAAAACAAATATTGAGAACTTCTTGAATATTTATTTTCAATATCATAATTATCATCAATAACAATACCATTACTCTCAATCCCATATTTAAAATAATAATTTATTTTAATGATATTATAGATTGAATATGTAAAAACAATTAAAAATAATATTGATAAAGTAATTGAAGGAAATGTTAATATTATAAATAATAAAGTATTATTTCCAAAAATAATTAATGCCAATACAGTAACTATTATAAATATAATTAAGGGAATAATTATTATATAACCTATTTTGTTTTTTAATATTTTTTTTATTGAATATTTACACATATTTAACCGCCAAAATAATAATAAAAAGGTAGCTGCTACCCCGACTATAATATAATAACATTAGCAGTATAAACCATAACAAACTTTTGCAACATGCGTACTTCCTTTGCATCAGAACAAAACTTTCCAGCAGCCTTATTAAAATTGCTAATCAAAACCCCCACATCGTACAGGCACTCACAGCAGCGGGATCAGAAAAAACATCTTACGAAATTCCTCGCTGAAGAGACTTCAAAGAAGGCTCGTAAGCGAATTCCTGAGTAGTTTTTTCTGAGCCCGCTGCCGTGAGCGCCTGTACGGAGAGCGAGTTAAGCTTATCACTTTTAACTTACTCCTGGAAAAAAGTCTTTATCTGGCGACTTTTGTTTTTTGGGGCAAGGATCTACCTGCTATTCCGGTGCTAGTAACAATTTAAATAATACATCAATATAAAAACAATGAACGAAAAAACTGCCGGGGCAGCAGCGCCCAGATTAGCCGGACAGGGGGCTATTTTTCTTTGCGCCTTGCTGTGGAGTACAAGCGGGCTTTTTATTAAACTGGTTGACTGGCACCCCATGGTTATTTCCGGCGGCAGAAGTATTCTGGCGGCAGCGGTGCTGATCGGGCTGCGTTTTATAACTGAAAAGCCGCAAAAAATCAAACTTGACAAAGATACATTTAAAAACACATTGATACTTGCCGGTTTCGGCGCGTTCTATGCAGCCACCATGATCCTTTTTGTTATTGCCAATAAACTTACTACTTCCGCAAATGCCATTTTGCTGCAATATACGGCTCCCGCATGGACGGCTCTTATAGGCTGGTTTGTGCTGCGTGAGCGGCTGCGCTGGGAACAATGGTTCACCTTAGGACTTGTTACAGCGGGAATGTTTCTGGTATTTTCCAACGGGCTTGCCAGGGGGTCAATGTTAGGTGACATAATTGCCCTTCTTTCCGGCATTGCCTTTGCCGCAAACGCCGTTGTATTGCGCCTGAGCAAAGACGGTAATCCTGCGGATATTTTAATCTTTTCTCATATTATCTGCGCTCTTTTTTCATTGCCGTTTTTCTTTTTATATCCCCCAACTATGAACACGGGCAATACATTAAGTATTTTGTTCATGGGGCTTTTTCAAATCGGCGCAGCCTCGGCATTATTTGCCTACGGTATTAAACGCATCACTGCAATTCAGGCAATGCTTATCGCTACGATAGAACCTGTTTTAAATCCTCTTTGGGTATTCATCGTAACCGGCGAAAAACCAGCTCTTTCCGCAGTTGCTGGCGGCTGCATAATCGTTGCGGCGATAATATTTTCTGCTCTTATGTCAGCATCGCGCTTTAAATCTTCTGCTGCTTAACGCGCTGCCTTTCCGCTTCATAATATTTATAGTTATCCCAGAACTTGCCGTATTCAGCGACCATCAGCGGCAGCAAAGAAATACCCAATGCTATCAGCCAGTGGTACAGGTTCATGGCGGCAAGATTCAGTGCAGAAGCAACAAACGGGATTCCAGCCATGCCTGCCAGCACAAGGAACATAATTGCCGCGCTTATCACAAGCTGCGGATTATCTTTCATTGTGCGCTTAAAAACAGAAGCTCTGCTCCTTACAACAAAGATATGTATAATCGATGTCCAGCCCAAAACCAAAAATGCCATTGTTTGCCCCAGCTCATGAGACGGCAGATAGGAACCTGGAATAATTATGAACTTGCCGATATAAAATGCCGCAAGAACTACAATACTGCACATAACGGTCTGCTGAATAATAACTTCCATCAGTCCGCCGGAGAAAAAACTTTCATTGCGGTCAATCGGCTTTCTTGCCATAATGCGCGTATCAGATAATTCTTTTGCCAAAGCCATACCCGGAATTCCGTCCGCCAATACGTTGATAATTAACAGCATTATTGGAGTTACAGGAATACCCCATCCTGACACCTGGCCAAAAATCATAATAACGATTTCGGAAATATTACACACAATCAGGAAGTAGACAAGTTTTTTGATATTTGCAAAAACCTGCCGCCCTTCGCTTACAGCCTCAACAATCGTGGAAAAATTGTCGTCTGTCAGAATCATATCCGATGCGCTCTTTGAAACCTCCGTACCATTGATGCCCATTGCAATACCAACATCGGCGGCTTTAAGAGCAGGCGCGTCATTAACGCCGTCACCTGTCATGGAAACAACAGCGCCTTTCTGCTGCCACGCCTGCACTATGCGGATTTTGTCAGACGGCGACACTCTTGCGTAAACGGAATAAAAATCAATACTGTCAAAAAATTCCTCATCAGAAAGTTTTTCCAGTTCCTCCCCGGTAATAATGCCTTCCTTCGCGGCAATAATACCAAGTTCTCTCGCGATTGCAGCCGCTGTCATGGCATGATCGCCTGTTATCATTATCGTGCGCACACCTGCTTTTTTAGCGCGGGCAATGGCGGCTGCCGCTTCTGGACGCGGCGGATCGATCAACCCGATAAAACCTTCAAAGTTAAGATCTTTTTCCAGAGTTTGCAAATCTGCCGGCAGCGAATCAATTTCTTTGGAAGCAAGCGTAATTACGCGCAATGCATCCTGCGCGAAAGAATTATGCATATCATCCAGTTCTTTTGCATAGTTAAGGTCTTTTTTAATAAACGGAATTTTATCAAACGCGCCTTTTGTTAATACCAAAAATTTACCGTTTGGTTTTTTTAAAATTATCGTCATCATTTTTCTTGCAGAAGAGAAAGGTATTTCCGCAGCTCTTTCATATTCTGCATTCAGCTCTTCCCTGTTAAATCCTTTGTTCATAAAAAGACGCATAATGGCTGACTCTGTCGGGTCGCCGATTATTTTTGATTCGCCGCTGCTGTCTTTCTCTAAAGTTACATTGCTCGCCAGCAAAAATCTTTTTATAAATTCACTGTGTTTGTCTGAATTGGCGTCCGCATCGCTAACGGGAGAATTTCCGTAGACCCAAAGTCTTTTAATAGCCATTTTATTTTGGGTCAGCGTTCCGGTTTTATCAGAGCAAATAACAGATGTGCTGCCCAATGTTTCAACTGCCTGTAATTTGCGGACAAGCGCATTTTTGCTCACCATTTTTTTAACGCCGTGGGTCAGCATAAGCGTTACAATAAGCGACAATGTTTCGGGAACTGCTGCAACTGCAAGCGTTACTGCCAGCAGAACAAGATCCCAGGTATCCTGTCCGTTTAAAAACCCGATAATAAAAATTGTAAAAGCGGCAATAATCGCAATTGTACTTATTAATTTGCCGAGTTTATCAAGCCGGAGCTGAAGAGGCGTTTTATTTTTCTTTGTATAATTCAGGTAACCCGCAATTTTTCCAATTTGCGTATTCATTCCAGTAGATGTAACAACAGCGGTTGCATGGCCGCTAACAACAAGACAGCCGGAAAAAACCATATTAACACGATCGCCCAAAGGAGCATTTTCTTTCGTCAGTATTTCCTGATTTTTTTCGGAAGGTTCGCTTTCACCCGTCAGGGAAGCTTCGTCTACGGAAAAACTTTCACAATCCAAAATCCGCGCATCTGCCGGCACAAGATTGCCGGTCTTCATCACAATAATGTCACCCGGAACAACCAACGAGGTATCAATTTCCTGTTTATTGCCGTCTCTGATTACATAGCAGGACGGACTATTCAATACAGCCAGTGCATCCAGGGCTTTTTCGGCGCCGCGTTCCTGGGTAACAGCCAAAATCACGTTCATGATAACGATGGAAAGAATCACAAGCGGTTCAATAAAAGTTACGCTGTGGCCGTCCAGAAGCTCCTTAAATTCCAGCACAAAAGAGAGAGCCGCCGCGATAAGCAGAATGATGGCAGCAACATCTTTAAGCTGGCGGAGGATTTGCGTTAAAAGAGATTCTTTCTTTTTTTCGGCAAACTTGTTAAGGCCGAATTCCGACGTTCTTTTTTCAACTTCAGCAGAAGTTAAACCTTTCTGTCCATCAGCTTTTAGCTCTTTCAAGACAGCATCTTTGTCTAAATTATACCAATTATCCATAAAAGCAGCCAACGGGAGTCGAACCCGCGTCACGAGCTTGGGAAGCTAGGGTAATGCCGTTATACGATGGCTGCCAAGCTAAAAACCTTGGCTTTTTAGCAATGATCCAGGGCTGACTCGAACAGCCGACCTGCCGCTTAGGAGGCGGCCGCTCTATCCCCTGAGCTACTGGACCGACAAACAGGGTTATACAATCTCAGATTATCACCCGTAAAGGGGTATTGTCAACAACCGCATTTTTTACTAAAATTATAGGATAAAACCAATATCGAGGTAGATCGTGATAAAGCGAGGAATCCCCCTGTTTGCATTGATATTTCTTTTCACAAATCTTTACGGGCAGGAAATAGTTACCGCAGAAGCATATATGGGAATGGTATCGGATCGATTCACCGGAGTCAGAGACTTTGAAGCAAATTTAAGTATCCGTTCAGGCAACGCTGAAATGGCTGGAAGAGTAAGTTATTTATCGCCTTCTTTTTTCCGGGTTGATTTTACCCGGCCTTCCGGACAGGTAATCAATTTTAACGGAGAAACGCTGACTATTTTTATTCCGGATATCAGGGCTAACCTAATCCAGACCATCAGCCGGAGAACAAGCGGAAACACAGGTCTTTCCATGTTAAGACGCAATTATACCCCGTCATTTTTGACAGGTCCCCATCCTGTACCGCTGGATGAAGGATCCAGAGAAAGAGTGATGAAACTGCGTCTTACAAGACGTACTGTTTCCGAAGGCTTCAGGGAAATAATATTAAGCATAGATCCCGACACCAGATTGATCCGCCGTATGGAAGGACGAACCATAGCGGAAACAGAAGTGCGCTTTGACTTTACCGGTATCAGAGTAAACCAGGGAGTTCCGGAAATACGGTTTGTATACGAATCGCAGCCTTCGGCAAATACGTACTATAATTTCTTGTTCAGAGATAATGATTAAAATAAGGGGTACTGGATGGAATCTCTGGGGGAAAAACTAAAAAACACACGCGTCGAAAAAGGGCTTAGCATAGATCAGATAAGCCGGGAAACCAATATTTCTATCCGTTTTCTTGAAGCCCTTGAATCTGAAAATTTCAGCGTCTTTCCCGGAGAACCTTACTTAATCGGATTTTTAAAAAATTACAGCGCCTTTCTTGATCTGGATGTTCAAAAAATAATTTCTCTTTACAGAGCGCTTCGTATTCAGGAACAGCCTGTCCCGGTAGAACAGCTGTTAAAAAATTCTCCCAGGATTCCGGCATTTCTTCTTCCGGCTTTAATAGTATTAATTCTGCTTGGCGCAAGCGTATGGGGCATATACACACTGATAATAAACAAACAAAATTCTTCCAGCCAAAATGCGCAGGTTGCCCGCGCTCCTGTTGAGTACATAATGGAAGGCAATTCCATAGAGCGGCGTTTGTATAAAAACGATTCTGTTTTGGTTACTTTAGATTCAGAAACATACAAAGTAGAACTTTTTAACCTGAGCGAAGCTGTCACAATTCGCACTCCAAGAGGCACGGAAATTCTGGATTTAAGCCAGGAAGTCAACATAGACCTGAACAGCGACGGCATTCCCGAGCTTCGCATAACTGTGGCAGATTTTGCAAAAAACAATCCCGATATGGGGGCTTTGCTCCATTTTTATCTGATGGATGTATCGGTATTAACAGGCGCTGATGTTGAACCGGTAACAACTCAAGCTGTGCCTGCCGCAACAGTAACAAGCACAACGATTATTCCTTCTTCACCTAACGCATATCCTTTTACTTTGCAGGTTAATTTTCAGGGTTTCTGCATGTTCCGCTGGGAAATACTGCATGAGCGGGATCGCACAGGCACAAATCAGCGTTATTTTCAGCGCAATGAAGCGCTCGATATCCAGGCACAAAACGGAATTCGCATTTGGGTATCCAATGCTGCTGCCGCAAGATTTCAGGTAATCGGGGGGGGAAGAACATTCCCGGTTGAAATCGGTACTGCCGGAGAAGTTGTTGTAGCCAACATCCTCTGGGTCAGAGATGAGGACGGCCGCTACCGCGTCGTACTCACACGATTGGAAACCTAGGCGCAGGAGCGCCAACGCTATTGAAAGATATATCTAACCGGCGCTATTTTATAGACCCATTCGGTTGTGTAAAAAACCAGGTTGATGCAGAAAACATGATGTCTCTTTTAAACAAAGCGGGATATGAAAACACAACTGATGCCGAAACAGCAGATTTAATAATCGTTAATTCCTGCGGATTTATAGAAAGCGCAAAACAAGAATCCATTAATGCGGTTCTTGAATGGCGCAAGCATTATCCGGAAAAAAAAATACTTCTTGCAGGCTGTCTTGCACAACGTTATGCGAAAGATCTCCCGGAAATTTTAACAGAAGCCGATGCTTTTATGGGTGTAGAAGATATAACGCAAATTGTAAAAAAATCGGCAGGTTTATTAAAACAGCCAGATATCGGATCTGTCTCTGAAATTTCCTCCGGTGAACGCCCGTTGTTATCTTTGCCGGGATCTGCTTATGTAAAAATCAGCGAAGGCTGCAGCAATTGCTGCTCTTACTGCGCTATCCCGCTGATTCGGGGCAGCCTTGTCTGCCGCACAATTCCGGATATCACAGAAGAATGCCGCATGCTTCTTAAACGCGGTATAGCAGAACTAAATATTATCGGGCAGGACATCGGGGCATTTTGTTCAGAAGAAGACGGAGGCTCCGGACTGCCGGAATTATTAAATGCAATTTCTGCGCTCGAAGGAGATTTTTGGGTTCGCTTGCTTTATATTCACCCCGATCATTTTCCTTTAAAGATACTTGATGTTTTGGAAAGAGATAAACGTTTTCTGCCGTACTTTGATATTCCTTTCCAGCATTCATCATCCAAAATACTAACTGCCATGAACAGAAAAAATTCAGCGCAAGCAAACCTTGCGCTGCTGGAAACTATCCGCAGCCGCCTGCCGAATGCGGTTATCCGTTCAACTTTTATGCTTGGCTTCCCCGGAGAAACAGAGGAAGATTTTGCAGAGCTGCTTGATTTTCAGCAAAAAGCAAACCTGGACTGGCTGGGCTGCTTTGTATATTCACGGGAAGAAGGCACATCAGCGTATTCAATGAAAGGCCGTGTACCGGCAAAAATTGCAGAAGCGCGCAAACAAAAAATAGAGGAAAAACAACTCGTAATTACAGAAAAAAACATGAAGAGGTTTGTCGGCAGCGCATCAGAACCGGTATTAATCGAAGAACAGTTCACAGAAGATACCGCTGCTGATACAGAAAAACTTTGGCTGGGACGCGTCTACTGCCAGGCGCCGGACATTGACGGCTCAACGGTAATTATCAGCACTGAAGATTTGCAGATTGGCAAATTTGCAAAGTGCAAAATTGTTGCGCGGCGCGGATTTGATTTGGAAGCACACGCTTTATAATCGCACCTTATTCTGTTACAATTTAAAAATGAGCGAAGTTTATGCGCTTCCTGAGCGTCCCCTTCCTGAGCGTGCGCTTCCTGAGCGGCCCCACTACCTTGAACCTCTTAACAGCGAGCAGCGGCGGGCTGTCCTTCACACCGGCAAACCCCTGCTGATACTGGCTGGCGCAGGCTCCGGCAAAACAAGAGTAATCACCACAAAGATAGCCTGGCTCATCAGGGAGCAGGGATACGATCCGCGTTCAATTTTAGCGGTAACCTTTACCAATAAAGCAGCGAGGGAAATGGCTGAACGCGCACGGCAAATCGATGAACGTGCAGGGGATGCAATGCTAAGAACATTCCACTCCTTTGGAGCGTGGTTTCTAAGACGCAACGGAAAACTCGCCGGTCTTGATTCCGGATTTATCATTTACGATGACAGTGATGTCATTTCGCTGCTTTCCGGCATAATGGAAAACACTCCCAAACCGGAAATAAAACATTTTGCGCACAATATTTCACGCGCAAAAGATTATTTTCTCTCCCCGAATGATCCTGAGCTTGCCCTGATTGATCATCAAAAAAAATTCCGCGATGTTTACGCGCGTTACGAAGAGCGCATGCTGCAAATCGGCAATGTCGATTTTGGCGATTTAATTAAAAAACCTGTGGAGATTCTCCGCAGTCAGCCGGAAATTGCGCAGCGTTTCAGGGATCGGTTTTCTGTTATCATGGTAGACGAGTATCAGGATGCAAATGTTGCGCAATTCCACCTGCTCAAGGAATTGTGCGGAGAAAATACCTATGTCTGCGTAGTAGGCGATGACGATCAATCCATTTATCGTTTTCGCGGCGCAGAAGTAAAAAATATTCTGGAGTTCCCTCATCGTTTTTCCGATGCGGACATTATCCGCCTGGAACAAAATTACCGTTCCACTTCCCCTATTTTAAAAGCTGCGTCTTCTGTTGTTGACTGCAACCGCGGACGGCTTGGAAAAACCCTTCGCGCCGAAAAGGGAGACGGTCCTCTTCCCGAACTGGTTTTTCTTGACGATCATAACGCAGAAGCGGTTTATTGCGCAGATAAAATAGAAAAATCTGTAAAGAGCAAAATAACAGCATGGTCGGACTGGGCAATCCTTTACCGCACCAATGCGCAATCGGCAGTATTTGAAGCATTATTTGTACGCCGGGGAATTCCCTATCGTGTTGTCGGCTCCTTAAAATTTTATGAACGCGAAGAAATAAAAGATGCGCTTGCGCTTTTATCGATACTTGTAAACCCGCGTGACGAAGTTGCTTTCCGCCGCGTGGTGAACAAACCGTCAAGAAGCGTAGGACAGGTAACGGTTCACAAAATAATAGAAGCGTCTGTCATTAGCGGAAAAAATCTGCTGGAAACAAGCCGCACTCTGGAATGTTCGCAAAAAGCCCGCGCTGGTTTAAACGAGTTTATCAGAGTGATAGAAAATGCCAAATCATTACTGGGCAGCGATATCGCTCCGCTTCCTGAGCGGGCGCTTCCTGAGCGGGCGCTTCCTGAGCGGGCGCTTCCTGAGCGGGCGCTTCCTGAGCGGGCGAAAGAAAAAAAATCATCTGCAAAAAAAAGCACCGGCTTAAAATCCGGCAAAGGACTTTCTATCTGCGCAAAAAAACTTTTAATTGACTCTGGGATTGCCGAATACCATGAAATGCAGGATGAAATATCAGGCAATTCAAAAACAGGCAATTTACAGGAATTGTTAAACGCAGCAACAGATTATCCCAACACTCAGGAAGGATTGCTTGATTTTCTGGAACACATCGAACTGGATCGTTCCATGAAAGATGATATAAAAAACAATAATGACAGCACCGTCACATTAATAACTTTTCACAACACCAAAGGTTTGGAATTCAAACGTGTAATAATGACAGGTCTTGAACAAGGTGTCTTTCCAAGAGAAGATAAAAAAGACGAAGAACTTGAAGAGGAACGCCGTTTGTTTTACGTCGGCGCAACCCGCGCTATGGATGAGCTTTACTTTACATCATGCAAGCAACGGCTGATGTTCGGAAGGATCATGCCAATGGAACCGTCTTTGTTTATGCAAGAAATAGACAAGGAATGTTTAAGCGGAAACCGCCCAAAAAAAGCGCCGTCAGTGCAGCCAAAAACATTCAATTCGTTTAATTTACAAAGTTCTTCTTTGGAAAGAGCAAGACTTGAAGAAAGATCCGGATGGCGCAGAGGACAGCGGGTTTTCAATGACGCTCACGGTTACGGCGCAGTAATGGAAGTAAAAGACAGCGAAGACGGTCCTGTAGTACACGTTCGTTTTGAAAACGGGCACGAAAAACTTTTTTTAAGCGACTATCAGGGCGGCGCTTATGAAAAAATAGGAGACGATGCATGAAACTGCAAATACCATCAGTGTTACGCGCAAGAGGTTACCGGCTTTATCTAGCCAACGGCAAACGTTTAATCGATCTTTGGCTTAACGGCGGCGCTGCAATCATGGGGCACACTCCGCCTAATCTTCTGCGGGAACTTAAAAACACCGCCAGCCGCGGTCTCTATGCACCCTTCCCTCATTTTACAGAAGCCCGTTTTTTAAAAGCCCTTTCCAAACTTTTACCCGGCTGCAACTTCCGCCTCTACGCTTCGCCGCCCCCTGAACTTGTCTCGCTCTTTAACAGCGGCAAAGCCAAAATCTGGCGGCCTTTCACAACCCCTGACAGCAATTCAATTATAATACCCGTGCTGCCCGGCATCAGCCTATGGCGTAATGAATTACCTTTTGGGCTATGTATAGCATGCGCGCCTGAAACACTGCTTCAGCCTCTGTTTGAACAATTACCGGAAAGCGACCGTCTTCCTCCAATTCTGCTCGCTGTTGCGGCACGCGGTGTGCACGACATCCTCGCCGCGCCGGAACGTTTTGCGCCGGCAAGCGCTTTCCCGCGCATTGCCAAAGTGCTGAAACAAGCGGATAATCCCTGGCATCAAAACGGCATTTACCTTGAATTAAAAAACAAACCTTCCGGAGAAACGGCGATGCAGCTTGCAACGTGGGACAATCTCTTTCAAAAATTCCTTAACGCGGGGTTTTTACTGCCGCCTGCTCCGGCACATCCGTTGATTTTGCCGGGGGAGCTTTCTGTGGGAGAAGAGACGAAGTTGGCAGAATTGCTAAAATAGACTGCACTTCGCACAGGCGCTCACGGCAGCGGGCTCAGAAAAAACTCCTCAGGAACTCGCTTACGAGCCTCTCGCTACGCTCGGTCTCTACAGCGAAGAATTTCGGAAGATGTTTTTTCTGAGCCCGCTGCCGTGAGCGCCTGTGCGGAATGGACTATAATTTAGCAATTCTGCGTAAAATAATAAAATTTTGTTGGGTGGTATGGATGGGTTATTTGCGATCACAATTTGTGATCGCAAATAGCCCTTTTCCAAAAATAATCATTAATTTTTCGCTTTTTTTCATTTTCGGTCAAGCACCACGCATTTGTGCGCCATATATATAGTATCACTTTTTGTAAGTGGTACCTGCCTTAATTTTTTTGGGCAGATATTCAATTTTTAGGAGAAAAAGATGAATGAAGACAAATTAATGCCTATTCAGGACTTAATTTACGAGATTCGGGGGCAAAAGGTTATGCTAGACAGTGATTTAGCCAGACTGTATGAAATTGAAACAAAATTACTTAACAAAGCAGTAAAAAGGAACATCGAGCGTTTTCCTGGAATATTTATGTTTCAGTTAACAGAAGATGAATTCGACACTTTGAGGTTCCAAATTGGAACCTCAAACAAAGGAAAAGGCGGAAGACGTTATTTACCTTATGTTTTTACAGAGCATGGCGTTCTTATGTTATCAAGCGTTTTAAATAGCAAAAGAGCTATAAGTGTAAACGTAGAAATAATGGTTACTTTTATCAATTTGCGTCAATTTGTACTTTCTCAAAGCGGGACAAGTGAGCAAATTGCTGAATTGCGGAAACTTCTTATGCTTTACATTGAAACAAACGACAAGCGCGTGAACGACATCATTATTGCTTTAAATAATTTGATAGAAAAGCCTAAAGAGCCAAGACGTATCGGATTTTATACCGGGGATTGATTGGAATTTTTACCACGAACCATCACGAACGGAATAATCTGTTCGTATGGTCCATGGTAATTCTTCTGCGTTATTCCCCAGCCGGTCTGCTGTTACTGGTTGTAACTGCTACCCTAAACATGGTACCCATCATTGTAAAGACAGAATCATGATATACCCTAAGATGCACTGTACCGCTTTGATTTGCGGTAAACGATGCCGGAGAATTATTGGCTCCAGCATCACTATACGTAAAGATAACCGTTCCCGTTTGGCTTCCGTATCTTGCGTCAAGTCTAACATCTGCGTAGTTATCATATGCGCTTACCGAATTAGACCAGTATTCTTTTACCCAAATGTAGTAGGTGGTACCCGATGTAACACTAAATGTATACCATTGCTGGCTGCCTGAGCTGGGAAGAGTGCCCGAAGTCCAGTTCATAATAAATTGGTCACCCTCATCGCAACCCATCGCAAAAAACCCGATTACTGCACACAGTGCAACAATCCCAAGAAGTTTAAACTTGTTCTTCATAAAGAACTCCTTTGGACTTTAATGTCCATGTGATACCTGCCAATTCGGCAAGTTATCACTTAAAATGATAAACCTGCCCAACGGACAGAAATACATGCGTATAGTTGACAAGATTGGTTTTTAGATAAAATTGAATTGAATTGAATTGAATTGAATTGAATTGAATTGAATTGAATTGAATTGAATTGAATTGAATTGAATTGAATTGGGTTGCCGGTTGCTGTGATGGGGTGTTTTGTCTGGTGTTGGCTATGGCTTCAATCATTGTTAGTATATTATTGCATATTTTGGGTGGCTAATCAAGAGAGATTTTTTGAATTTGAAGCTTTAAGGTCGAATCCTCAAGTATTGCGCACCTAGCTCAATTCGTATCTGCAATTCTCCTGTGCAAGCCGGTAACTAGATAAGTTAAATCATCAGGCAGGTATGGCACAATTTCTGAAAATATTATCTGCATTAAAACGGAGCTTGCACGATAATAATCTTATTAGAGAACATGAAACATAATAGTTTCCCGATCTTTTTATAAAGTTAATGCCTACATCACTTGTTAAACCGGTTGGACGATTAAAATAAACATTATAACTCTGGTCGTTTGGATGCTCTCTTTTCCATTCAACCAATGAAATAATATTAATTTCCAACAAGTGCTGCATAACACAATCTGCATTTAATAAATCATTCATGCAGCAGCCTTAATTTCATTGTATGTAATATGAGGATTTAATTTATATAACCTGTCTACTTCGGATTTTAATTTTTCGGCATTATGCTTTGCAATTTCCAATAAAATATTCTTGGTTTCTTCGGAAAGCATTTCTTTGATTGCTTGAACAATATGCCTATCAATCTCATGGCTTAAATCTCTGCCGTCTTTTGCTAAAGTAAATTCTATTTTACGGTATTGGCGCCAGTAATCGTCCATTAAATAGCTATCTACTTCTTTAATAAACTCATCAAAACCTGTTTTCTCCATTATGTTGAATATATAGGAGTGGGTCTGGATTATTAAACTCTTGATAGCTTCGTCTCTTTTTTCAGCCCACGATATCAATCCAAATTCCAGTAAAGTAGCTTCATAATTTCCAGCATTAGTTTTATCTACCATAAAGTGAAGATGTGGAATATTCCACTCTGCGTCTTTATCAAAAACAATCTTTCCTATACCGACAAAATTCTTGTCGTTAGCGGGAACTCTTTCTATTTCCGTCATTTTTTAACCCCTAAAGGCAATATTTGTGTTTTAAGACACAAAAAACCAGATACGCAGGTCTGCTGCTGGCTGCTAACAAATTACTCTCGGCAAAAATCGCCGCTTACCTATATTATCGCATATATTCGGCAATAAGCCAAGTGAATTTCAATGATTTCGAGACTGAGTATCATCCTAAAAAATCATATTCGTACTTTCATACTGGAAATTTCTTGAAGAAAAGTCCAAAATACACTATAATTGTGTAGAAGGTCCAGCCTGCGGATAGTCTGGACTGCGGGGGGGGGACCCCAAGGCGGCTTGATGAAAAATAAAAATATTAAATTATTTTTATTACTATTAGTTTTAATTTCCTCGCTTACCTGCAAAGGCTCTCCGCCTGTGCAGGAGGAGCAAATTGATACAGCCGTCAGCAGGGAGAGTGAACCTCCCGATCCCTTTGCCCTTAGCGAACTGGATGCGGCTGCCGCCCGCGCCAGAGCCGCACAGCAGCAGGCTGCGGACTTAAACAGCCAGCTCTTGTTTCCTGTGGATTATCAAATTATTACCTCTTATTTTCTTGTGACAGAAAGGCAGGTTATGACTTCCACACTTAGGGAGACTCAGGAAACAACAGCGCGTTATTATGCGATGGCTGCGGCTTTTGAAGCGCTTAATATTAAAACCCTGATTACGTATTCAACTGCGGAGCAGGAAGAATCTGTTATGTGGAATACTGCATCCAGATACCGAGCCGAGATTCAGCAGGCTGTAGAAGTTACCGCTTCTTACTCTGTTCCGGAAACTCACGAAGTGAAAGAAGTGGCAACTCTGGAAGCAATCGAAGAGGACGAAATCGCCTATCAGGAAGCCCTGGCATTGGCGCCCACACCCCGTCAACGGACTGAGACGGCTGCTACCACGCAACAACAACAACGTACTGAAACTGCCGCCACCACGCAACAACAGCAACGAACTGAGACCGCTGCCACCACGCAACAACAACAACGAACCGAGACCGCCGCCACCACGCAGCAACAACAACGTACTGAAACTGCCGCCACCACGCAGCAACAGCAACGGACTGAGACAGCCGCCACCACGCAACAACAGCAACGTACTGAAACAGCTGCCACTACGCAGCAACAGCAACAAACTGAAACTGCTGCCACCACGCAACAACAGCAACGTACTGAAACAGCTGCCACCACGCAACAACAGCAGCGGACTGAAACAGCCACCACAACGCAACAACAGCAGCGGACTGAGACGGCTGCCACCACGCAGCAACAGCAGCGGACTGAGACGGTTGCCGCCACGCAACAACAACAACGTACTGAAACTGCTGCCGCTACGCAGCAACAGCAACAAACTGAGACAGCTGCCGCCACCACGCAACAACCTCAGCGGACTGAGACAGCCGCCACCACGCAACAACAGCAACGGACTGAAACCGCCGCCGCCACGCAGCAACAGCAACAAACTGAAACTGCCGCCACTACGCAGCAACAGCAGCAGACTGAAACTGCCGCCACCACGCAGCAACAGCAGCGGACTGAAACCGCGGCTACCACGCAACAACAACAACGGACTGAAACTGCTGCCACTACGCAGCAACAGCAACAAACTGAGACTGCTGCCGCCACCACACAACAACAGCAGCGGACTGAGACGGCTGCCACCACGCAGCAACAACAACGTACTGAAACAGCTGCCACTACGCAGCAACAGCAGCGGACTGAGACTGCTGCCGCCACGCAACAACAACAACGTACTGAAACTGCTGCCGCCACGCAGCAACAGCAACAAACTGAAACTGCCGCCACCACGCAGCAACAGCAACGGACTGAGACCGTTGCCACAACGCAACAACAACAGCAAACTGAAACGGCTGCCTCTACGCAACAGCAACAGCGAACTGAGACGGCTGCCACTACGCAGCAACAGCAGCGGACTGAGACTGCTGCCGCCACGCAGCAACAGCAGCGGACTGAGACAGCTGCCACCACGCAGCAACAGCAGTGGACGGAGACTTTTCCCATGCAGCAACCTCAGCGAATTGAGGCGGCTGCCGTTACGCAGCAATTTCAGCGAATTGAAGCTGTTTCCGTAACACAACAGCCTTTGCAGATTGAAGCATCTCCCATAACAGTTGAAACTGCTGCCGAAATTGAAGCTGCTATCATTACAGATAAGCCCGTGAGCAGAATTTTAATTGTTTCGATAATTGGTCTTGTTACAGCAGCAGGCGCCGCATCAATCGTATTAATGAGAAGAAAAAAATCTACCTGATATTGCGGATTTCTCTTTCCATTGCTTCCACAATGTCTTCGGCATACGGCATCTCGGGAGGATAATCTATGGAAACGGTAACCGTTACAGCAGGGTAAACTTCCCAGCATTCACGGATAGGAAATAATTCAGCCTCTTCGCCGGCGTTTCTCCATTGACGCGCTCCAATGCGCCATGCGCGGAAGAAACCTTCTTCGGGGACGGTGATTTCTACGGGGAGCCAGCGCTTGCCGTTCAGTTCGATAATTTCGCGGCTGCCTGCAAGCCAGTTATTGTCGCCGACTTCAAATGCCATATACAGGTGACCCGGTATCGTGATGAACGCGGTTTCGATATTCAAGGCTTCCAGCAAAGAGCAGAATAAAATTGAAATGTAGGTGCAGTCGCCGCCGCGGAAGTAGAGCGTTTCGTACGGGTAGGAAACATTGTCAAGAGCGGATTCATCAGCACGCATGTTTACAAAGGATAGGGTGGGTACAACTACGTAGGAAATGCCGTAAAGACGGAGAGCCTCAAACATTGCGGCGGCATAGCGGACATTGGCGGGAGCGTTTCTAAAAGAGGGAACGTTGCTGCTGGAACGATAGTATAAATCAACGGCGTTTTGCACATAACGGGCGAATATGCGGGCAGAACCGTCACGGGGAGAAACAAAAGCTGCGGCGCGGCGGTCGTCGTCCCAGGAAAGCGTGTTGCGGTGAAAAATAGGCATTTGTATCGGCAGAATTGTTTCTTTTAAGGAGCCGAGACTGCGGTATTGCAATTGAATTATTCCGTTTGCATTAACATTTTCTGTAAGACTAAGCATAACTTCGTTGAACAAAGCGGTGACAGGCACCTCGACGCTTGAGCCGGGCGCAAGACGCGGCAGATGCGCGAATGTCCATGGCTGCCCCATGTAACTGTCCAGAAAAAACGAAAGTCTTACATCGGTTATGGTATTTGGTTCTTCGTTGGTGATTGTCACCTCTGCAACAGGATTATTTTCATACCATGCCCATGAAACAGGAAATATTCTGTACTGTTTTGATTTTTCAACATTTACCCTGATCCTGCTGTTCATTAATTCAGAAAGATTTAAAACAATGCCGACAGTTGCGCTAAGGGATGCCATGGGAGAACCTTCTGTAAAAACACGGAATGAATAGGCGCCGCCTGCAAATATCGATATAAACGGAAATAAATGATATTCAAAACCAATTGAAGCAGATGCTGTTAATTTTAAACCGGTAACATCACCCCATGTAAATTGATATATCCCGGCATTAATACCGGCGCGGATGCTAAAACGATCAAAAGGCCTGAAACGAAGAAAGGGACCGGCATTGCCTTCATATAAAATAAGAGGTTCGCCAACCTGTACAGGAACAATCGCAACTGTGCCACCGGCAGAAAGACCTATGTTGAACTTGTTAAAGTTGATAAAAGCCCAGTCAAGAGAAGCGTTTATTCCCATTATGGTGCTGAACTGCGGCAGTTCAAAAGGCAATTCCAAAGCGGGAGCAAGGCGCAAAGATACAGATGTTTCAGAAAAACACGGAGCAGCGGAAAAAAAGCAAATAACAATTATACAAACTATGCTCTTTTTCATTTTATTTTCTCTTTTATTTTTCTGTTAAATTATTGATCGCATTCCAGCTGTCGGGCGGCGGATTTTCCGTCAGTTTTTTGCAGCGTTCGATATATAATTCAGCTACCCTGTCCTCATTATTATTTTCATATACTGCTTTAAATGTTAATAATGCTTCCCTGAATCTCTTTTCTTCGTAAAAATCTATTGCCTGTTCCCATTGTTCTACCGCTTTCTTTTCGCTGTCCTGCAAATGTTCATTGTTCAGCGCAAGAACTTCATACAAACGAAGAGGAGTATTTATTCCCACCACGCGTACTCTGTCAAGCCTGCGAAGCAGAAATTCATCGCCTATTTTTTCTCTTGTATATTCGCTTATCAGAATACCGCCTGTACGGTACTGTTTGTTTACGCCTTCAAGCCTGGCTGCAAGATTAACAGCATTGCCCATAATGGTATAATCCATTTTGTTTTCTGCGCCCATGTTTCCTACTACCATTTCGCCGGTATTTATTCCAATACGGGTAAAAAGCGGCACAGGGCTTAAACCTTCTTCCACGACGGTTTTATTCAGTTCTTTTTCCGCTTCCTTCATTGCAATGGCGCTGCGGCATGCAAGAGCAGGATGGTCAGGAGCATGCAAAGGCGCTCCCCAGAAAGCAATAATCGCATCGCCTTCGTATTTATCGATTGTCCCCTGATTATTCATTATTATGTTACTCATCAATGTCAGGTATTTGTTAAGGAGCTGAACCAGATGAGTAGGGTCTAGCTGTTCAGAAATTGTAGAAAAACCCTGAACGTCGGTAAATATAGCCGTCATTTCCCGTTTTTCGCCGCCAAGATTTAATTTATCGGGGTCGTCGATAATCTGGGAAATAACTTCCGGCGCAAGGTAACGGGAGAATGCATTATGAATAAAAGCTTTTTCGCGGCTTGCGGTAAGAAATTTATTTATCATTATGGTAATAAACGTAACAAGAGTTGCGGCTAACGGAACGGCAAAACCTATATAAATTTTGGTAATTATAAAGAATAATAAAAAAGAGCCCGTTAACAAAAGCAATCCTGATACGCCGGTTATAATTGATTTATATGTATCAAAGCGGCGGATTAATAATCCAATTGCAAATGAATATAAAAGCGCGATTATCGCGGAGACATACCAGGGCGAATCGTCCAGAAATTCTCCGGACAGCAGCATATTTGCGGCTACCGCATAAGTTCCTACATTGGGATAAAATTCCTGAAATGTATTAAGACCAATATCAGTCATTGATGTTGCGTCAGATCCTATGACGCAGAAGCTGCCCCGTAAACCTTCGGTACTTTTGCGGATATCAGAAAGCCTGTTATACTCGCTGCGGCATGTATCAAAAAGATCCTGTACAAAATGAATCAGGTCTTCGTCGTAGCTCACGTCATAAAGAATTTCTTCTTCATAAAACGGATTGTTTAAAAATTCGCCCAAAGAATCAAAGAATTTCTGCCTCAATAAAAACCATTCATCACTTGCGCTTTCGTTATTTTCAAAAGCAGTTTGTTTTATTTCTTCTGCCATTTGATAATAATCATAAGGCGACGTTTCATCCAAATAATAGAAAAAACCTGAATTGTGCATTACAGAAATATTATTTGCAAGAGACGGTTCAATCATTGTGTATTGAATTAATTCAATCAATGATAAATACCGGTAATCAAGAAATTGTTTTTTGGGCCATTTAAGGAGAATACTGCCGTCCTTTGAACGGGGAATACGCAGATCTTTTCCGTCTTCGTATTTTAAAATAACTGCTCTATTTGAAATTTCAATTGATGACCATTCCGTCTTCTTCTGAATCCCGTTCAGCGTTAAATGCCCGTAATAGTCGCCATTGTATTTAAGCAGCAAATTTATCCGCCTGCGCAAACCATCCTGGTCAATAGGCGCATTTACGAATCCTGCGCCTTTTGCACGGCTTAAAAGTTTTTGGATAGCAGGCATTACACCTGCCATTTCGCGGGTTTTGGTATCCCCTGCATTAACTACATTTTTAAGCGCAATATGCTCTGCAAGGTAATTGTCGGTTTCTTCGTTTTTAAAAGTTAATTCACCTTCGGTAATAACACCTTCAGGACTAATAAATGTAAGCGTGAGCCATGAACAATCGCTAAAAGCAAGAGTCTGCGCAAAATATTCATCTACATCCCTGCCTAAAAGCGGAATGATGGAAGAAATATCATCTATACTGGTATAGCCCAAATCAAGATAATGGTAGAATTTTTCCTTTGCATAAGCCGGATCGAACCGCTGGGCGCTTTCATCCAGGTAGCTTAAGTCGAATGCGATTGTATCTACTCCAAGCTCTTTTAACAAGACTACAACATCACCCATTACTTCACGGCGGAACGGAAAACCGCCCGCATAATCGATGGAGTCATCATCAAGAGTAAGGACGTATACTTTTTCATTTTCCTGGAGAGAGGGAAGAACCCTTAAAAAAAGATCGAATAATTTATTATCCAGTGAGGTAAAAAACAAAAGCATTGATACAGAGAATGCTGTCAATACTACAAAAATAAAAGACTTGCTTAGTTTAAAATTTTTCATTACTGCAGATACACCTTTACCATGAGTTTTATTCAAACCCATGGCAGAGAACTAGATGCGAATAATTTCTAAATTATTCAGCGGCGATATCATCAGCACCGGCTGCATCGCTTGCGCGAGCCGAAGCCGTTCCGGCTTGTGTAGTTGTCCGGCTGACTGCATCAGTATTGGTCCGGGATACATTCCCCGAAATACTAATACCAGGTCTTGCCAATTCTGCAATAGTTCCGCTTCTTTCGGCAGAAACAGTAATGTCTCTTCCTCTTGCGTCCCTAAGAACAATTGATGCACCTGCAGCAGTGTGGATAACAACATTATTTGCGAGAGTTTCGCCCGCTTTAATTTCTACCCTTTGATTGCCAGCTTCCCGGACGACATTTCCGGTTACAGACCTAACTGTAAAATCATTGGCAAAAACAAAAGCCGTTACTGCGCACAAAAGAATAGCAAAAATAATAACCTTTCTCATCTCGATTACCTCCATCGTAATACTTCCATTATATCATCGTATATAATAATAACAAGCTATACATAAAAATGTTACAAAAAAAAGTGCAAAAGTTAAATGGTAGCAGCTACCTACACCATATATAGCATATACAGGTTTTTGTACGCTATATGTAGCGTTATCTGCGGCCTTCTACCCTTTCCATGCCCCGCAGAGCCGTAACATTCCGGCTATCCGCAGCAAGAACCCGCCTAAACCAAAATTCTGCCGTATTATAGTCCCTTTCGGTCAACGCAAGGCTTCCCCGGTTAGACATGGCAGCGACCAGCCCCATATTTGCCGCCCGCTCATAATTGACTTTTGCATCGTTCATGCGCCCGGCGCGAGCAAGCAGAATACCAAGCCTGTTGTAAAGGGCTGCCGAAGGACCTCTGCTTATTTGAGCCTCTACCATCCATATTATCGGCATAATATCCTGTGCAATATATTGATCGATAACCTGATTTGCTTCCGCCAGAATAACCTCCGAATTGGAACGGCCGGCGCGGGTACCCAGTTCAGGAATAGGAGCGGGCGGATAAACAGCCCATGCATCACTTGTAATGATAAATTCGACATTATCACCCTGATTAAAAGCATGATTCAGCGTCACAACGCCGCGCATCCATGAGGGCATAAAACCGTCATCAAAGGAACTCATGGCAACGGGGAGCCAGCAGTTATTATCGATAACAAGCACCCTGTCTGAATTACTGAACATCGTTTCCGCCGCAGCCTGCGTCATATTAAGATCAATAGCTACTATATAATCAGTTCCCACTTTGATAAATGCAGAGGAAATACCGACACTTTCCAGTGAAGCGGCAAAGAGCAAAGCGACATCCCGGCTTGAACCTCTTCCAAAAATAAGAGTTTCGGCGGGAAACTGCGCTTCATTTTCCAGATTATGGGTTTCTCCGATTCTGATACCCAAAGCCCGCAATCCTTCGTAAAGCCAAATGGCATACTGCATATTTTGATTATGCCCCGTACGACGGCTGGAACGCGCAAGCCCGATTACATATTTTGAGAACTCCAGAATTTCCGGAGACGTGGGAGAAATAAGCGCTGCAAGCGACTCGGTATCATAATCTGTAACCGTATTACGGCTGTAAGATGCAACAGTTACTACCGTTATGGTTTCACGCTGCTGTCCCAAGAAAGTATAACGGACAATTAGTTCGCCCAGAATTCGGCTGTTATCTGTAAATCTAAGAACAGCGGGAGAAAAGTCCGCCAAAAGCGGCAATTCAATTTCTCTTCCTCTTGGAACAATAAGCGCCGATCCGCAGAAAAATTCCGATGACGTATAACCTGCCGCGCGGAAACTAAGCCTTACATTTCTAATTTCCGCATTTTCCCTGTTACGAATTTTAACAGTCCCCACAGGGATTGTCTGATACAACTGCAAAAACGCCGGGTAAATAGGCGTTGGCTGAACAAGAACCGCTTCTGCTCCCCTTCGGTTTGAACTGCTGCCGACAGACAAAGTTATCTGCGCAGTTAACCCGCCGTAAAAGCCGGAATTGGCAGGCTGAACACCCGGTCTTGGATCCTCATACTGCCTCCATCCGGAATTAAGAGCCAGCAAAAACGCGGGCGAAAACCTAAATCCTATTTCGCCGCCTCCGCGCCAGTACAATCCTGCAGGAGTAAGATATTTTTCCAGCACACCAACATAAACGCCGACTGATCCGTCTATACGCATAAAAAGACGCGAGAAGGGATAGAAGTAAAGACCGAGCGTGCCCCCCGCAGAATAAATCATAAAACTTTTGGGATCATTTCCCAGCATTGGATTTGTCGTAATGCCGCCTTCAATACCGATTGTATAACCAATGCCGAGGGGATTTGGCAAGATGGAAGATAAATCAAATTCAAAACCGATATCCGCCCCTCCTCCCATTTCATAACGCGGATTCCCGTGTATGTTAAAGTTTCCTTCGCCCATTGGCAGAAAAACAAATGCCTTTGGGCGGAAGAGCAAATCAAGGGAATGGGCAGCAACGGGCAGTACGGCAAACAGAAGGAGAGCGAGGAGGTATATGTGATAACAACCAGCAGCCTTACATTTTTTTTTGCTCATTCCCTAATAATCCTTGTTATGGCGCAGCATCATAAGACATTGTTACCGTTATATCGGAAGCAGGCATAGTAAAAGAGTAACCTCGATTCACCGCCTGACCAGTAGATGTCGCCGTAATTGTTGGCACAGGAGCAAAACCTGTTATTGTCACAACACCCTGAGCTATAGCTTTTACAACAAAACCAGTATTTACTGTAATTCCTTCATTTTGAATGAAGATTGTATCACCAACCTGTGCCGTTACATCAGTTAAATCTGCATCATTATTTTGAGCAGTACCTCCCGCAGGAGTAACACGCATTGGGAAAGCGCCTGCGCCATCAGGATCTACTGCTCTGTAAATTGTGTAGGTAATTTTTTCGACAGTTACGCTCACTGTTATTTGTGTACCCTGAGGCGCGCTTAGAGGAATTGTAAATTTACCATCAATAATTTCTATTGCACCTACGCCATTATTTCCGGTTGCTGTCATACCTGTTACCTGATAACCAGCTGTAACGTTTGTTGTTATAGTTACTTCTTCGCCAAAGTTATAAATCGTTCCGCCCGCTGCCGGAGCTGATGCTGTGAATGTACCAACGTTTGTAGTGTTATACATTAAATTGCCACTAGGGACAGTAAATGTTTTAAGTGCGAATTCTGCTGTTACTGTAATGTCAGCAGGAGGCATTATAAAGGTATGTGGATATGAAGTAACCGTTGTTGGTGTACCATTTACCGTTACTGTGCTTAATCTGTAGCCAGTAGCAGGATCTCCTGTTACAGTTATTGTATTTCCCACTTGCGGTGTTCCGGTAACTGTAAATGAGCCATTAGTCGTTGAGGTTGATTGTCCAAACGCAGGTGAATTGTTGTTGTAGGTTATTTTTTCAAATTCAACATTTACGGTTATTGTTTCGGTTGCATGAGGAACTCTGAATGTTCCTGTTTTATTTTCTGTGCCATCAGTAATATCTGCATCTACAGTATTTCCATCATACGAGTAGGTCATTTCTGTTACTTGCCAGCCTGCTGCGGTTGTTGCATTTATTGTTACCATAGAATTGTACGAATATGGTCCTGCTGGAGGTGTTAGCGTAAATGAATTTCCATTTCCATCATTGCCGCCGCCATACCTGTTTATTGTGTAAGTTCCATCAATAAGCGCTAATGTCACAGTTATATCAGAAGCAGGCATTGTGAAAGTATACCCATGATTATTTTGATTACCGCCAGCAGTCGATGCAGTTATATTCGGCGGAGGTGTAAAACCTGTAATAGTTACAACACCCTGAGCGATTGCTCTTGTCTGATAACCTGCTGCTGCAACAATTAGATTGTTTTGTATGAAGATAGTATCCCCTACCTGCGCTGTTACACTGGTTAAACTTGCACCATTATTTTGAGCAGTACCTCCCGCAGGAGTAACACGCATTGGGAAAGTGCCTGAACCAACAGGATTTACTGCTCTGGTAATTGTGTAGTTAATTTTTTCGACAGTAACGCTCACTGTTACTTGTGTTCCCTGTGGCGCACTAAGAGGTATTGTAAATTTACCGTCAGTAACATCTATTGTACCTACGCCATTATTTCCGGTTGCTGTTATGTTTGTTATCTGATAACCAGCCGCTGTAACATTTGTTGTTACAGTTACTTCTTCGTTAAAGTTATAATTAGATCCGCCTAATGCTGGCGCCGATACACTGAATGTTCCTACATTTGTAGTGTTAAACATTAAGTTGCCGCCATTTTCACGTGCTACGGTAAATGTTTTATGCACAAAGCTAATACTCACGGTTACCCCGCCCGCCGGCATTGTAAAGGTACGAGAATTTCCATCTCCACTGAAACTAACAGGCTGATTATCAGAGTTTCTCAATACGGAAATTACACCTATCGCATAACCTTCACTTGGGTTAATAGCGCCTATCGTTACAGTTGCATCCGTCGCTGCTGTTTCTGGTACTTCAAACGCACCATTACTGGGAGGTGTCTTCGTAATGGTTTGCGATTGTGCTGTGAAAGTTACTGTTATCGTTATCGGGTAGCCAGGCATACTGGCGATTGTGTATGTATTACCAACTTGCGTCACATTTGGAACTGGTGTTGTTGTTGATGTTCTTAGAATCGTTACTGTATTCACTGTATCTAGTGCATAACCTGGTGCCGGTTCAAATACAACTGTTACATTCGCCTGACCGGAAAGTATATCTGTTATATCATTATTTATTTCTGTTCCCGCAGTAGTTGATTCAAATGTAGCGCCGTTTATCGTAAACTTACCCTTGCCGGTTATTGAACCGCCTACCTTTTGCGGCAGTGGGGAAAATCCAACAGTCACAGTTACATCAGAAGCAGGCATGGCAAAGGTATGGGTGTTTCCGCTTGCTATTGTTGTTGTATTGCCATTAACAGTCACTGTGCTTAATCTATAACCTGCGTCAGGATTTCCCGTTACAATAATTGTTTCTCCTACTTGCACATCTTTATCATCTTGAACGGTAACTGTAAATGTACCATTTGCTACCGGGGTTGATTGATCGATGGTGTAGGTGATTTTTCCGAATATTACATTTACAGTTATATCTCCGGCTGCATTGGGTACATTAAATGTTCCTGTATTGCCTGTATTACCCGGTCTGTTTGCATTATCAGTTCTTTCAGGCAACCCTACTGGAACATACGTATATGTCATTCCTGTTACTTGCCAGCCTGCTGAAGGAGATGCATTTATTGTGATCTCTGAATTAAACTGATATGGTCCTGCTGCAGGTACTAACACAAACGAATTGCCGTTTCCTGCATCGCCGTTATTATATCTGCTTATTGTGTATGTTCTCTCTATAAATGTAACAGTCACAGTTACCCCGCCTGCAGGCATGGTAAAGATACGATCATTTCCGTCTACAGCGACATCAACTGGTTGATTATCAGTTTTTCTTATAACAGAAACTGTGCCTATCGAAAAACCAGTAGCTGGATTAATGTTACTAATCCTTACAGTTGCATCCGTCACTGCTGTTTCCGGTACTTCAAACTCACCATTATCCGGAGCCGTCTTCGTAATTGTCTGCGGCTGCGCTACAAATGTTGCGGTTATCGTAATCGGAAAATTCGGCATTGTAAAGGTACGGGTATTCCCGGAACCAGTTATGTTAGTAGTAGCTAATGGATCATCTGTTCTATGATACCTTACAGCAGTGTTAGCCGTGCTAAGCAAATACCCTGCATCTGGACCAAGCGTAACTGAAACCGTAGTTCCCTCTATTGCGGATGAAGCAACAGTTATTGTACCTTCGCCGATTTTATTTGTAGCAATAGCATAACTCGGCGTCACCAACCCGCGGCCTTCACGCGCTGCCCGCTGAGCTTCTTCACCAACACCGGACAGCATGGGGAAGCCAAATTCCGTAATTGAGCTGTTGCTCCATATGCTCCCTGTAAAGGATGCCGTCCAACCATTTTGTGTTTTTAACCGGCTAATAAGTCTGGCTTCACCATCAGCCATAGAATCGGCTGGTATATTTGCAGCAATATCGCCGACACCTGCTCCTCCTGAAGATATTCCAGTTCTCATATTTGCCCGGGCATAATTAGTACTTGAAATACTAGCATCGTTACCACTCATGCGGTTCGCAGACTGTACACCAGCACTGCCTGATGTGGCGGTAACAGTGTCCCCAAGTGCAAAATTGTTTCCAGGTCTAGAACCATCATTTGCAAATCCTACAATGCCGCCAGCTCTGGCAATAGCGGCATTACTTCTCAATTTAACTTCACCGCGTGCAAAGTTATTATTTATATTACAGTTGTTGCTATACCCTACAAGACCGCCGACATAATAATTTGTTGTATTCCCTATTACAGATACATCTCCTAATGCATAACAATTTTCTACTGTAGGATTTACTCCAGGATTTACTCCCAATTGTGGTCCAGAAGCATACCCAATAAGACCACCTATATTACCATCCCCATTTGTACCCGATCTTTTTTCAACAATTACATTATTCCTTGCCCAGGATCGAGACACACTGTGTGTTGTATAACCAACAAGACCACCTGCATTAAGTTCTCCGCTGCTATCCGCTATCTTTACTTCAGATCCGGCAGCATAGGAGTCAGAAATTCCTCCAGTAGCCAGTCCAACAAGTCCGCCGGCATTAATTGCACCTGTACTTTTGGCTTCTGCAGTTACAGTACCTGATGCACTGTTATGTGACGAGAGATTGGATGATGTAGTACGCCCAATAAGTCCGCCGGCATTAATTGCACCAGAGCCGGTAGCTGTTGCAGTCACAGTACCTGATGCGCTGCCGCTTGCTATGGTTGAGGTTGTAAGCCCGACAAGTCCGCCAATATTAAGAGCGCCGGTGCCGCTTGTCGTTGCAGTTACCGCACCTGTTGCATTGTTTCCGGCTTCAGTTCCAATGGCAAAAGTTGTATGACCTACAAGTCCGCCGATATTAAGATCGCCTGCGGCGCCTTCACCGTCGAGAGCCGAATGAACACCATTAGATGTACCTGTTACAGTTCCTGTGGCGCTGCTCCCGCTTATGAGATTATTCTGAGTACGACCTACAAGACCGCCAACATTAAGATCATAGCTAGAACCATGTGTAGCTGTAGCAGTAACATTACCGGTTGATGTAACATTTCTTATTGCGCCATATATACGCCCCGCAAAACCGCCGACGCTGGTGAATGACGCGCTGGTAACATTTATATTACTGCTGCTGCTGTTGGTGCCTTCAAAGGATACGTATGCATTATTCGGGAATTCACCAATAAAGCCGCCTACCCTAAGTTCGATATCTCCAGTTTTATTTACAGAAATCAATGCTGCACTAGCTTTACAGTCTCTGAAAAATACATTCTGCGCATAACCAACAAAACCGCCAATCCTGTTAACAGGATCAGTTCCGGTAGAGGTAGAACTATAAATGGTGATATTTCCTGTTTTATATTCACAATCTTCAAATGTTGTTCTAGCTGATTGTGAAGCGCCAACCGTAGAACCGGCAATTCCGCCTACCCTGATATGTGCAGGGCTGCGAACAGAAGCGGTTCCAATGTTTATATTTCCCTGAGCTATACTATTTTTTACAGTGCCGCCGTTAGTATGTAAATCTCCGGCTATACCGCCAACAAATAAAATTGTTGAATTATTACTTGTTGCGCCTATTGTTATATTTCCTGTAACAGTACAGTTTTCAAAATCGGGGCGTATGCTTGTTCCAGCAATACCGCCGACATAGTGCGTTCCGGCTCCATTGTTGTCCAGAGTTATGTTCCCGCTATAAGTGATATTCAGCAATTTACCGGCATTGGATTTATTGCCTATTATACCGCCGGTAAAAATTTCACTGCCGTTGCCGTTTACTGTTATACTGCGTGAAACATTAAGATTTGATATTTCGTTTGTGTTTGCTGATGTTGATACATCTGTACCTATTACACCGCCAACGTATTTATTGCCGCCGCCTGTAACGCTTATATTGCCGGAAATCTCAACAGGAGAAGTACCGGTAATTGATACCGCGCCTGTGCTGTGTCCGATTACGCCGCCTGTATAAACTTTCCCGGTGCCGGCATACGTTACACCAATGCTGCCTGTAGATTTAGTACCGGTAATGGTATGAGAGCTTGAACTTAACCCAATCAAACCGCCGGCATAAATATCAGCAGTGCCTGTACCTGTATTGTTTAATGTAAGTTTGCGGGAAACATCAAGATTTGTAAATGTAACGGATGCAGTTGATTCCTGATGCCCGATTACGCCGCCGACATACATTGCGCCTTTACCTTCAACATCAATATCACCGGAAATAGCAACAGGAGAAGTACCGGTAATTGAAGCCGAACCACTGCTGTACCCGATCATACCGCCGGAATAAATTGCGCCTGTACCGGCGTGGGTTGCGCTTATAGTGCCCGTAGCTGCAGAACTGACAATTGGCCGTGAACTTGTGCTGTATCCTATCATGCCGCCTGCAAAAATTTCATTGCTGCTGGCGCTCTCATTATTGGTTACTGTAATGTTACGTACAGCATTAAGATTAGTAATTCTATGATTATCCTCAACAGTGGAATCCCAATACCCTATTGCGCCGCCTGCATACATTGCACCGGGACCGGTAATACTAATAATACCGGATGTTGCAATAGAAAAGCTGCCTGTTATTCCTGCAAAACCTGTACTGCGTCCAATCACGCCGCCTGAATAAATTGGGGCATTTCCGGAACGGGTTACTGTAATATTGCCTGTAGAAACATTTGCAGATGTGCTGTTAATAACCAGTGAACCTTCGCATTGTCCGATTAAACCGCTGGAATAAATAGCGCCGGCGCCGCCGGTATGAGCAATAGTAACATTTCCTGCAGCAAAAGCGGCAGCATCGCCGTAAATTCTAAGTGTACCTGTGTTTTGCCCAATCAAACCGCCTGCAAAAATTTCTCCGTTATTCGATTTTTCTATATTAATATTTATGGCAGACGAGCTGTTTCTAATTGTTGTTTGATCATCTAAACATCCAATAAGACCGCCCATATACACATTGCGGTTTGCGGCTGAATTTAAATTCTGTAAAAGGATATTGTTTCCGCTTCGCACAATACAGTTATTTATAACAGCTTGACCTTTTGAATAACCAATAAGACCGCCAAAATAAATATCACTATTAGACATAAATCCTGCTTGAGTACGCTGATATTCTACAGTGAGATCGTATATTTTAGCGCCGTCAATAAAACCAAAAACACCCATGTATTGATTATTATTAATTTCGTTATTAATAGTTAATGTCTTTCCCAATCCGTAGAATTCACCTTTAAATGGCAAGGTTTCTGTTCCTATTGGAGTCAATGTACTTGTTAAATTAATATTATCCGCCAGAACATAAATCACATCGGGATTATTTAATATAATTCCGTTAATATCTTCGTGAGAACGTATAGCGCGGGCAGGACGGCCCATTTCAACAACCATGCCGGGAATATTCCAAACCATAATTGATTCGTTGTCTTCCATTTCCATTACTTCGCCTTCACGGCTTATGGGTTCTATCCAGATTTGATAACCCTCTCCGTTGCTGCCGTTAAAGGATGCTGAGTTAATATAGAAATTCATGGTTTCGTTTTCATCACCGCTTATCTCTGTATATTGACCTCTGCCGCCTCCCGAACCTATCCTTCTGTGGTATACTCTGGCTCTGGTTCCGCCTACCTGTGTCCATTCAACATGGATTCTGTTACCATCATGTTGCGCCTTCCAGTCAGCAACAAAACAGTTATTTGCTCTTGTTCGCCAGACAAAAGTAACAGGGGATTTCCAGCTTGCACCCCTTGCTGTTTTTACTCCTGTACCCAGAACTAGAGTTACCTGTACATTCGCCGGTGGTCCGCCATAAGTTGCCAGCTCACCTTGATAATTGATTTTTTTTTCGTCTACATCTACTGGTAAAGAATCCATATCTTCTTCAAGAATCGGCTCTATAATAATTGTACGGTTATCAGCAAGCAGTCTTGGATTTTTATAATATCTAATTACGCCGCCTCTGCCGTCTATTGCTCTTTCATCATTATTAACAACACCATCTGCAGCAATTGTTCTTCTACTGAGGCTGAGATTGTCTCCGTGAAAAACTTCCGCTGTTAATCGATCAAGCGGTGCAGCAAAAGTAATTGATATAGGAGTCAGACGTCCATGAAATCTTACGCCGGAATGAATTCTTGTATCCGCATTGGGAGCAGATGATAAAATACGCGGCTGTGCGCGGGAAAAAGGAATAAGGGTTACAGGCTCTGTGCTATAAATTATTACTTTCCCCCTGCCTCCGCTTTCAGTAATAGTATTTTCAATAGCTGATACAGTTCTACCAATACCCGGCAAATCTACTGTGTCGATAGGTTGTATTGCTCTTAGCTTTACCTCGTCTTCTGTTTCACCCAAATAAGCGGCAGGATTATCAATCCATCTATCATCTTCATCAAGTTCGGCTGTCAAGTAAGCGCGCCATTCAAGTATCGAAAAATCCGGAAAAGGAGAAAAATCAAGATCAAAAGCAAATCCTACACGAACATCACCGCAGTTATTCACCCCTGCCTGCGTACTGGTTCCCCAGTCAGCCGGATACATCACCGATACGGAAACAGGCTCAGCGTTCGCCCATCTAATTTCGTCGTCAATCACATCAAGCAAATCATCCCTGGGGATTCCGGTTATCAAGTCACAGGAAGCGGCAAATAAAGAAAAAGCCAAAATTATAGCCAGAGGAGCTAATTTTATATTCCTATTCATATTACTTATAATATGATATAACAAGAAAAAAGACAATGCTACACTATTGAAGTAAACGTTATAACATATTCGCTAAATTTGTCTAATTGCTGGCTGGAATGGCGCGGCCTGTGCCGGCGTAGGCGTTAGCCCAGTATCGTTCGTTAAGGCTTGAATAAATTACCCCCGTTTTTGCGCCCGCAGAGGCGGAATGAATAAAACGGCGGTTGCCAAGATACAGGGCAACATGGGTTATGGCGCGCGTACTTCCTGTTCTGAAAAACAATAAATCTCCGGGCTGGGCATTATCAAAAGTTATTCTTTCTACCCATGAAAAAAGCGCGGAAGCCGAACGCGGCAGGTTTACCCCAAGCGCATCTTTAAAGCTGATGTAAATTAACCCCGAACAATCAAGACCTCTGGAGGATATTCCCGTGTAAAGATAAGGCGTACCTTCGTATTTTCTTGAAGCTTCGATAACCCTTTGACGCGCCTGCGTGTAGGCAAGGTCTTTTTCCTGCTGCGAAGCAGATAAAACCGGTGCAAGCGCAAAACCGCTTTTTAAAGGGGCGGCAAAAAGCCCGGGAACCAGAAAAACCAGAATGGCAAAAAAGACCGATTTTTTAAGCATTTTGGGCATCTTTCCCCCTCTATAACCGAACAGCCTCAATCATATAGCGAATATCAAACCCGTTTGCGGCAGCTTTTTTCATTTCTATAACAAAAATGATGGATCCGCCGCCGGCATCTATGATAACTCTTTTTATGTTATATTGAGCGATCCCCG
This sequence comes from Treponema sp., assembly GCA_009784975.1. Classification (GTDB taxonomy): domain Bacteria; phylum Spirochaetota; class Spirochaetia; order Treponematales; family Breznakiellaceae; genus WQXQ01. The sequence goes on from WQXG01000028.1 coordinate 34,568, forward strand.
GACGGGTAATTGGAGTGCCGATGGTATACCTTTTAACCTGCCGGTTGGAAGAAGTCGCCTCAAGATTTATATAAAAACTGGATCTTACATTCTGGCCGCTGCCGCTTACCGTAGGAACAAGCTGCGCTATGTATTCGCTTCCGGCAAGAAAATCACGAAAGGTGATTCTTTCGCCGCGAGGCGGCGGATTTTCATCACGGGAGATGTAGAGAGGCAGCCCCTGATTTTGGAAATTGATGCCGTAACGGGCTGCAAGGCTTGAATTATTGGAAACAAGCTGATGAAAAACGCCGGAGCCGTCCTGACCTGCATTTATCTTTGTACCTGGATATAAAGATGCCCTGCCGTTTTGAACAAAGTTGTTCCGGGCTACATCAACAACAAAAATTTCAGCCCAGGGACGCAGAGAAGGCGATAGTACCCCGTACTGGCCAAACATATATGTCCTGCCGTCCGGCGAAAAGCCCAAATCAACAAAAACAGCGGTATCCCCTGCCCACAAAACGGAAACACCTGTCAAAAGGATTACCGAGATAATAAATATTGTTTTTTTGAACAACATAGAGTTCCCCCTAATTCTAATTATCGGTTTAAAAATATCCGTCTTGAGGAAATTAGCTCATCAAGATACACTATAAATATGACACTTTCCGAGAGAAATATCTTCTTTAAAACCGGGATTTTTTTCTGCGCCGCCATTATTCTCCTGATACTCGCCGCTTCATTTTTTACTGTCCTAAGTCCGGCATATCCCCAGCCCGAAGAAGGCACCCTCCGTCCTGCCTATATTTTTAATGTTATAACCGGCAAGTTTCTGAAAAGCAGCTATTATGCCGTCTATGCCGGTCTTGCGCTTGCGGCATTATTTTCATTTGCCGGAATACTGTTAATTCACTCTTTTTTTGAAAGAACTCCCGCCCCGGAAATCCTGTATATCGCATTTTTTACAATATCTTTTTCCTTCGAGGCTTTGCGGCTTTTTTTACCCCTTCATTTAATTTATCATTTTCCTTCGTTTTACCTGCGAATTGCAGCGCGGGTGCTGTTTTTTGCGCGATTTTTCGGCATTTTCGCCCTTTTTACCGCCGGTTTATACGCAGCCGGACTGGATGTACAAAAGACCAGAAACGCAATTTTTACGATTACAATCGCCACGTTAGCCATCACGCTGAGTGTCCCCATCGATGTTCATTCCTGGGACACCAGTTTTAATTATACAAGCGGTTACAAAACGATGTTTAAAATGATAGAGATACTTGTTTTTCTCACCGCCATGATCAGTTTTTTCATAGCCGCAAAAGTACGCGATTCAAGGGAATACGTAAATGCTGCAGTTGGAGTCATATTTATCATGGTTGGAAGAAATATCCTTTTGGGCACAGATAACTGGATAGGCGCCGTTCAGGGGGTTATATTGCTGTCTCTCGGAACATGGTATCTCTGTTCAAAAATACACAAGATACATCTTTGGTTATAGAAAAGCCCTTTTTTTGCCGAAAATAAACAACCATGTTATCAAATAAAAAATCTGTCTTTTTTGCCGTATTAATCGTTTTATTTTTCTGCCCTGTTATGAATTATGCTTCTTCCATGCCGGATACAGAAATAATTTTAAGAAACGCGCCTCTTTTTCCGCATATGTTTTTTACAGACACGATCAACAACTGGAAAAAAGCCGAAACATCCAAACCTTACTGGGTATATTCCGCAGAAGAGCTGGAAGAAATTGATAAACAGAAAGTGAATCAAATTTCGATATTGTTAAACAACGATGTTCTTGCCTATTACGGGCATCCGTCTTCGCGTAACATGGGTATTCTGGGACGTCATTCGATAGAAGAGCTGGATCGCATGCTGACCGTTCTTGCCGCAGAGTACGAGGCTCTCAGCGGAGGACGGAAAATAATAAAAGCCTTTTATTTAATCTACGGAACTGTCTGGCCGGAAGGGCAAATCGGCATCCTAAGGCACGACATCCTCATGCGCTATATCGAATACGGTTTAAAAAACGACATCCTAATCTTTATCGATCATCAAATCGGGCGCTATGACCCGATAGACTCTCTTAAAAAAATGTTCCCTTACCTGCATTACCCTAATGTTCATCTTGCTCTTGATCCGGAATGGCGCACAGATCAGCCCATGGTAGTTTTCGGCCACGTCACAGGTGAAGAGATCAACCGCGCCCAGCAAGTGATGGAAGACTATCTTATCCAGAACAATCTCCCCGGCGAACGAATGCTGGTTATTCATCAATTCAACCACGTAATGATCAGAAACCGCGATGCCGCAAGAAGCAACTTTAACAGAATAAGACTGGTTCACTGCGCCGACGGCATCGGCTCCCCGTCAATGAAACGCGCATCTTACGCCGCCAACGCCCGCGCTACCAACATGCCTATTAAATCATTTAAGTTGTTCTATAACCTTGGCATACCCGGCGCCGGGTTTGACGAACCGCTTATGACGCCTAGGGAAGTTTATCAGCTTAATCCGCGGCCTTATGTGATTATGTATCAGTAGGATCTTTTAAAGTGATAAGCTTAACTCGCTCTCCGTACAGGCACTCACGGCAGCGGGCTCAGAAAAAACTACAAGCATCCTTTGGATGCAGGAATTCGCTTACGAGCCTTCTTCGAAGTCTCTTCAGCGAGGAATTTCGTAAGATGTTTTTTCTGACAGAGTTTACTCTGAGCCCGCTTTCGTGAGCGCCTGTACGATGAGGGGGGTAATATTAACAATCATAATAAAATTACTGGAAAGTTGTTTTCTGATGCAAAGGAACTTCGCACATTTTGCCAAAATTTGTTATGGTTTATGCTGCTAATGTTATTATTTTTTTTATTAGAGCGAAATTCGTACAATGTACATTTTTGATGGGTTAGATGAATTTTGTTTACAGGTAGTTAGTGCTATGCCGGGGGGGGTTGACAAATAATTAAATAAAATAAAAAATAAATATATATTTCTGTATGGAAATAATAAAAATGTTAGCGGTAACAATAAAACCGTAAAGGAGTTATTATGAATAATAAAATTATTCTTCTCTCATTAATGCTAGTTTGTATATTTGCGTTAAACTTTGTTTCATGTGGTAATAGCGGTGCGTCTTTGTTAGGTATGTGGGATCTAGAAAGAGTTGAGAATGGTCCATCAAGTAATATGATAACAACATTTCATTTAGGCGAAAATGGAGAAGGAATGTTTAGTGATGGCTCAGGAGGTATGCCTATGACATGGAAAGTTGAAAAAGACCGCATTACAATCACAGCTTATGGGCAATCGCAAACGATTGATTATATAATATCTGGAGATACATTTACTCTAGTTTATGATAAATCCACTAATTATAGATCAATTTATAAAAGAATAAACAATAATTAAAAAAATTATTACTGGGTAGAAAGTGCCTATCACCAATATTTGATGTCTGGCATTAATTCTATTTGATCAGCAGGAATGGAATATGTACCATTATCTTTTCTGCCGATCATGTTTCTACAATTGATAATGTATACAAAGAGCGAGTTGAGCTTATCACTTTAAAATAACGGCAGCGGCTACCGAAATGCAGTAGCAGCTACCGTTTTTACATCAGTTTTGGTTTTAATTCTTTTTTCCCATGCATATCTTTTATTATAACATTCATTTATTATTTGCAATACTTTTTTATAGTTGTGCAACAGGCACATTTGTTAGGCGATACATTACCGCACACCCATACCTGTTCCAGAGTCTGCCTTTTTATTTTGATAATTTTTTGATTATACCTTTTGCCGTATACTCATTTATTTCTACATGTCGAGGTATTGAAGTAAATTCATGGGTTCGAGGATTTTCATAAATATCATTTTTTTCCATGTCTAATAAAAATGGCACCTGATTCATTTACCTTTTCGAGCAGTTTTTCTCTTTTCATGCAGGTATTTTTACCATGCCAGTTTTTCGAATTGCGGCGAGATGTTTTTTTTCTTCCTGTTTTACTTCATAAATTTCAATTAGGGCTTCTTCTAATTCGAGTAATGTAACGCCTTGAGTTGAATCCTCAGGGTAATCATTCAGAAACCCCACAAAAAAGGTCCCATCTTGCCAATAAGTATATTGCAATTCCATTGTATTTCTCCTCTATGAATTAATAATAATACAGAAAAATGGAAAATTCAAGTCCTATCAACCATGGAAATAACGAATAAAGCCCGTAATATAACCGGTACGACCCAATAACATCGGTAACACTTTTTAGGATTTGAATACAACTTTTTCACCGTTAAACTCCGGTTCAATTAACCAATTATCATGATTTAATTTGCCTATTGTCGAATACGCTTAAATCACTTTTATTGTCCAATAATTCGTTTAATGCATATTCAAATGTTATGTGACATTTTGTACTTTTTATGCAAACTCGGTTATGCGATGTGTGGGCGTACTATATTAGTTTTAATATTTTTAATTTATGGTTTCCTGCTTATTACCTTTTATTGTTCCAATTTTATTATATCCTCAATGGTAATACCATTAATATAAAGCCCTGAAATGACTAACACTCCATTTTTTACACGGACAGTAACATATGCTTCCTGCCCCCCTTGCCGTGTAAGATTTTCTGCTTTCGGAGCCAATTTTTCATCCATGTAGTATCTGCTAATAGGTAATGAAAAATTATTACTGCTATTGCTTTTTATATACACTCCAGAGACTGGTTTTTCATCGGATATAGAAGCAATTCTGGCAAAACCTTCCGAATCAACAATTACAATGCCATACTTTCCATTACCGCTCACTTCTTGTCTTGAGAAAATGGACACATATCTTCCGCGAAATGCGTCGTACGGATCTACAGGGTTTACCCTGAACTTTAATTCTTCGCCAACTTTAAGAATATAATATTTATTAATAGTTCTGCAAATTGGTACGAATAATTGAATAACAATTATGGCAATAAGAGCCGGCATTAAGAGCTTTTTCATATTTGCTCCTCCTGTTTTATTTGCTTTTTCACGCGCAGAATCTTCAGATTAACAAATAAAAACCCGGCACCAAGTAACAAGAAAACGATTCCACGCCAGAATAAATCCAAATCACTGTCGAAAAATCTCATAACAATCAAAGCACAAACTGCCGCCATTCCGGTGTTTATATGCGATAAGGCTGTACTCTTTGCACCGGAAATAATAAACCCCACACCGATTAACAGCAGAATCAGATTTGAAGCGCCCGTCAGCATTAAAGCAAAAAACGTGCTGTTGAGATCGAATATTATCCAGATGAAACGTGCAAAGCTTAAAAATATTAGTGTTATTACGAATAGAAATTTTAATTTGTCGCGTTTAAATATTCTAACAGTAAAAAACAACGCTGAAATTAACATTACGCCAATCATTATGCCACTTCCGGTACTTACAAAAGATTCTTTATACGACCACATCCTTTCATAAGTCAAAATTGCAACTGTTATAAGACTGCTTAAAGTACCTATAATCTTAACAGGTGCAAGCAGTTGTTCAGGTAATTCTTCAAACGACAACAATAAAA
>WQXG01000029.1 GCA_009784975.1 Treponema sp.
CAACGACATCAGGTCTGTGAAAAAAGTCGCTGAATGAGTCCATCGCGTGAAGATCATAATTGTTAATTAAGACGTTAATAAATCTATCTGCTCTTGGAGAGCCGCGGTAGAACCCGTCATGAGTAATGGTGAGCCAGTCGCCGTCAATTTGAGAAATAGCCTGTGTCGCTTCTGAGGAAAGAACTGCACCTTTAGCCGCCGCCTGTTTATCTTCGCCGGAAAAATATGCGAAGCAGGCAATTTCGCTGAGATCATCGATGTTGTAGAGACGGGCAGTGCCGTCACTAAGACCGGCGAGTAATCGTTTGCCATCGGGGGTGGGGGAGAGGGAGAATGGGACGCCTAGGAGGTCTTCTTTTCCTGCAATTAGCTTAATTGAATCATCGGCAGCGATTTCCCATTTTAATATTTTTTGATTGTAGGAACTGGCTAAAATATATTTATCGTTACTAAATATAACAGACTTTATTCCATTTAAGAAAATATCTGTTCCAAGTGCTGTAATCCGCCAACCTGTTTGCGCATCCCAATACCGGATTGTACCATCTCTTGACCCTGATACAATCCTCCTGCTGTCAGAGCTTATATCAATCGACAATACCACGTCATTGTGTCCGCTAAGGGTATGCTGCAAAATATATAGTCCTTCTCCTGCGGATTTCCAGACACGAACGGTTCTGTCTCGTGACCCGGAAATTAATAGGCTGCCGTCAGTATTGAATTTAAGTGTTTCAACAACATCGTTATGTCCAAAAAGCGTGTCGATTTCAAAACCTGTTTCTAAATTCCAGATTCGTATTGTTTCGTCGCCGGAAGCCGACGCGAGGAATTTTCCATCCGGATGGAAAGCTAGATCAAATAACATACCCCTATGCCCTTTGAGAGTCCATTTTTCGTTTCCGCTTTCAATGTCCAATATTTGTATATCTCTGTGTACTCCTCCAACGGCGATTATATTGCTGTGAGAATGGATTGCCACAGTACGTACTTGCGCTGTAAATTCTAAACTTCGTTCAAGAATGCCTGTTTTAGCGTTCCAGATATTTATTTTTTTACCATCCGAACCTGTGACAATCCAGTTTTCATCTTTGCTTAAAACCGCTTGCCAGAGCGCATCTGTATTATCTGTAAATGTTGTTAAACATTCGCCTGTTTGGGTGTTATATACCATTGCGGTATTATCATAAGAAGCGGTTACAATTCGGTTTCCTTCTTTGTCCCATTCAACGGAAACTACTGTTTGAGAATGATTGTCAAAACGTGATAATAAAGAACCTGTTTCAACATCCCAGATAGTTATGCTGGGAATACCGAGAGTAAGACTTCCTCCTGTCGAAACAATTTTAGCGCCGTCAGGACTGAATTTCGCGTTATAAACCACATCCTTAAAAATTTCTTTACCAATAACCTTTATTGTATCACCTGTTTCTGTGTCCCATATTCTTGCAGTCATATCCCATGATGCTGATACAATTTTTTTTTCAATAGGGCTCCATGCGACAGAATATACGGGATCTGAATGCCCGGATAAAGTACGCAGTCTATCGCCTGTATCAAAGTCCCAGATAATTATTGTTCTATCTGCCGAAGCGGAAGCGATGTACTTCCCGTTTGGACAAACAGATGCCGAGGTGACAGTATTTTCATGCCCTCTAAGAATTTTAATTTCCTTGCCGTTTGATACATCCCATATACGTACGGTATGATCGTAAGAACCAGAAACCAAAAAGTGGCTGTTTGGACAGAAGGTGACAGAATAAACCGATCTTTCATGTTTTAGGGTATATAGTTCCCGAGCGTCAGATGAAAAATCAGCATTCCATATTTTAATTGTATTATCCCATGAGCCTGAAGTGATAAACTTCCCGTCTGGGCTCCACGCAACAGAAAGTACTGCTCCTTCATGCCCATAAAAAGACCTTACAAGAATGCCTGTTTCGGCTTCCCAAATCTTCACCGCTCCGTTATTGTCACCAGTAAGCACATAACGTTCGCACGGACTGAAAACGGCTGAATTTAAAGCTCCCGACACCTGCGGAAACACCTTCACGTCGGAAATTATATGCGCATCCCACGCCTTAGGCACAGTGCTGCAAGTACAAATCAAAACCACAGCAAGCCACAACAAACATTTCTTCACAAATCTTCCCCCTCTTCCTCTTCTCTGCGTCCTCTGCGCCTCCGCGTCTCTGCGTGAGTCCTGGCAAATCTGCGCCTCCGCGTCTCCGCGTGAGTCCTGGCAAATCCGCCTACCAACCAGCTCCAAGCGCCCCCCGCGCTCTAAACACATTACTATTAGACCCCTGAATCGCCTCATCCGAGACATGTGTCGTTCTGTTATCTCTGACAGTTCCTCCGGTGCGATCGTATCTGCCGTTGTATCTCATAACCAAAATGCCGCCGCCGAGTTTTGCGGTATTGGCGAAAATGTCTCCGCCGCTTTGAGTAAAAATTCCGCCTACAATCGTGTTAACCAAATCCTGTCTTACACCGGCAACATAAACGCCGCCGCCGTAATTGTTTGCAGTGTTTGTCCAAATTCTTCCGCCGGACATAGAGAAGACATTTTCTGTTGTAAGACCAAAGCTGATGTAAACGCCGCCGCCGTCTTCTGCGGCTTTATTGTGGGCAAAATCACCGCCGGTCATTGTAAAAGATGCGTCTCTTCTAAAAGCGGCAGAAAAAACACCTCCGCCGTTTCTTGCATTGTTGCCATTGATATGTCCGTTGGCTATTAAAAGAATCCCTGCGTTAAAAATCGCGCCGCCGTCTTCTTCCGCTGTGTTACTCGATACACTTCCGTTGTTTAAGGTAAAAGTCCCGCTGTTATAAACACCGCCGCCGTTTTTGGAACTTCTGTTTAGCCTGATGCTGCCGCCGTTCATTGTAAATGTTCCCATGTTGTACACACCGCCGCCGTTTTCGGAATTTGTATGGTGGCCGATTGTACCGCCGTTCATGATAAATGTTCCGCTGTTATGCACAATCGGATGAGGAATTCGGCTGGAAAAACCTTTAAGAAAGCCGCTGTGAAAAATAAAGGTTCCCCTGTTTACAATAGAACCGCGCCTGCAGCCGTTGTTAAAACCTACATCAGAGCCTCTGCCGGGATGAGTATTGCCGAAAAGCGAATATGTACCGCCTCGTTCTATGGATACGCCTATTCCGCCCAAATCTCCGATTTCAACTCCGGGTCCCTGTGTAAGCACAGAAAAAACTTTAATACCATCCTGATTTTCGTTACTCATTTCTCCGCCGTAAATCCAAAGATGTTCTATTCTGGTTCTGCCTCTGACAGCTAATATACTTTTTTCGGATCTGGAGCCGGTAAGAGCAGCAGCCCGCGAAGATGTTCTGTTGGCGCCCGGATCGCCTGTTATTAATATTTCTGCGTCATTGCCGGAACGAAGATCAAAAATAAATTCATTGTTACCCGCTTCTTCGCTCCAGTCGCCGATTCTTCCGATAACCATAATTCTTTTAATATTACCGGCGCTTGCTTTTTGGTATGCCAGGGAAAGAGAACGCAGCGCGGTTTCTTCGGAAAGCCCGTCATTGTTATTGTTTCCATTGGCGCTAACATAATAACTCTGCTGCGAAAACAGGCAGGCGCATATAACGCAGATTAAAACCAATGCTAAAGTTATCTTTTTCATAACCTCTATTCTGCAGCGCTAATCACATAATCTCTGAAGCCGGGAGGGAAAAATATAACGGGAGTTTGCTTTGACATATTGTTATTTCTGTCAAAACTCAGCCTTATTACCTGTTCGTTTACATATTTGAATAATGACAATAAATCAATAAAACCGTTATTTGCCGCCTTGCCGTTTAAGCCTTCTATCAGGGAATAGGCGAATATTCCGCCGTATAACGCGTTTTCATAGGACACTTCGCTTTCCAGGCTTGCCGCAAATACGACAGTATTTCTTTGATTTTTAAAAGAATTAATAGCAGCGCCGGCTCCGCAAGAATCGATGAAGAGTATTTTTCTTCCTTTAAAGTCATTCATTATTGCTGCCAGTTCATTCATATTGATTACGCTGTCGTGTTCAATTTCGATAGTGCCTGTAAAGATTGTGTCTTGCGGCAGAAAGAAAAATAATCCGTCCTCGCTTTTTCCCAATCCGCTTAAGAATAACATGATAGTGTCGTTTGGCTGTGATTGTTTAAAAAATGCCAGGCTTTCCAGTATAGCCTGCTTTGTCGGCGGTACAGAATCGTTATCTGTTAAACTCAGCGAAAAAACCGTGTTGTAATATTTACCTTCCTGGGATTTAAGCGTATTTAAAAATTCTGCGGCATCGGAGGAGGAGGAGATTAAGTTTATATAGCCTGAATCATCTGTAATATTGGAATATTCATTGACCCCGATTGCCAGTATCCACAAATTTCTTTGCAGATTTTCGCTGTAATTGTCTCTTATACCGGCTGCCGCGCAGAGGGAAATAATTACAAATAATAAAAAACCTGCTATAACAAACTTTTTCATTTTTTTCTCCTTGTTAAAATAATTTTATATAATTATACATCATTATTGTTATCTTTACAACCGTTAATTATTGCTTTTTTGCGTAAAAAAATACCTTGCTGTTCTTTTGTGAGCATCAAAGTTATAAACAATCCAATGCCAAAAAGCATCAAACCAATCATATCCAGCCATAACGGCTGCAATTCTGTAAATGTATAAAATGCGGAATTGTATTTTTCTACTGTCGGGGATATCCAGAAAATAGCAAGAAGATTATTCATGAAATGAAGAAAAACGCATAGCCATATTGATTTATAGCGAAGATAAATCCAGCCAAGCAAAAAGCCCATAAACGGCGTTGTGATCATCTGCCAGGGATTAACATGCATCAATCCAAAAATAATGGAACTTAGAATCAATGCTTTAAGGGGAGAATAAACCCTGCAAAAACGCCTTAAAATAAGCCCCCTGTAAAACAGCTCCTCTGTAAAACCCGGAAAAACACAGGACGAAATAATTAAAAGTAATAAACTATTGGAAGAACTATACCACCATTTCCAAAAATCATCCGGTACCGGAATAAACAAAGGAACAATTTGACATAACTTTGAATATAGAATAATAGCCCCTGAAAACATAATTATTATTCCGGAAAATTCAGCCAATGAAATTTTCTTCCACGCAAAAATCCGCCGCAGTTCCTGTTTATCAGATTTATAAATAATAATAATTACGGTTATACAGTACGCGAAACTGCTTAAGATGGTTGTGTAAATTTTAATCAAATCAAAAGCAAATCCAACTGCATAGACAATTCCATTTATAAAGAAACACAGCATCAAAGCCCTAAAAAAAGTGAATTTAACAGCCTGATTATTATTCGTATTCTTTTCCATACTGATTATATGCGAAAAACTCCCTTGTTTTTTCCCGCGAAATGGGAAATGGCAGCAGCTACCTAATCCAAAATCGCCATTATTTGATCGCCGCTGTAGCCGACGGGGAAGCTGATCCAGGGATTTTGAGGTCCTTGTCTTACCTCGCGGGGGACATTGCGCCTTACGTAAGAAAATAATTCAAATAAATAGACTTCTTTTTCGCCCGGCATAACCGCTTTTCCGTTTTTTCCCTCAAGAAAACAATAGGTGAAAGCGCCGTGCAGTTTAAGCGGAAGTTCGTAAGACAGCTCCGAGCCTTTGCTGGCAGTTATAATGATTATACTTTCGTTGGACAGCGAAGATACAAGCTGACTGTTGTCGACCCTCATGTTTGTTCCCCCAAAACTGCCGGAATGACAAGCGTCGATAAAGACCATTTTTTTTCCTCTCGCGTGCCAAAGAGTATCCCTTATATAATCGCTTGAAACCGCAGCATCTTTAAAAGGAATTGATTCATCCGGGTTTGTAAAAAAATCGCGGGGAATAAAGTAAAAGTTACCATCATCATCGTTGAGTCCGTGACACGAAATGAACAGCATGATGATATCATTGGAACTTCTGTTTTTTAAAAAATCCAGATTATTGATGATATTTTCTCTTGTAGGAAGAATCCCGGATCTGTCGCTTATTATCCTTGCGTTTACCGTTCTGTAAGGTTTACCCGGTCCTGCCTGCTTTTGAAAACTTTCTACAAAAGCATGAGCATCGTCTACAGCATAATTAAGAGAGTGAAAAATCTTTTGCCTTTCATGTGGATAGTGGTTTATGCCGATAGCAAGTATCCAAAGATTCGGCGGACCTTCCTGCGGTTTTCCGAATGCTTCTGTTGTTTTTTCGCCGAATACGCCGGAAGCATTATGCGCAACTATTTTAATGCGGTTGTTTTCCTGATTAAGCGGAATAGGTATCTGAAACACAAGTCTTTGCGTATTGCCAATTACGGAAATACCCGTGCTTTCCGGCCTAAGATTGCGGCTGTTGCCCAAAACCTTTAAAACATCATCGCCGAGCAGGCTGTCATTAAGATAAAACTCCAGTTTTCTGATATTCTCTTTTTCATCGGTTACGACGATCCAGAGCGTCACGGTATCCAGAGCGTCATTTAATGTTTGATTTAAAATTTCTATCTCAGGCTTTCCTGTTGAAATTTCACGGATATCCTCCGTAACACCCAGCAAAGATAAATCCCTGCCCATAAGCCGCGCCGCTACAACATTCGGCTTTCTGAAAATTTCGCGGTACTGGTTCATGCCGTATACTTTATCGCCTATTTTTACGTTAAGATAATTTGCTCCGTTGGGAGAAGCGACATAGTAGCCTTCCGGCGTTATGCTTATCCATTCTCCGTTTGTAAACCCAATCATTTTAAGTATTTCGCTGCCTGTCATTTCGCCGGTTGCTTCATTGACAGCTAGATCCCAGATACGGATGGTGCTGTCGCCGGAGGATGTGATCATACGTTTACCGTCTTTTGTAAAAGAAACAGAGCCTATTGGAGTTTCAAAATCAATTATTATTCCTATAAAAGCGCCTGTTTCTGCATTCCATAGTTTTAAGGAAGTATCGGTGGAATTAAAAAGCTCAAAATTGGATGATACAATATATTTTCCGCAAGGAGTAAATTCCAGCATATAAACCGGCAATCTCTCTCCATCTCCCATTTCATATAAAGATTCAGAAGTTGCTGTATCCCATACCGATATTGTGTTATTATATTGCGCTGCCGCAAGTTTACGTCCATCAGGACTATATATCATTCTTTGAACAGACCAATCTCTTGTTATAGTTTGTCTGGAAGATTTTTCTAAATCAAAAAGAATTATTTCATTTGCTCCTATAACACTTACTGCGGCTGCTATTTGTTTTCCATCAGATCTCCATTTTAAGTCGCTTAAATATAAGGAATTTTCCAGGGAATACTCGGTAATTTTTCTGCCGGTGTTTGTATCCCATATTTTAATTATATTAGCTGAACCGGTAGCCAGTCTTAAACCGTCAGGACTAAAACTGGTTGAGCTAACACGGCTGGTGTGTTCATCTAGAATAAATAAAACATCAAAATTTGCTGTATTCCATATTCGTACAGTGCAATCAGAAGAGCTTGAGGCTATTTTTTTTCCATCTGGACTTATGCTAACAGAGGTAATATCCCCTTTGTGCCCTGTCAGAGTGTGCTCCAAAGATCCGGTTTTTATATTCCAAATTCTTAAATTAGAATCCTCCCCTGTAACATTATTGCCATGTCCGGAAATTATATATTCTTCACTTATGTTGAATTTGACAGGAAAAACACCGGTACAATAACCGCTGAAAATATTTACTTCTTCATTATTTTGAATTAGCCATTCTCTGACTGTTGTATCAAAAGAACTGGAAAAAAATCTTTCGTTGTTTTTGTACCGTATATATGTAATTATTCTTTCATGACCGGTAAATTGATTTATTTTAGTTCCATTGGAAACAAGCCATTCAATAATAATATTATCTGTAGCGCTGGATATAAGCCGGGTAAAATCAGGGCTTATGTCAAGAGAAGTTATGGCTCCGTTATGGGCATTTAAGGTATGTGTTAGTATTTCATTGTTCCATATTTTTATTAAACCGTCAAAACCGCCGGAAATAATAATACTTGCGTCATTATTGCATACGATAGAATGTACCGGACTATTATGGGCATTAATCGTTTTTAGTTTTTGCCCGGTTAAAGCATTTGTTTTTATTATTGTACCATCTGCGCAGGCAATAACTAGATATTGTCCGTTTCCGGAATATACCGCTTTATTTACAGGAGAGTTAAAACCGTCAATTACAAGTATTTCTTTTGCGGAAACAACATTCCATTTTTTTACGGTGCCGTCAAATGATGCGGAAATAAATTCTGTTCCATCCGGGCTTAACGCAAGAGAATTAATCGATCCCCTGTGCGCATTCCATCTTTCCAGTTCCGCGCCGGTATGATAATCAATATAAATTATTTCTCCTTTCCATGTGCCGCATATCAAAACAGTATTGTTTTTATTCCATATTATTGAATTAAACATTGAATTTTCTGAGACAATGGTTTTTATTTCTCTTGCATTCTCTGCATCCCAAATTTTAATAAATCTTTCTGTTATGCTGACAGTAGCAAGAATATTTAATTCTGGATTAAATGCAAAAGACATTATTTCTCCGTTATGTCCAAGATTTGGATATATACTGACATTCTGGGCGGATAAAAAGTTTATGTTAACCAAAAAAAGAACACATATAATAAAACGTTTCATATTATTCCTCCGTATATATTTCATTTCTTAAAGCAGCTAAAGATGAAGATAATTCTACATTGCTGAATTTTCTGCGGTAAATAAAAGAGCCCAAATTGGCAGTATTGTTTTGAAAGATTCCGCTGGAAATTATTATTTTGCCGTTATCTATATGTATTCCTCCGCCGTCCTGCGATTTATTGTCAGAAATTGTTGTATCTGAAATTTGTAAATTGGTTATGCCATTAATGGAAATGCCGCCGCCGCCTGTGAAAGCATAATTTTGGGAAATTTCGCATTTTATTAATTCCGTATTTGAATTTGAGTTTGACATTCCTCCGCCCCAAAATGCTCTGTTTCCTCTTATTATACTGTTTTGTATTTTCAATTCTTGATATGCGGCTATACCGCCTCCCCAAACTGCCTGATTATAATTAATGGATGTGTTAATTATTTCACTTTTACCCATTAAGGTGAAACCGCCTCCATATTGAGTTGATTGATTACTGTGTACTTTTGAATCTTTTATATGAAGATAGCCGGATAAGTAAACAACAATACCTCCTCCGTTCTCATTGGCATAGTTACCGGAAATAGTTGTATTTATTATTTCTGTCTTTCCGATTGTAGCTATCCCGCCGCCTGCAATCGCTTCATTTGCATGAATTCTGCTGTCTTTTATATTTAATTCCGCATTTTCTTCAACATATATGCCCCCTCCGGCTTGTTCTGTTTTATTATCACTTATAATTGTGTTTTCTATAAATGATTTTTTTGCTGTTTTTATATAAACCCCGCCGCCCCAATTCGCTTTATTTTTTGATATGGCAGAATCTGATATTATAATACTGCTTTTTTCGCTGGAAAAAACTCCGCCCCCGAATTCTGCCCGGTTCCCGGAGGCTTCGCTGTTTTTGATGGATAAGCTGCCTCCGTTATATGCAGCTCCACCGCTTGTTGAGGCATTGTTACCGCTTATTCTTACATTATTAATTAGGCTGCTTCCATCGTTATACAAACCTCCGCCGTATCCTGCTTCGTTATTTGTAATTTCTCCGCCATGCATAGAAAATTCTGTTTCTTCCCATACATTCACTCCGCCGCCATTGCTGTTGGTTCCGCACTTGTTGCCGCTGACAATAGTATCTTCCATAGTGAGTTTGCCTCTTCTGACAGCAATGCCTCCTGCGCTTCGTTCTGCGCGGTTATCGGAAACAATGCTATTCTTTATGGTCATATTACCTATATTATATATTCCTCCGCCCCATTCTGCCTGGTTATTAATTATTTTTCCGCCGGTCATTGTGAATGCCGTGGTTTCGCCGTAAATTCCTCCTCCCCATCCTGCCTCGTTATTTGTAATTTCTCCGCCTGTCATGGTAAATTCCGCTTCTTCTCTTATTATCACTCCGCCGCCGCCGTACTCTGTACCGCATTTATTGCCGCTGATAATTCCGCCCTCCATAAGAAATTTGCCGGCATCAATCCTGGCGCCGCCGCAGCCCTTTATTGCAATATTGTTGGAAATATTTCCGTTTTTTAAAATAAAATTTCCTTGGCTGTTTACGCCTCCTCCCCATCCGGCTTCGTTATTGATTATGCTTCCGCCGGTCATGGTAAATTCCGTATTGGAAAATAAAAACACTCCGCCGCCACTGTTGTCTACTCCGCATTTATTCCCGCTGATAACTCCGCCTTCCATAAAGAATTTGCCTTTAAAAATATAAATCCCGCCGCCAGGCAATTCTGCGCGGTTGCCGGAAACAGTTCCATTTTTTATTATAAGGATGTTATCGCTGAATATTCCTCCGCCCCATCCTGCTTCATTATTTGTAATCTCTCCGCCGGTCATGGTAAATTCCGATGTGGAATATACATATACTCCGCCGCCATTGTTTTCTCCATGACCTTTATTTCCACTGATAACTCCGCCCTCCATGAGGAATTTTCCGTTTAATAATCCGACCCCGCCGCCTCCGCTTCTTTTTGAATTGTTTTCGCTAATGGTTCCGTTCTTTAAAATGAAGCTGCCCTGAACATGTACGCCGCCTCCGAAACCTGCTTCGTTATTTGAAATTGTTCCGCTTTTCATGATAAATTCTGCGTTGTTTATTACGCTTATTCCTCCGCCGTTGCTGGCTTCGTTGGAACTGTTTTTGCTCACAGTTCCGTCTTCCATAAAGAGCCTGCCGTTTGATATGGCAATGCCGCCGCCCCATCCGGCATAGTTACCGGTTACTTCCGTTCCTTTGCCGATGATCACGGTTGGGTTTACCCCGTCGATATTTATTCCGCCGCCGTATGCGGATACGCCGCCTGTAATGACGATGTTTTCCAGGCGGATGACAGATGAGCCCGCTATCCGCAGAACGCTGTTTCCGCAGCCGGTTGCGTCAAGCGCGCCATCTCTGCCCGTAATTGTAATCTGTTCGTCGTTTTCCAGGTTAATGTAAAAAAGAGCATTTCCTTCGTAATCGGAACTTTCGCTTTCCATGTTCAAGGTTCCAATTACGGTGATTATCTTTATAACGCCCTCATCTGCACTGGAAAGCGCTTTGTTTAGGGTTTTAAATGCGGTTTGCACGGTAAGCCCATCGTTATTGTCATCGCCGTTTGCGTTAACATAAAAAGAGGGCAGGGGTTTTCGTGCAGAAAGTGACTGACAGGATATAAATGCCATCAATATAATGGTAAGAACTGATAAAATTCTTTTCATGGCTTCTCCTTTGCGGTTTCTTCCATTATTACACGATTTAACCGGTTTTTCCAATATATTTGGAAAACTATTACCCTGCTTATTATGTGTGAAAAACACCCCCTTTTTTTCCCGAAAACCGAGTACCTTGGGGCTGTCCCTTGGGGTCGCCCCTTTGGATCGCCCCGTTGACTATTAGATAGAAATATGTTACCAATACCCTAATAACAGGGAGTGAGGATAACTAAATGGTTAGAATTTTGGTTGTTGATGACAGTATAATAATGAGGAATATTGTCAAAAATACTTTCGCAGGGATGAAGATTCCTTTTCTTTGCCTGGAAGCGGAGAACGGGAAACAGGCATTGCGGTTGTTGGAAACCAATGAGGTCACCATAGTGTTTCTGGATTGGAATATGCCCGGGATGGACGGTATAGACTTTCTTAAAGTAGTAAGAGCTATGCCGCAGTACAAGGATTTGCCTATTGTAATGGTTACTTCAGAAAGAGGAAAATTCAGCGTTATCGAAGCTCTCCAGAGCGGAGCTACAGATTATATAGTAAAACCTGTCCAAGAAAAAGTTTTCAAGGAAAAGGTAACAGAAATCCTGGTATTAGCGAGGTAGAAAATGGAACAGTATATTCAGCCTTTTATTGACGGCAGCACAGAAGTTTTTCGCGATTTATGCAATACGGAGGTACAGGCGGGCAGAGCCTTTTTTGTATCAAAAGACGAATTTGAAGCAATTTGGGATCTTTCGGGGGTTATAGGTCTTTCCGGCGAAGCGGACGGCGCTGTTGCCATATCGCTTAAAGATGAAACCGCTTTTGAGCTTACTAGAATCCTGACCGGTACGGAACATACAACCGTTGATAAATATGTTACCGATACGCTGGGAGAAATAATCAATATTATTGCCGGAAATGTTAAAAATGTTTTTGAAAAAAAACACAGAATAAAAATTACGATGCCGTCAATTATCAAGGGAAAAGCGCACTCTATTGTTTGGCCGTCAGAGAAGGCAAGAATCATTTGTATTCCTTTTGTTATTTTTGAAAAGCAGGAATTTTGCCTTTCCGTAGCGGTGGAACAAACCAAATGAAAAAAAACAAATTAAAAAGCGTATTACTGTCGGTATTTCTTGGCAAGCGGTATTTTGAGCTTACTAACGTAAAAGAGCAGGTTAGATACATGACCATGAACTGGATCTTCATGGTTGCCATATTTCCCCTTGTAATTCTTGGCATCACATTGATAAATGTTGACATTACAAGAACGATCATGGACTTTGGCATTGCTTTTTTATGCCTTGTCGCCCTCATTATGATTCGTTCAAAAATCCCGCTTAAATTTGTACCGGTTTTTCCTGTTACAGTTTTCGGCGCATACTGCTGTTATCTGCTATTTCTGGGCGATCTCAACTTTTGGGCGGCAATCTGGATTTTTTCTTTTCCGCCTATCGTAATCTTTCTTTGCCAGATGGCAGTGGGAGTTTTTGAATCAATTATAGTTCTTGCAGTAATTATTGTATTAATGTATACCCCGCTGGGAACGATTGTAGCTGCGGATGAGATACGGATGAGGTTTATAGGAGCTTATGTTCTTATTGCAAGTTTATCCATAATTTACGAATGGATCAGTATATTAAAAGACCGCAAGGAGAATGAACTAAAAGCAGAACTTGCAAGCGAAAGGGACATGATTCAAACCATGAAAGATAATCTTGATCAGGGAATCTTCATGATGGACAGAGACTTAAATATTCTTCCCCAGTATTCGCGTCCTTTAACAACGATCCTTTCCTATTTTGAAGAAGACCTTACGGGCAAAAATTTTCTTGATATTATAAATGCTTCCTTTGATTCCAAGCAGCTTCAGATTATGAAAGGTTATTTTAACATGATCTTTACCAAAACAAAAGGCTCCAAGGTGCTGGATGCGGCAAACCCGATTGCCGAATTTGAATATAAAATAGACGATAAAAGAAAATATTTAAGCACCAAATTCAATTTAATAGAACAGGCGCATTCTGAACCTGTTATCGTTGGAATTATTCAGGATATAACAAGAGAAAAAGAGATTGAAAATGAGCTTGAAGCCCAGAAACAGGTTCAGGAACTGGAAATGAAAAACATGTTCGATATTATCAAGATCGATCCTTTGGTTTTCCAGAACTTTATAGAAGATACCGAATCTCATTTTAACAGCATTAACACTATTCTTAAAGATCGCAGTCTTTCTGAAAAACAGGTTGTAACCAAAATTTTCCAGTATGTTCATGCAATTAAATCCAATGCCATTATTCTGGGGCTGGAAAGTCTTGGAAATAAACTTCATCTTCTGGAAGATGATATTAAAGCCGTATCAAACAAGGATATTGTTTTTGTAAATGATGTTATTGTGCTGGCAATAAAGATAGAAGCTTTTATGCAGGAAATGGATTCCTACATTGCAATTACCAAAAAAATAAACACTTACAAAACAGCAAACCAGATGGATACGATGCTTGTTAGCTCTCTTACCAAAGCGGTAGACAGGCTGGCAGTAGAAGTACAAAAGAAAATTAAACTGGAAGCCGGGCATATCGATTTGAATGTTCTGGAATCCAAATTACGCAAACCCATAAAAGACATTTTATTCCAGTGCGTAAGAAATTCCATTTATCACGGCATAGAACCCGCCGATGTCCGTATTAAAAAGAACAAAAAGCCTCAGGGGCTTTTAACATTCAGCATAAAGCATGTAAACGATAAAGCCGAAATTTCCTATTCCGACGACGGCTGCGGTCTTGACTGGAAAAAAATCAAAGACAAACATCTTGAAAAAAACCCCAATGCGGTTGTAGACAAAAAAGTTCTTCTGGGCTCAATTTTTACCCCCGAATTCTCCACCGCCGAAACAACATCATCTGCTGCCGGCAGGGGAGTGGGGCTTAGCCTTGTAAAAGACCTTGTAAAGGAAAACCGCGGAAACATCAGCGTCAACTCGACCGAAGCGGGGCTTTCTTTTAAATTTACATTCCCGTTTAACCAGGTGTAGAAAAGAGCGAATTGGCTAGCTTAGAGAAATTGTCAGTTTTTTACCAACTGCAAAAGCAAAACGTTCAAGAGAGTCTATCGAAGTATTGAATGTTGGATCTAAAATATTATCTACAGCAACCCTGGAAGTTTTCATTTTTTTTGCAACAGTGCTTTTTGTCAAATTTTGTTCTTCCATGGCTTGCCTTAATTGATAAGTAATAAGTTTTTTTGCAGCAAGTTCATTGACTTCTTCATGTATGCCCTGTTCTTTTAAGAAATCATCAAAATTTTGACCTATACCTTTCATCGTTTTTCTCCTTGTCTAGTTTATTTAACGTACATTAAATTGTGCACTTTGTCAAGGCTTTCGAACTGGAAAGGGAGAAGAATAGCTGGGAATTTAAACGTCCCTTTAAATTCCCGATTTTAGCCAGAAAACAACCCGCCAGACGCGGGTTTCAATTTCATATCATTATATCATAATTTAAGTAAAAATAGTCAAGTTATCTCAATAAAATGATGAATTTTAGTGAATAAAATAGCGTTTTTCCGTTTATACCAAATATAAGCCTCACCTTAAAAAACCTTCAGATAGTTGGGAATTTAAAGGGACGTTTAAATTCCCAATTTACGATTACAAGGGGTATATTATGAACAAAGCACAAAAAATCAGGAAAATTATAAAATCGGTTTTCTTTCTTTTTTTCCTTATTGCTTTTTCCATGCTTTCCTGCGAAGGCGATCCGGAGTTTATGGCAAATATTGACAAGGAGATTGCGTGGGCAAATGCGGCAAGATTATCTGTTACTGTAAGTTTCCCTCCGCAATGGGGCTCCAGTCCGCAATTAGGACCAGACAGATGTTTTGATAACAATAAAACAAATGAAAACCCGCGTCTTGGCTATGATTTTGATGTTGAGTTTTCATCAATGCCAGGGTTTGGATTTGAAAAGTGGCTGGCGTTTCCTACAAGTGTTTACAATAAACTGGATTTTTCAAAAAGCTCGGATTTTGTTCAGATAGATACAGAAACAGAAACTGCAATTTTACCATTTAGTTATGATTTTGTTGAAATTGACGAAAGCGTAAGCAGTACAGGAGCAAGGGTTGCGACAGTTAAGATTTTAACAACTGAGCCTGTAACACTAATTCCCTGGTGCGGAAACAGACCCGGTGTATTCCAGAGCAATCCGCCGCTTAACAATACAGGTATTTCATATAACCGTAACCAGCAGATCAAAATATGGTTTACAACAGATCTTATTTATGAAAACGGAGCGGAAATTCCTTTTGGAGAAAACCGTATTCTGATTACCGGGCAGGATGCTTTTTCCGGCGAATTATATAACAACAATGGAGATATTACAGGTTATTATGACAAACCCAGATATAACTCGAATGATAATACTTTAACGATAGTCCCTGTTAATTATTCCTCGTTAGGAGATTTAATCATCACCGTAACAGTAGGAACCGGAATAATTGGAAAGAACGGCAATGGAATGGTTTCTGCTGTTAATTTTTCTTATCGTACAAATATTTTGGAAGTAAAAAATGTTTACAATGCAGAAAATATCTGGGCAATACATAATCCAGCAGCTGCATCTATTACCCCAGAAGATTTCTTTTTTAGGGGAGCGCCGAGGGAACGCGACAGGCGTTTGCGCACAACAGACCCGTATGAAGTTACATTGTATTTTTCTGTTTCTCCCAGCGCAGCCGATATGGAAACATTACCCGATACAATCAGAATAGCCGAAATTGAATACGCGAATATTTTAGGCGGCGAAGTTAACGCGTTTATCCGTGAAACAGATTTTCCGTTAACCATAATGGAAGCCGATCCCAACTCCGCAGGCGCTGTCTACAGATCGTTAAATTCTTCCGGCACAGCTTTTTTCAAGGTAAGATATATATGGAACGAAAGCAAACCCAAATCCGGCATAACCCGTCTTGTAGTATTGCCGTTCCGCAAGGGCAGCGGAACACTCAACGAAGTTGACCCTGCGACACTTGCAAATGCAACACTGGAAGGACGTTTTGTCGCGGTTGTCTATGACGATCAGCCGCCCGGAGGAACCGCGAATCTTTATTTGTCAGGACAGAGCTCTATAACAAATAATGTTTACAATTTCAACGCGGCTTTTGATATCCTGCGTGTTTCAGGTAATTTTATTCAGGTAATGGATAACGCGGGTGACGGCATCCGTCAAATGGCAGCAACCATGAATAACCCCTGGACAATGGAAGAACAGGCAACGCTTAAATGGCGCCTGCGGATTGTGGATAAAAACAATCGGGATCATGTAGCACTGGATCCCTCTGACTGGTACGATTTAAATTCAACAGAAAGAACAATCGATTTAACAGAAATGGAAAGTTCGTCGAACGTAAGAGAAATACAGGTTCAGTATAAAGACAGCCTTGATAAAGAAAGCGATTGGTTTCCTTCGATGGGAGATCTGACATATAACACATCGGTTATTCAGCCTGTCAGCGCATGGAGCGCAACATATTACGAAGGCGGTAATTCCATAAATCTTACATGGACGAAACCAGACGGAGCAGATCGCGTTGAAATTTGGGTAAACGGAATGCAGCGTGATGTTTCAGATAACGCAGCTGGATTAACGCTTAACAACATACCTGCTATAAACAAAAGCGGCATTACATCCGGACAGCCGGTAAGCAACATTATCGAATACAATATTAGCTTTATCGCTGTTTATCCAACTGTCAGAGCGGAAGCAAAAAGAGTCAGGATTTGGAATGTACCGGGAATGAGCGCGAGTGATCTTGCCAGCAATCCGGAACTGATTGAGATTAGCACAGCGCAGCAGTTACAGAATATTAACAGTACAGGTCTTGGGAATCTACCCGCGACTAACAATCATAATAAAAAATATGTTCTTGTAAATAATATCACGTTAACTGAGACTGATTTTCCGCAGGGGTGGACACCGATAGGAACAGGTACAACTACTACAACCGCTTTTTACGGCAAATTTTTCGGTAATGGGAATACAATAACCGTTAACTGTGGTTTTACAAATGCGACAACGATTGGTATTTTTGGAAATATTTCCGCGTCTGTTATACGCGATTTAACGGTACATTATACAGTTGATATATCAGCCTCAAGTACAAATACAACAAGTACAAATACAGGAGGTTTAGTTGGATATGCTTTAGCCGGTTCAAAAATAACAAACTGTATTGTTTCAGGTTCAGATGCTTCTTTTAAAGTTAGAAGAACAGCGACAACAGCAGTTGATACACGTCTTGGCGGTATAGCTGGCTGGATGCAAAATAATGTAGAAATTAACAATGCTTTTGTGTCTGTCAATTTGGAACTTGAAGCTGTTAAACCCTATGTTGGAGGCGCTGTCGGAGATATTTCTGGTACTCCAAATCCAACTGTAGGTACGCTTATACTTAGTGATATAAAAGTTATAAGCAATATTATCTGCAGTAAAACAAATAATTCATTAAACTCTATGTATATTGGCGGTATTGCGGGTAATTCATCTAGCGGTGGAGGTAAATTAATGAATCTTAGTTACGGCGGAACCATAAAAGCTGAAAACACTTTCGCAAGTAATCATAACCCTGTAGAACTTGGACCGCCGTCAGCAATATATCTTTACTGTGGAGGAATCATCGGCTATAATTCTTTTCCACGCTTGGAAAACTGCGTATTTGAAAAAGAGGCAAAGATAGATATTGGAAATGCAAATATCGCTGATAGATCAGATTATAAACAAATAGGAGGCATTGTCGGAAATTTAACTGGTGCAACTCCAGTTAACGAACGTTCGCTTTTCAACTGTATTGCACGCGGAGATATTAATGTATTTAGTGAGAAAGGGAATGTTAGTGTTGGCGGTGTTACTGGTTTTCTGCATGGTACTAATGTTTCAAGCTGGATCAGTTTAAATAACTGTGTGTATGAGCAGGGAAGTATCTATGTTAGATCAAACAATCATACGTATGTTGGCGGTTTTATTGGAAGAGCACATTTTTATGGATCTTTTACAAATTGTTTTTCTCAGGCAACATTGATAACAGTTGATAACTCCAGTCGTCGTGCAACCACTTCCCCGGTATTACATTTTGGCGGCTTTGCCGGTCATTCTTGGGAAGCAGCAATACTGAATAGCGGTAATTCAAGCCCTATAATTATGACAGATACACAAGATATCGGTGAGGCTGCAGTAAATATGGGCGGTTTTATAGGATATATCTATAGTACTAATAAAAGAAAGTTGGAAAACTGCTGGTCTGTAGGTTCTGTTATTTCACAAGGAAGAAATACATTAATTACAGGCGGTTTGATTGGCAGTTCACAAGGACATGAAATAATTAATTGCTGGGTAGAAGGCGATGTATTTACAGAAAAAAAAGAAACTACCATCATCAACCCAGTCTATCTACAATATAGAACCGGAGGACTTGTAGGCTCATCGAGCAACACTAATATAAGCAGTAGTCGCTCTTCCGGCAGTGTTACCGCCTTAAGGAATTCACCAGGACCATTATCTGTTGGTGGTTTAGTAGGTCATGCGTCAGATTCTGGTTCTATAAAAAACTGTTATGCTACAGGTAATGTGCTGGTAGATAAAACATCAGCCGGTACAGGAGAAGTTTATGCTGGAGGTCTTGTTGGTTATTCCAGTATTAATATACACAATAATTTTGCATCAGGTTCTGTAGTTTCCCAAAGTGCAGGTACCAGCAGTGTTTATGCCGGAGGTCTTGTTGGTTATAGAGAAAGCGGTAATATACAAAATAATGCGGCTTTAGGTGCAAGCGTTACAGCTAAAGATTTAAACGCTATGCGTGTTGCTGCGCGTGTGTATGGGTTTCCTGCCTTGCCACCTGCAGACGGCAGCATCAGCGGTAATTTTGCCAAAGATTCCATGCGTATAGAAAATGCTCATTATTTTGATACCTTGCCTCCGATTACAATACTGGAACCCAGTGTTCCTGTTATGCAGGGGACTCCAATTTTGCAGGGTGGTGTAAATTTATACCCGCTTGTTTTAACAGGTAGCTTTACTTTAGAACCAACTGACTCTGATATACCTGTACCTATAATGTCCGGAACTCCGGTTCTAACAATAACAGATATTAATAACTGTACAATCAGCGGTTTATCAATCAGTGATGGCGGTTCAGGTATCGCAAGAACAGCAATGACTGTCACAAGAACCCCAACTACAATTACAGCTGGCAATCCAGTTTGGACGGGCAGTGCTATTACCGGAATAAGCATTAACGGTCTTAACTCTACAGATCGTAATATAATTTACGATTTTAGAATAATGGATAACAATGAAAATTTTGTTCTTTACCGTGTTCAGATTACTCCAAATATGGCAAACCCTACATTACCCGAGCACTTTACCATTACTGGACCTGAATTAATGATGGTTATGCCACTTCAATCAATTACCTGTTATTTGTCAGGTAATGATTTAAACAAAGATATGCCAATTAATAATATAAACGAAATTAGTACAACAATGTCTGTATGGAGAAACCCGCAAATTTCTGCAGTTAGTCCAGAAACGGCTGTATGGGATGGTAATAGAATCAGCAATATCAATTTATTCTTTCTTACAGCTACAACCCATTCTCTTAGGTTTAGTATTTTTGCATCTAACAACAATGGCTGTAGAGTGGTTTATCAATATCAAATTACACCAAATATAGCAAACCCTACTTCCATTGAACATTATAATTTTACAGGTCCAACCTTTCTGCGTACTGATGCATCTGATTATATGTCTATAAGTGGTTTATCAGTTAGCGATCCTGGGGGAGGCACTGTAAGTACAACCATGACAGTAACAACAAATTACTCTTTAATTAGAGTCGGTGATAATGAATGGAATGGAAGTCAAATTACCGGAATTGATCTATACAGTCTTGAAACAGATCGTTATATTCAATACGACTTTACATTGGAAAATAATATAGGTAACAGAGCGTATTACCGTATTGAAATAAGGCGTAGATCAAGCGCACCTAATATCCCAACTCTTTTAGAGCATCTTTACGTTACAGAACCAGAATTGGTTTATTCACAAGTGCTTAGCGGTTCTACAGAACCTCATGGTCAAGCAGTTGGCGACAGTACTTTCTTAGAAAGAGGCATTTGGACAAGGCTTCCAACCGCCGCCAATCCCGGGCTGGGTTTCAGCACTGATGAATGGAACTTCAGCACCGTTGTAGGCAGAGGGCATCCTATATTGGCGTGGGAGTAATTAATATCTGAGCTGAGGAAGAGGCATTAGCGTTACGCAAAACTCTCCTCCCTCTTCCTCCGCGTTCTCAGCGTCTCTGCGTCTCCGCGAGAGTCCTCCGAAAGATTTCCCTGCGTCTCCGCGAGAGTCTTCCCCAATGATTCCCCGAAGCCGCAGAGCCTTATTTACCCTCATATTCCTTTAATATTTCTTCCAGTGATTTTCCACTTTTTAACAGCGTAATAACTTCCTGTTTTTCTTCCAATTTTCCTTCTTGTTTTCCTTCCTGTCTTCCTTCCTGCCGCCCCTGTCGTCTTTCATAGACCATTCTGCTTTGCATATCCAGTTCGTATTTTTCTTTACTTATCTGATGATAGTATTCTATTTCATCTTTGGTAAAGGCAGCCAGCGCTTCGCTTGCCATAGCTATTCCCTCCTGACATTCTATTATCTGGTTTATTTTCTCACGTTTTGCCTTGTCTGTCAAATACAAGATTTTTTACCACGAACCACACGAACTTTTGATTTCTAGTTTTATCTCACTATCCTTATTATCTCAGCTTTGGGAAATGCATCAATATAGAATATCTTGTTGTTCAGGTGTGCTCTGTAAGCACGAGTTCGTATGGTTCGTGGTAAAAATTCCACCTCTTCTTCCTCCGCACTCTCAGTGCCCTTTGTGCCTTTGTGTGAAATTTGTGAAAAAGCATAATACAATATTCAAATAATTTTTCTTATAATTTCAGGATGGTTTTGGGCATCTTCAAGCATGCGTGCCATGGCAGCGGTATATCCATCTCCAAGAGATTTCCACCACTCTAAAGATTTTTTGGATAATCGAAGCGTACACGGAATTTTTTTTCTGTTTTCGGCATTAATTTGTTTAAATTCAGCTAGTTCTTTATTATTAAGCTGCGGAGCATCATCTGTGTAGACAACAGTTTTTTTTTCTGCAGTTCTAATTTCCCGAATTTGCGCTTTAGTTGGCTTTTGTCCAGCCTTCAATGTTTCTCTCACCATTATATACTCTCCGTTCATTTTCATCTGCCATTCTGGCAGAAATATATTACATAATGTACTGTATTATGTCAAGCTTTTATGTGTATGAATTTAATGGAAATTAGGAGTTATCCAAGACTGGTGTGGGAATAGGTAAGAAAACAAGGAATGAGGAAGAGGCATTAGCGTTACGCAAAACTCTCCTCCCTCTTCCTCCGCGCCCTCTGCGTCTCCGCGTCTCCGCGAGAGTCCTCCCAACTCTCCCTCCCTCTCTTCCTCCGCGCCCTCTGCGTCTCTGCGTCTCCGCGAGAGTCCTCCCAACTCTTCCTCCTTCCCCCCTCCGCACAAAAAAAAACAGCCCCCGGTAAGAGGGCTGTCTGAAATTAAAACTTAATGCAAACTAGCGGACATTCTGCGGGATGCTGGTGCCAAGGTTAGGGCCTGCGCCGCTTGAGGAGCCGACTTTAGACGGAACGCTTGAGTTGGCAGTCATTGTGTAACTGTAAGCAGGAGTCCATGGCTTGGATGTGCCCTTGTCATACTGAGAGCGGGCTATAGTCTTGTTGTTGTTGCTTGACCATACGATGGCAGGTCTTGCTGATGTATCGTAATAGTCAATCAATTTGGTGTTTGTAGCATGGAACATTGAACCAAAGTTGTTGTTTTCTACAAGGAATTCCGCGCCGACGCCGGGGCCAATGCAGTAGCCGGTATTGCCGCTAACGCCGATGTTGTTGTAGTAGTTGCTGTAAAGATGAAACTGACCCGCACGTGTTCTTGGATTACGCTGGGTAACGCCGGAGAAATGGTTGTGATGAAGCGTAATGGTTCTGTCTGCTTTGTTGGTTTCACTATCGCTGGAGCCGAACAGCATTACTTTATCATGGTTGGTAAAATGATTCCAGGAAATCGTAATAAATGTTCCCTTTTTAACATCCAATGAACCGTCATGGTTCAGGTTGCGGATCAGGTCGCTGCACTTGCCGTCTGTAAAGCGGCAGGAATCAATCCAAATACCTTTTGAGCCGTTGTCAATCATAAGATTGTCGGCGCTGGCTTTGGAATTTGCGTCTGAATTGGTTCCGCTGGTTCTCTTTTCGGTTGAACCGTGAGCGTCATAAAAAGTAACGTTTCTTATAATAACATTTTCCTTGTTATTGATTCTTAAGCCGCCGAACATAATGCGCGCATTGTTAATGCCGATAATGGTGGTGTTGGAGCCAATCTGGTATACAATGTCCCCGTTCTTTCTTGTGCCGTCGGAGTTCCATTGGTCATAAAATGATTTGTTGGAGTCTGTAATTTTGCCGTCACTAAGGTCGACATCGCCGGAAAGAATAACAAATGCATGACTGTCGGATTTAATAGCGTCTGTAAAACGTGTTCTTTTTGCCTGATTGCTTGTACCATCAACATAAACGACTGCGGAAGGATTAGCGTATGTTACACCCTTGCCGCTGTTATAACGATCTGCCCAGCCGCGGGTTGCCGCTGTTTTTCCCTTAAGATTGTTAAAAATAGTGGTTGCCGTTGAGTTAGTAGTACCTGTGGTTGTACCGCCGGTTGTTCCACCGGTTGTACCGCCGGTTGTTCCGCCGGTTGTTCCGCTCGAAGAAATCGCGGTAAGTTTTACTTCATAAAGCCTGATTCCGCCTGTGCAGCCAAGCTGAAGATCGAACTTGCCGGTATTGGTAATGTCACGAGTGGATGTTAATACTGTCAAACCGTTGGTAGCGCTGGTTTCTCCTACCTTGCTTTTGTTTACATGATATTCGATCTTGCGGCCGCTGTTGCTACTGCCGGTATCGGTAAAAACAAGAGTTACTTTCATCGGGCCCTGAATACCTCTGATTTCCAGGAAATATTTGCCGGAAGCAGTAGCGCCGCTGGTCTGAATACAGCCGTTTGATGTGCCGCTTTGTACCTGGCTTGGCATCCAGCGGAAAGACCTCTGTGAACCCAGCAAATACATATTGCTTGTATAAGTAATATCCTTGGTATTTTCATTGCCTGTACTGTAGTTCACCAGATTAGTTGCGCTGGCCTGGAAGTTCCAGGTTGTACCCGCTGTATTTCTGACTGTATCATCATCCGCGTCAATAAGAAGATCATTTTCGCAAGCAGCAAACAGAAAAGAAATTGCCATTATCATAGCTGTGATTTTTAATAATTTCATAGCATTATCCTCCAATATGGAAAAAAAAGATGGTTTTTGTGAAAACAACGTTTCCACCCTGCAAAACAAATCAGACAAACCTATCTATTACGAATATTTGTTTTTTTCGGTAGCAAATTAGAGCCTATTTGTTGTATTTTTACGCACTGTTAAAAAATGCGTATTTTTCTTATGTATAGCCCGATTAATACAAATCTTAATATCCCCCTATCAGAGAAATATCCCCCATCTGATTCTTATTTAATATTGATAATTCTTACTATTAAATGGTATAATTAATCATGTTTAAGGAGAAACAGAATAAAGGTGACTTTTCCGGCGAATTGAAACGGCTGGTTGAAGCCGCAAAAAACGGAGATTTTGATTTTACGCTTAATTCTGATGGATTTTCCCATGAAGACAAAAAGAATATTCTGCTGATTAATGATGCTATCCGTAAATACGGAGAGGCAACTGATTATGATCTGATGAAATACAGACTCACAAGCGATGCTCTTGGCATTGCATTATGGGATATGGATGTTGTGAGCTCAGACCCAATTAACCCGGACAATACATTTACATGGTCGCAGGAGTTCCGTCATATGCTTGGGTTTAGTGACGAGCATGATTTTCCGAATGTGACGCATAGCTGGAGCGACCGGCTGCATCCAGAAGACAAGGAGAGGACGCTTGAAGCTTTCGCGGCGCATCTTAACGACTATACAGGAAAAACACCGTATGATATCGAATACCGTCTTATGCGAAAAGACGGAGTTTACCGTTACTATCATGCTTTTGGAACTACGCAAAGAGGCAAAAAAGGCGTTCCGCTGCGGGTAGCGGGAGCTTTAAGAGACATAGATGAAAAAAAGCAGATGCACGAGCGTCTGATGCTGATGCTGGATACATCTCCCCTGTGCGCACAGATATGGGACAGGACTTATAATACAATAGACTGCAATGAAGCGGCAATAAAGCTTTATGGTTTTTCCGGCAAGCAGGAGTATAGAAACAATTTTCTAAGGTGCTGTTCTCCTGAGTTTCAGCCGGAAGGGCAGCGTTCTGTAGAAAAAATAATCGGTTATGTTTATCAGGCATTTTCTGAAGGTTACTGCCGTTTTGACTGGATGCACAAGATGCCCTATGACGATACTCCCATCCCTGCGGAAGTCATTTTAGTGCGCGCCAAATACGAAAGTGATGATGTTGTAATCGGATACACACGTGATATGCGAGAACATCACAAACTGCTTAAAACGATTAATGAACTTACATCAGAACCGCTGAATTATGACATGGACAGTTTTGAGGATAATCTGCTAAAAGCAATCAGTACCGTTGCTGCTACTGTGTATTTTGACAGTATTTTTATCTGGAAAAATACTGAAAGTCAGGAAACGCCGCAGTATACAAAAATTCTTGAATGGTCCAGTGAATTCAGGAAGGAGCAGGAGATAGCGTCTTGTGCCCCCGATCCTTTTTATTCTGACTGGTATTATAAACTGTCTGCCAATAAATGCGTCAGCGGCATTGTCCGGAAATTTACGATGGCAGAACGTGAAAATCTGCAGGCGCATAAAATTGTTTCTGTTATCGTTATACCTGTTTTTATTTACAATAAATTCTGGGGTTTTGTCAGTTTCGGCGATTGCCGCAGAGAACGTGTTTTTTCCCTGTCAGAAGAAGCGATTCTCAGAACGGTAAGTTTTTTGTTTGCAAACAGTGTATTGCGCAATGAAATGACACTGCGGCTTTTGAACGCAACAGAAGAAGCGCTGGCTGCTTCGCAGGCAAAATCAACATTCCTTGCCAATATGAGCCACGAGATCCGCACTCCCATGAATGCGATACTCGGCACTACCGATATTTTAATGATGCAAAGCGGACTTTCCCAGGAAAGCGAAGAAGGACTGGATCAAATTCATAGTTCATGCGATTTGCTTTTGGGTATTATTAACGACATACTTGATTTTTCCAAAATAGAAGCCGGAAAAATGGATATTA
Source organism: Treponema sp. (assembly GCA_009784975.1). Classification (GTDB taxonomy): domain Bacteria; phylum Spirochaetota; class Spirochaetia; order Treponematales; family Breznakiellaceae; genus WQXQ01. The sequence goes on from WQXG01000029.1 coordinate 25,780, forward strand.
TGCCTGCTGAATATATTATCGCAAGCCTTATTAACGACTCAGTACACCTGAACATGATGAAGATAGACAGCAAACCAATTGAGTTTGAGCTGCAGGTAGACGAAAATATTCCATCCAGGTTAATCGGCGATGCGCTTCGAATAAAGCAGATTTTAAATAATTTATTAAGCAATGCCTTTAAGTATACAGAAACCGGCAAGATTACCCTGTCAGTTGCCTGTGAATCAAAAGACGCGGAAAATGTAATAATTGTTTTTATCGTCAGTGATACAGGTTATGGCATGACAGAAGAACAATTGGGTAAATTGTATGAAGAGTATTCGCGTTTTGATCTGGAAGCGCACACCATAGAAGGAACAGGGCTGGGTCTTGCAATTACGCAGTATTTGATACGCCACATGGACGGCAATATAGAGGCGGAAAGCGAACCCGGTGTCGGCTCAAGATTTATCGTACGGCTGCCGCAGAAAATTGTAGATAAAAATGTTATAGGTAAAGAATTGGCGGAAAATCTTAAACAATTCCGCAGAAATTTTGTTCCCAATATGCAAAGGAGCCAGATAACGCGCGACCCGATGCCTTACGGGAAAATTTTAATAGTAGATGATGTAGAAACAAACCTTTATGTTGCTATGGGTCTTCTTAAACCGTATATGCTGCAGATGGAAACAGTCATGCGCGGACGTGATGCAGTCGGCAAAATTAAAAGCGGCAAAGTATATGATATTGTGTTTATGGATCACATGATGCCGGAAATGGACGGAATGGAGGCAACAAAAAGAATTCGTGATTGGGAATCGGAGCAAAATGAAGGTTTGCCGCAGGATCAGCATAAACATACAACAATTGTCGCGCTGACGGCAAATGCTGTGGTAGGACAGGCAGAAATATTTTTGCAAAACGGATTCGATGAATTTATTTCCAAGCCGATAGACATACGTCAGTTAAATTTTATACTTAATAAATTTATCCGCGACAGGCAGCCGCCGGAAGTAATTGAAGCAGCCTATAAGCAGACGCGTCAGCAAATGAGCGAAATAGCGGCAAACGATTACAGGCAGCAGAAGGATATATTATTGCTTGAGTCATTTATCAGAGATGCGCGTAAAACCATTGTTTTTATGGAAAGACTGGGCAGTATAGAAAACTGGCAGCAAAACGAAGAAGATTTGCGGAAATTCACCGTCTTTGTTCATGGCATGAAAAGCTCTTTAAGAAATATCGGAGAAACGGTTATTTCCGAACTGGCATACAAGCTGGAAATGGGCGGGCGGGAAGGAAATACTTTCCTTATAAAAGAGTTTTTCCCCGGGTTTTTAAATGAGCTGCGTGCACTGCTTGAAAATCTGGAAGAAGAACTTAAAACAGATTCAGATGATGAGGACCCGGGAGATTTACTGGAAAAACTGCTTGTCATTGCGCGGCAGTGCGATGAGTATAACAGAAAAGGAATTTTGGATATAATTACAGGGATAGAAAAATGCACAAAAGAGACAAAAGAAATTTTGAATATAATAAAAGAAAATGTGTTACATAGCGATTTTGATGAAGCAAAAAGCGCGGTAAATGATTTTTTAAATGTAAAGGGGGTCCCCACAAAATGACAGGAGTTTTTATGCTTGGGAAAAAACAATTTTTTTATCTTTTTTTGGCAGTTTTGCTTTTATTTGCTGTAAGCTGTGAAAAATCCGCCGAAACGCATTTGGATTTCAGATTCACGTCTTTTAGGGATATTCCCGGCGTGACAGAAGCGGAAATATCGGCTATTGATGCGCTTAGGGAAGAAAATAGAAGTTTTAAACTTGGCGTATTGCCGTCCACAGTGGCTTTTTATGACAGAAATGGAGATGTAAGAGGGTTCTCTGCGCTGCTGTGCGGATGGCTTACAGGGTTATTCGATATTCCTTTTACGCCCGAATATGTACAGTGGGGCGAATTTTTGGCAAAACTAGCCAGCTATGAAATTGATTTTACAGCAGCTATGACCGCTACGGAAGAAAGATTAAAAACATATTTTATGACAACCACTATTGCTACACAGTCGCTGCGTATTTTCAGGATCGATGGCAGCATACCTCTTGAGCAAATAGCGCTGATGCGTCCGCTGCGCTATGTCTTTATACAAAATACTACAACGATTCATGATGTTACTTCCACGCTGGAAAGCGGCACTTATGAAGTTATATTGGTAAGGGATACCGATGAAGCGTATGCGCTTTTAAAAAGCGGCGCAGCCGACGCTTTCTTTAATGTTGATACCGCAGAAGCTTCCTTTGATAAATACACAGATGTGACAGCAAAAGAATTCTTTCCTTTGGTTTTTAGTCCGGTTTCACTTGCGACGCAAAACCCGCAATTGGAGCCTGTTATTTCGGTTGTTCAAAAAGCATTGGATCACGGCGCGTACCGTCATCTTTCAAGGCTTTACAGCAACGGACATAAGGAATACATGAAACAAAAGCTGTTCAATCAGCTTACAGAGGAAGAACGCGAATATATATTAAATAATCCCGTTATACCTGTTGGAGCGATTTATACCAATTATCCCATTAGTTTTTATAATACGCGGGAAAAAGAATGGCAGGGAGTCTTTTTTGATTTACTGGATGAGATTGAAATATTGACCGGCTTGTCCTTTGTGCTTATCAATGATGAACGTACGGAATGGTTTGCAATTCAGGAAATGCTCAGAAAAAGAGAAGTGTATTTTGTTTCAGATTTAATCTGGACAAGAGCGCGCGAAGAGCATTTTATTTGGCCGGAAGTTTCCATACATGAAGATAGTTATGCGCTAATATCAAAGGTATCTTATCCAAATGTAACAACCAATGAAATTCTTCTTGCAAAGGTGGGAGTTACAAAGGATACCGCGTATACTGCCATGTTTTTGCAATGGTTTCCGGAACACAGCAGCATTGTTGAATATGACGGCATAGAAGAAACTTTTAGTGCCATGCGAAACGGAGAAGTGGACATGGTCATGTCCACAGAAAGAAGACTTATGTTCCTGACTCATTACCAGGAACTTACAGGGTATAAGGTAAACTATGTGTTTAACCAGGGTATGAGTACCAGATTCGGATTTAACAGCAGTGAAGTTGTACTGTGTTCAATTATTGATAAAGCGCTTAAAGCAATTGATACTGCCGGGATTTCCAGTCAATGGATGCGCAGGACTTTTGATTACCGCGCTAAGGTTGCCGAAGCGCAGCGTCCGTTAATGGGATTGCTGGCAGTTTTGTCCGCGATGCTTTTATTCGCTTTGGCTATTGTTGCCGTCTTTTTTGTTAAGAGCCGCCGTTTTGGCAAAAATCTGGCATCCATTGTAGAAGAGCAGACCCGCGATTTGGCTGAAAAATACAAATACGCGCATAAACTAAGCGATACACTGGCAGGTATTACAAAGGTGCCGGCAATTTCCGGCGGGATTATAAAAGAAGCTGCCGATGTTATTGCTCAGCGCGGAGGCGTCGCGCTTAATACCAATCGTGTAAGCGTATGGAATGTAACTGAAACTTCGCAAGTGCTCACAAATATTGCCTGTTATGACTGTGCTACAGGAAGACACAGCGTGCAGGATGATTTTCATTTGACGCCTCACAAGGAATACGCGAAAGCCTTAAAGACCGAGCGGCTGATCGTTACAAACGATGTTAAAGCGTCACGTTATGACATTACAATCGGCGGATACTATCCCAATTTATGCGCCATGCTGGATGCGCCCATTCATGTCGAAGGAAAGCTGGTTGGAGCAGTTTGCGTAGAGCAGGATCTTTGCGAACGTTATCCCAAAAGACGCGAATGGACAATAGAAGAACAAAGCTTTGTTTCTTCTCTTGCAGATTTAATGGCGCTTACTATTTCCGGTTTTGAACGCCGTAAAGCGCGCGAAGAGGCAGAGGTTGCGAATCAGACTAAATCAATTTTCCTTGCCAACATGAGCCATGAGATAAGGACGCCTATGAACAGCATTGTAGGTTTTTCTGAATTGGCGCTTGGTGATGATATACCCGATAAAACCAAAGATTATCTTTCCAATATTATGGAAAATTCAAAATGGCTTCTTCATATTATAAATGACATTTTGGATATATCAAAAATAGAGTCGGGAAAATTTGAGCTGGAAAAAGTTCCGTTTAGTCTGCCTGATATATTCACCGCCTGCCGTACAATGATTATGCCCAAGACCAAAGACAAAGGTCTTATGCTGCATTTTTACGCCGAACCGTCTGTTGGAAAAATTCCATTGGGCGATCCCACAAGGCTGCGGCAAATTATTACTAACCTTCTGTCCAATGCGGAAAAATTTACAAGCTCAGGCATTATTAAAGTTCAGGCTGTTATAAAAGATATTACAGAAAATAGTATCAAGATGTATTTTGAAGTTAAAGATTCAGGGATCGGCATGACAAATGAGCAGATCAACAGGGTATTTAACCCGTTTACGCAGGCGGAATCCGGCACAACGCGAAAATACGGCGGCACCGGTCTTGGGCTTGCCATTACAAATTATTTGGTAAAAATGATGGGCGGTCAGCTTGTTGTAGAAAGTACGCCCGGTGTCGGCAGTAAATTCAGCTTTGAACTTGTTTTTGATACGGTTGACGGGGCAGACTGGCACAATCCGGAATCAAGAATGATTCAGGGCGAACTGAATAAACCTGCTTTTGAAGGCGAGGTTTTATTATGCGAAGACAATGCCATGAATCAGCAGGTTATGAGTGAACATCTGTCAAGGGTTGGTCTTAAAACTGTAGTTGCGGAAAATGGAAAAGTCGGCGTAGAGATGGTGCAAAACCGCATAAAAAACGGAGAAAAGCTCTTTGACCTTATTTTTATGGATATGCACATGCCTGTAATGGACGGCCTGGAGGCGACAGCGAAAATAAAGGAATTTAATACGAGTATTCCAATTGTGGCATTGACGGCAAATGTTATGTCTCATGATCGTGAGTTGTACAGAGCAACCGGTATGGCTGATTATGTCGGCAAGCCGTTTACATCACAGGAATTATGGCATTGTTTAATGAAATTTTTCACGCCTTTAACATGGAGGGTAGAGGATAAAATTCAAAATGAACAGGCAGAAAATGAACTGCGTCAAAAGCTTATAAATAATTTTGTAAGTCACAACCGGAACAAATTTGCAGAAATTAAGGAAGCCATAAATAAAGACGATATAAGGCTGGCGCACAGGCTGGTTCATACTTTAAGAAGTAATGCAGGGCAGCTTAAAAAGAATCTTTTACAGCAAGCGGCAGAAGATGTGGAATTCCTGCTGAAAGGCGGCAAAAACCTTGCAACTCCCGAAAAAATGGCAGTGCTGGAGAAAGAATTAAATGCGGCAATTAAAGAGCTTATGCCGTTGGTATCCAGTTCGATAGCAGAGGCATCGGTGCCGCTGGATACCAAGTCAATGAAAGAGATGCTGGAAGAACTGGAACCCATACTAAAAGACTCTGATCCGGAATGTCTTGCATTTACAGAAAAACTTCGTTCTATTCCGGGCAGTGAGGAATTAATCCGGCAGATGGAAGATTTTAAATTTAAAATCGCATTGGAAGCTCTTGCAGAATTAAAGAAAAAAATAACAGGATGACGAATATGGAAAAAAAGAACAGCATTTTGATTGTGGATGATGATACAGCCAACTTGATGGAATTAACTTACATATTACGGTCTGACTATAAGCTGTATGTAAAGAGCGACGGGATATCGGCGCTGGAAAAAGCGAAAGAGTCTTTGCCGGATCTTATTTTGCTGGATATAATTATGCCGGAGATGAACGGATTCGAAGTGCTTGCTGAACTTAAAAGATCAGAAAGCACTAAAGCAATTCCTGTCATCTTTATAACAGGACTCAGCGAAGAAGGCGATGAGAGCGAAGGCTTGACAATCGGCGCTGTTGATTATATTCGTAAGCCTTTTAATGCGGAAATTGTTAAGCTAAGAGTCGGGCAGCAGATTAAAATCATTAACCTGCAGCATGACTTGATAAACGCAGTATCCAAAGCAGAGGAAGCCGCCAGCGCTGCAGAAGCGGCAAGTAAATCAAAATCAACTTTTTTGGCAAATATGAGTCATGAAATACGCACTCCAATGAATGCCATAATGGGTGTTACCGATATATTAATGCAGAATGAACAGCTGTCAAATGAAATAGAAGACGGGCTTAATATGATCTATGCTTCCAGCGAAATGCTTTTGGGTATTATAAACGATATACTGGATTTTTCCAAAATAGAAGCGGGCAAGCTGGATATAATCCCTGCTCAATATAAAATTGCCAGCCTTATCAATGATGCCGTAAATTTAAACCTGATGCGGATTGGAAACAGGCCTATTAAATTTGAACTTCAGGTACAGGAAACCATTCCGGCAGGTCTGATTGGCGACGAACTTCGCATTAAACAGATTTTAAACAATCTGCTCTCCAATGCTTTTAAGTACACGGATGCCGGTAAAGTAATAATGTCTGTCGTTACAGAAAAAAGCCCTGATAATGATGGAATAACGCTCGTTTTTTGCATACAGGATACAGGTCAAGGAATGTCCCGTGAACAATTAAGCAGGGTGTTTGAGGAATACTCGCGTTTTAATGAAAACAACAGGCGCACTATCGAAGGAACCGGATTGGGGCTTTCCATCATGCAGCGGCTGGTAAAATTAATGAATGGCGATGTCTGTGTAGAAAGTGAACCCGGCAAAGGAACCACGGTTACTGTTAAATTGCCTCAGGGAACCGCAGGTTCAGGTCAATTGGGCCCTGAAATTGTGGATAGTTTACAGCGTTTTCAGAAAAGCAATGTATCGTACAGAAAAAATATAAAGCGCGAGCCTATGCCTTACGGAAGCGTTTTAATTGTAGATGATACGGAAACAAACCTGTTTGTTGCGGCAAGGCTTTTAAAGCTATACAGGCTTCAGATAGAAACTGCCATTAATGGACGTGAAGCCGTAGATAAAATTAAAGCCGGAAAAGCGTATGATATTATTTTTATGGATCATATGATGCCGGAAATGGACGGTATAGAAGCAACCGGGCTAATCCGGAAAATGGGGTACAAAAATCCGATAGTTGCGCTGACGGCAAATGCTGTGACAGGACAGGCAGATGTATTTTTGGAAAATGGTTTTGATGCTTTCATGTCTAAACCAATGGACGTGCATCATTTAGACTCTATATTAAATAAAATGATTCGTGATAAACAGACGCCGGAAGTAATTGAAGCTGCCCGCCTGCAAAGTATGGAGTCAAATGGCTGTAATGCGCTTATTCAAACGGATTCTCTTTTAATAGAATCGTTTGTTCGGGATGCGCAAAAAGCTGTAACATTGCTGGAGGAATTATTCCAAAAATCAGAATACAAAAATAAGGAAAGTCTGCAAAAATATATTACATGTGTGCATGGTATGGGAAGTTCGCTTGTAGCTATCAATGAACCGGAATTATCTGAAACGGCGCGAAGCCTGGAACAGGCAGGACGCGATCAGAATTTCAGGCTTATAGAAGAAGTAACTTCCGGCTTTATAAATAATTTGCAAAAGCTTCTGGATAAATTTAAACCTGTACAAAATAATAATATTGAAGATAATGCAGACGGCGAAGATATACTTGAAAAAATGCAGACTATTGCAGAAAAGTGCGCGGAATATAACAGGAAGGGCGTCCTGGATATTATTGCCGCGATAAACAAATGCTCTAAAGAAACAAGGGCTGTTTTGGAAATTGTCAAAGAACATATCATCCACAGTGAATTTGAAAAAGCCGAAAACGCCGCGGCGGTATATATTACTGATTTATCAAAGTGAGGATTTTTAAATGAAAGGTATCTGTAAATCAATCTGCTTTATTATTATACTGCCTGTTATATTTGCGGGCTGCAGTAATTCCAGTAAAAAACAAACGCATGGGGCGCTCCCGGGAATACCGATGTTTTCCTCATATCAATATTTTCCGGATGTAACAGAAGATGAAATAAGGGCAATAGAAGCTCTTAAGACAGAACTCGATTCTTTTGTTTACGGAATGCCGCTTAGTATCGAGGCATTTGAAGATGAAAACGGAAATATCAGGGGATTTTCCGCTTTGTTCTGCGAATGGTTAACGGAATTTTTCGGGATTCGATTTATACCTAAACTTTACGAATGGCAGGATTTGATAACAGGATTAGAATCAGGCGAAGTTTCCTTTTCCGGCGAATTAACGTCCACAGAGGAACGCCGTAAAATTTATCATATGACCAGCGCTATTGCCGCGCGTCCTGTAAAGCGTTTTCGCCTCGCTGATGCAAAGTCTATTTCAGAAATAATCCATGATCGTCCGCTTCGCTGCGGGTTCATTACAGGAGCCGCTACAATCAGGGCAGTTACGTCCGAAATGGAGCCAGGCACTTTTGAAATTATCCAATTGAATGATTTTAGCCTTGTTTATGACGCGCTTAAAAACGGAACAATCGATTCCTTTTATTACAGCGCGCCTGCTGAAACAAGTTTTATTAATTACGACGATATAGTAGCTTATGATTTTTATCCGTTGATTTTTATGCCGGTATCACTTACAACCCGCACTGACGGCATGGAATCTGTTATTTCTGTTGTAGAAAAAGTTTTGCGAAGCGGCGGCGCTCTCTATTTTGCGGAATTGTACAATATGGGATACAAAGAATACCGGGAATATAAATTGTCTGTGCAGTTTACCGAAGAAGAACGGCGTTATATACAAAATAATCCGGTTATACCTGTTGCATTTGAAGTCAGCAATTATCCTATTAGCTTTTATAATTCGCGTGAAAAACAATGGCAGGGTATCACCCTTGACATACTGCGTGAAGTGGAAGCGCTTACTTCCCTGCGCTTTGAACGTGTTAATGATGAGAACGCCAGTTTTTCTGATCTGCTTAAAATGCTGGAAGACGGTGAAGTATCCATGCTCACAGAATTAATGAAGACAAAAGAACGGGAGTCTGTTTTTCTCTGGACTGATGCCGCACTAATGACAACAAATTTCGTGTTAATATCCAAACAGGATTATAAAGATGTTACTTTAAATGAAATTTTATACACCAGAGTTGGTTTAATAAAAGATTATGCCCACACTGCTTCTTTTAGAAAATGGTTTCCGAATCATCTGTTTACAATTGAATATGAAAGTAATCTTGCGGCTTTTGACGCATTGGACAGGGACGAAGTGGATATGGTAATGGCAAGCAGCCACGATCTTCAAATTCTTACGCATTATCTGGAGCGTCCCGGTTATAAAATCAATTTTATGTTTGACTATTCCTTTAACTCTGCTTTTGGATTTAACAGGAATGAAGTTCTTCTTCGCTCAATTGTCAATAAAGCAATGCGCTCTATAAACTTAAAAGGGATTTCTGATCAATGGCTGCGTAAAACCTACGATTACCGCAGCAAACTTGCGGAAGAACGTCTTCCCTGGCTTATAGGCTCGTCAATTTTGCTTTTTCTGGTGCTGACTCTTCTTGCCGCTTTTTTTGCGAGAAACCGCCGTATCGGCAAACAGCTGGAACAGCTTGTAAAAGAACAAACATACGATCTTGAGCTGCAGACCGCAAGGGCAATGACAGCAAGTCAGACTAAATCAACTTTCCTTGCCAATATGAGTCACGAAATCCGCACTCCAATGAATGCAATTTTGGGCGTAACGGAAATAATGATGCAGGATAAAAGCCTCTCTGCGGGGACCACAGAAGGACTGGAAAAAATATTCAGCTCATGCAATTTGCTTTTAGGTATCATAAACGATATTTTGGATTTTTCCAAAATAGAAGCCGGAAAACTTGATATTATACCGGCTTATTATAAATTGGCAAGTTTAATAAATGACGCAATTCACCTGAATATGATGAGGATAGAAAGCAAACCCATAGATTTTATACTTGAAATGGATGACAAGCTCCCTGCAAATTTAATTGGAGATGAGCTGCGCATCAAACAGATTTTAAACAATTTGCTTTCCAATGCCTGTAAATATACGGATACCGGCAAGATTACCCTGACTGTTGATTTTGAATCTCAAGCCAATAAAAAAGGCGTTGTGCTTGTATTAAGTATAATGGATACCGGGCATGGCATGACCAAAACTCAGCTGGACGAATTGTTTGACGAGTATTCCCGTTTTGAGCAAAAAAACGGCAAAACCGTCGAAGGTACCGGGCTGGGACTCGCAATTGTGCAAAGTTTAACAGGTCTTATGAACGGCGAAATTTATGTAGAAAGTGAGCCGGGTAAAGGTTCATTGTTTACCGTGCGGCTGCCGCAGCAAACGGCGGACGCAGAAGAGCTGGGTAAAGATGTTGTAGCAAACCTGAAGCAATTCCGAAAAAATTTCCTGCCAAACAGAAAAAGAGATCAGATTCTGCGCAGTCCAATGCCGTACGGAAACATTCTGATTGTCGACGATGTGGAAAACAATCTGTATGTTGCCTCGGGTCTTATGAGTTTTTATAAACTAAAAATTGAAACCGCAATGAGCGGATTTGAGGCAATAGATAAAATAAAAAGCGGCAAAGTATATGACATTGTATTTATGGATCACATGATGCCGGAAATGGACGGAATGGAAGCGACCAAACGTCTGCGGGATTTAGGTTATACAAGTCCAATTGTCGCGCTTACGGCAAATGCGGTAGTAGGGCAGGCTGACGTATTTTTACAGAACGGATTCGATGATTTTATTTCCAAACCGATTGATATACGCCAGTTAAATTCCATTTTAAACAAATATGTCCGTGATAAACAGCCGCCGGAAGTAATTGAAGCAGCAGCCAAACAAATGGGCGAAATGGAAGAAAATGACGATGATAATGCTTGTCCCAGGAAAGATACAATGCTCATTGAGTCATTTGTAAGAGATGCGCGCAAAGCCGCTGCTTTTCTGGAAAAAATCGAACAAGAAAACTTCGGCTGGCTGGAAAAAGAAGATGTTTTGCAGAAGTTTACTGTTATCGTGCACGGGATGAAAAGCTCTCTTGGGAATATCGGTGAAACTACACTTTCCAGCCTGGCGCACAAGCTGGAAGATGCATGCCGCGAACGAAATTTTGATTTTTTAAAATCATCCGTGTTTGTATTTTCATTGGGATTAAACTCTTTAATAAAGAATCTTGAGCAGGAATGTGAAACAGAAAAAGATGCTCCCGGCACAGAAGATACAGATGTTATACGTGAAAAAATGCAGGCTATCGCGGAATTATGCGCTGAATATAACAGAAAAGGCGTTTTGGATATACTTAAAGAAATTAAAAATTGTTCAAAAGAGACAAAAGAAGTTTTAGACAGCATAAAGGAATATGTTATCCAGAGTGAATATGAAAAAGCCGAAAAAATAGCAATACAAATGATCAAAGAACAATGAGCAAAGAGCAAAGAGCAAAATCTTGGCTTGAAGTCTTAACATGTAGCTTCAAGGTAAGATTTCGAATAAAAACTTTGTTCTTTGTTCTCTGCTCTTTTCTCTTTTGTTATTTTGTCTTACAATCCTTAAAAATCTCAAAGAAACAAAAACACCGTTACTTTACATTTATAAAAAAAGCGGGAATTAAACGACCGTTTAATTCCCACTTTTAACATATTCCTAGTTTATCAAATAATATGTTAAATAGGCAAGTGGTTTGCCGGATTTTAATTATTTAAACTTGTTTTAATAAACGAAATAACAGTTTTCCTGTCAACTTTAAACATGTTTGCAATAGCGTTTTTTGAGACGTTTTTATCCAATAGAGCCTGAATTTCAGTTTTACGTCTTATTAGTTTTAGCATTGCGGACTTCCTGCCTTGCGGTCTGCCAAGAATTACACCTTCAGCCCTTTTTCTTGCAAGTGCTTCCTTTGTCCTTTCTGAGATTAGTTCACGCTCAATTTCGGCTGCCAGACTAAGACCAAAAGCGATTATTTTTGCCTGAATTGTGCCGTCTAAGCGGTAATTTCCCTTAGTTGTCCATATGTTTACGCCATTTTGTGTAAGATAGTTCAATATTGTCATTACCATAAACAAATCTCTGCCTAAACGTGACAGTTCGGAACAGATGATTAAATCGTCTGTTTTTACCTTTGCAAGCAGCGATCCTAGCAGGCGTTTTTCAGGCGATTGCCTTCCACTGATTGTTTCCTCAATCCATTGTTCAATAACGATGTTGTTCATTGAACAAAACCTCTCGATTTCAAACCGTTGGTTTTCAACTGTTTGTTTGTCTTTGCTTACTCTGATGTAACCATAAATCATAATTTCCTCCGATAATATTTGTTAGAAAATTCTTGTCTTTATCTTCAAAAAAAACAGCAAAAAGTTGGGAATTAAACGGTCGTTTAATTCCCAATAAAACCACTTTTTTCAATATTAGGAGGAAAAATGAAACACCTTACAATTATGAGTAAAATGGGTATAAAACCCTGCCTTTTATTCGTAACCTTCATCATCATGGCAATAAGCGCTTATGCACAAACAGATGAACCGCAAACAGACGAAATATGGCGACATAATTTCGCCATCGGATTAGGACCCGAAATTAATAAACATTCCCCGCAAGGGTATGCAGGGGGACTATCGCTGAATTTTGACTACAACC
>WQXG01000030.1 GCA_009784975.1 Treponema sp.
ACAAATCAAGTTTTCGAAAATGCAACTACATATACTTGCTTATTATTTCTATCTAAAAATGCCAATAACAATTTTAAATATCAAGAAATAAAATTAGGAGATAGCATTGCAGACTCGTTAAACTTAAAAAATTTTGATAAAATTGAATCATCAAAACTATCCGGCAAATGGACATTTAATAATTCTGCAAAAGAAATGATATTAGATAAAATAAATCAAAAATCAGCTTCATTAGCGACGATAAGCAGAAAAATATTCAAAGGTTCTTCTACAGGGAATGATGATGTTTATTTAGTACAACTGATTTCCACGCATAAAAAACATTCGGTTGTTTATTCAACAATATTAGATGAAAATATTAAAATCGAGAACGAACTTTTAAAACCTTTTATTTATGGACAGGATGTAAGGCGTTTTTATGTCAATAATACCGTTAACTATTTAATATTTCCTTATGAAGTTGGAGAAAAAGCAACTTTAATTGATATAAATGATTTAAAATCCAATTATCCGTTAGCTTTTTCTTATTTTGAAAAAACACGGAAGGTTTTAGTAAAAAGAAAATTGGAATTCAATAATAGTGATTTCTATAAATATTCTGCTGGAAGAAGTCTTTCAGAATATCATCAAAAAAAGATACTTATACCTGATATGCTTGTAGAAAATAGAATTGGAATAGATATTAGTGGTGAGTATTATCATGGTCCTGCAATACATAGTTTTATTATTAATGAAAAATATAGTTATCTACACTATAATTATATCCTTGCTTTACTTTCTTCAAAAATATTCTGGTTTTTTATATCTAATACAAGCACAGCCTTGAGAGGAAATGCTTATAGATTGACACCTGAATATATTAATCCCTTTCCTATTAAATTGATTGATAACAACAATAAAAAGGAATTACATACATACAATACTCTTGTTTCTCTGGTTGACAAAATGTTAGTGCTAAAGAAAGAAGAAGCTTCTGAGCAGAATGACAAGCTAAAAACGATGATTTCAAGGCAGATTGACGGCATTGATAGAGCGATTGATCAGGCGGTGTATGAGTTGTATAATTTAACTGAGGATGAGATTAAGGTTGTGGAGGGGGGATGAGGTGGCAAAAGATATAAATCAAGACAAATTTACAGATGAAACGCAGCTTAAACTTCAAATATTTGCAGAATGCTTTCGAGAATGGATCCCTGTATTTATCCATGACTTATATACAAAAGGCGTATTTATTTTTGATTTTTTTGCAGGAACTGGAAAAGATCCAGATGGAAATTATGGCTCTCCGCTTATATTGTTAAATGAAGCAAAAGGGGAAAATTGCAAATACTGTAATGTTGTAAAAAAGAATAATAAAAAAATATATTTTGTATTCAATGAAAAGATTGAAAGCAAGCAAAATGAATTAAAACAAAATATCGAAGAATATCTAGAAACATGTAAAAAACAAAATAATTGTGGAGAAAATTGTATCTACCAATATAGATGTGATCAAAAAGAATTTAAAGATGCACTGCAAGATGAATTATTAGAAAAATATTTACACGAAAAAGATTATGCTAAATTTGCATTGTTGGATCAATATGGATTTAGTCAAGTCGACGAACAAGTGTTTTCAAAATTGATATCGTCTCCAAAAACAGATTTCATTTTTTTTATTTCATCATCTTTTATCAATCGTTTTAAAGAATTACCGCAAACAAAACGTTATATTGATACAAACAAAATACAATTTGATGAAGAAAGACCTATGGATTGTCATAGACTAATTACAGATTATTATCGAAACCTTATTCCAGAAGATAAAGAATACTATCTTCATCATTTTACAATTAAAAAAGGTGCGAATTATTGGGGATTAATATTTGGTACAAGCCATTCGTTTGGTATGGAAAAGTTTTTAAGAGTATGCTGGAATAACGATCCTTTATCTGGTGAATCAAATTTTAATATAAATAATGATTATTCGGAAGATTCTCTTTTTTATGATAAAAACAATACTGTAAAAAAACAGAGTATTAAGAACGAAATAAAAGATAAGATACTATCCAGTGAAATTACTGATAATATAACTGGATTTAAGTTTACATTAAAGAATGGATGTTTACCAGAATTATTTACTGAAGTCGTCAAAGAATTAGAAAAAGAAAATATTATTAAAAGAACAGGAGAATTAAATTATTCATCTACTCAAATTCATAGAGTTGATAAATATGATATTTCTTTAGTAGGTAAAATATGAAAACAACAAAAATTGAATGGACAGATAGAACATGGAATCCGATTACAGGATGTTCAAAAATATCATCTGGTTGTGCAAATTGTTATGCAGAGATAATGGCACGCAGATTAAAAGCAATGGGACAAAAAAAATATAAAGATGGTTTTACCCTAACTTTGCATGAAGAATGCCTTGATGAACCACTTACATGGCAAAAACCTCATACTGTATTTGTATGTTCAATGAGTGATATTTTTCACAAAGATGTTCCTATATCATTTATTAATAAAATAATGAAAACCATCAAAGCAACACCTTATCATCGATATCAATTACTTACAAAAAGAAGTGAACGTATGCTTGAATATTTTAAAACTCATGATATACCCCAAAACGTTTGGTTAGGTGTAACAGTAGAAGCAAAGGAATACAAAAAACGGATAGATGATTTACGTCTATTAAAAAATGCTTCCATTAGGTTTTTATCTTTCGAGCCATTATTAGGAGATTTAGAAGAATTAAATTTAACAAATATAGATTGGGTTATTGTTGGTGGCGAAAGTGGTGTAAGTGGAAGACAAATGAAAAAAGAGTGGATATTAAATATAAAACAACAATGTGAAGAGCAAAACGCATCATTTTTCTTTAAACAGTGGGGAACATGGGGAAGTGATGGAAAGAAAAGAAACAAACAAGCCAATGGTAAAAAGTTAGATGGAAAAATAATACAAAATATCCCAGAATTTGAAACGTCTATTTCTATTCCACAAGGTTCACTTGTTTATGTTTAGTCTTCCTTCCTCCTCTGCGATCTCTGCGTCTCCGCGTCTCTGCGAGAAAATTTAACCAAGGAATCCACCAATGACTGACACCCAATTCAAAGCAACACTGGAAATGCTAATACCCCTAAGGTAGGTAAAACCATGTACGAAAAAAACGGCATTATATATTCCGACAATCCAACACCATTAATTACGGTCAAGCAAGTGTATCCTCAGGATAATTACATACTTCGTTTGCGTTTTTCTAATGGTGAAGAAAAGAAAGTAGATATATCTTCATTTTTTAATGAGAAAGTATTTAAATCCTTGCAAGATATTAACTTGTTCAAAAGTGTTTACATTGACTACGGTACTGTTGTCTGGCGAGATGGAACGATAGACATTGCGCCTGAGTATTTGTATGAAATAGGGGTTCCAATAACTAGTTAAAATAATGGGAAAAATCGCAGGCAACTGACCCTTGACGCAACCCCCTCATTTTAATAATCTACCTATATATGGGAAAATTTGCGGGTAGAAGCATTATTTCTTCGCTTGTTGTCAGATTAATTGCCGCTTTTACGATAATTCTTGTGATAGTTATAGGCGTTGGGCTTGGACTCTCTCTTGCCTTGACCGCAAATACCAAAAATAATGAGAATTTTACCGAATTTGCGCCTGCGCTTCCTACCAAACTTTTGGATATTAACGGGACGCTTATTACCGAATTTGCATCTGACGAAAAAAGGGAGCTGGTTTCGCTAAGCGAGCTGCCCAGGCATTTGATTCATGCCGTTCTTGCGAGAGAAGATCCGGATTTTTACAATCACCGCGGATTCAGCATCAGGGCAATTTTGCGCGCTGTTATGGGACAGGTGCTTCGGAAAGGCTGGGGCGGCGGGTCTACAATTACCCAGCAGGTAGCGGGAACATTGTATTGCGACAGAAACGAACGTACCATAAAACGTAAAATCAGGGAACTATGGTGGGCTTTTCAGATAGAACGCCGTTATACCAAAAACGAAATCCTGGAAATATATCTGAATTATATGCCTATGGGACCCGGTACTTACGGAGTTGAAACAGCCAGCAAATATTTCTTTGAACGCAGCGCAAGGGATGTCACTCTGGCGGAGGCGGCGGTTTTGGCGGTTCTGCTTTCCGGTCCAAACCGTTTTGATCCTATCAGAAACCCAAGCCTTGCCATGAACCGGCAGCATTTTGTTCTGGAGCGAATGATTCAATTCGGCTATGCCGACAAAGACGAAGCCGAAGCTTCATACAATGAATTCTGGGAAAACTTTGACTGGACAAAACCTGCCCTGTCTGCATATCTGACCCGTGAAGACAAAGCGCCGTGGTTCAGCGAATATGTACGCCGCGAACTTGATGCGCTGATGTACGGCACAATGGATTATTACCGCGATGGTTATATTGTGCATACCACTTTAAATCTTGAACATCAGCAGGCAGCGGAAAGATATATGGCGGAAGGTTTGGAAAGAGCAAACAGGGAATATGCCGCGTTAAGCAGAAGAAGCAATTTTTTCGGCGAACGGACATATATGCCCATTGTCGATTTGCTGACATTGGCTTTTGATGTTACAGAGATTCGCACCGTATCATCATCGCAGAATGAAAACAGGGCTCTTTCCCGGTACACAAGAACAATCAATCCTATCGTAGATATGGCTGCTTTGGTTTTTGGTATTTCTGAATTAAAAGATATAACAACTCCCGGTTATACAAGGCTAAGGGAAAATACTCAGCAGAATGTTGTAGAAGGCGCGCTTGTCTCAATAGAAAATGAAACCGGATATATTACTGCCATTGTAGGCGGATCAAAATATGATGAATCAAATCAATTGATCCGCGCAAGTCAGGCGAATGTTCAGACAGGGTCTGCATTTAAACCATTGTATTATTCTGCGGCATTGGACACCAGGAGATTTACAGCAGGAACCATGATTAATGATATGCCGATTGTCTTCTACAATGAAGATAACACTCCCTATGTTCCGGAAAATTATGCGGGAGCCTGGAGAGGTTCCATCCTTCTGTATAATGCGCTCTCTTTGTCACTTAATATTCCGTCTATCACAATACTGGAAACCATAGGTTTTAATGCCGCAATCGACAGGTCTGCCGCGCTTTTGGGTTATACAGATGAAGCTGCAATCCGCCGTCTTTTCCCGCGGGTTTACCCGCTTGCATTGGGCATAACATCAACTTCTCCTATACGTATGGCAAGAGCATTTGCTGTTTTCGGCAATGAGGGACGGGATGTTACTCCAATTGCCATTCGTACAGTAGAAGATCGTAACGGCAAAATTGTTTTTGATATCGAAAGAGATGTGCGGCAAAGACAACAGCGGATGGGCAGCAGGAATCAGGTTATCAGCCCTCAGAATGCCTTTATCATGACAAAGATAATGGAGTTTGCCGGAGTATCCGGAACGCTTATGGGCGGCGTACGTGAAAGATTTACTTTCAGGAGCGATGACGGCAGAACATACAGGATACCTGTAGCCGGTAAAACCGGAACAACTCAAAACTGGACAGATGCCTGGACGGTGGGATACACACCTTACTATACCACGGCTGTTTGGTTTGGTTTTGACAGACTTGGCAATTCATTGGGTGTTTCGCAAACAGGCGCACAGCTTGCGGCTCCCGTTTGGGGCGATGTAATGCGGGAAATACACCGCGGATTACCGCAGAGAAATTTTCAAAGACCAGCCGGCGTTATTGATGTTACTGTCTGCAGAAGATCCGGGCGCTTAAGAACAGAATTTTGCAATGAAGGTGAGGTAACGCTTCCGTTCATGGAAGGAACATTATCTTCCGCGCGCTGTGATATTCACAGAGACCCTGCGTCTCATTCAAGGCCTCCAATATCGCCGGTAGGCGTTGTAGATGATGAATTATGGAATTTGCTTCCGCCGCTTCCTACATTGCCGTTGGATCTGTTTCCGGAAATTCAGGAAACTCCCAGGGGAGGAGGAGGAAACAGAACGCCTGCTGCAAGTACCAGAGGACAATCATCTGCTTCACTGTCAGATAATCCGTTCCTGGATGACGAAGTACCAGGCACTCCGCCGGATAATCCCAGAACACGCGAGCCTGCAGTTCTTCCAGGGGGCACCAGAGATGATGATGACGAAGATTTGCCGTCATGGAATCCGCTGGATTAATTTTACTTTTCTGTTTTCTGCATAAAAATTGCTTCCCCGCGGGGAATATTTACGGATTTTAACTGCAATTTTACATTTTCATTCGGTATAACATTTTTTTGCAATGCTACCTGTGTTTCAAGAGCAAGAGCGGGAATTATTACCTGCATCCGGTTTCCCTTGTTTTCAAGAGCGACAGCATCCCACACAGAATCTTTTTTATTGGCAAGATAAACCATTAGCCAGTGGTTTTCTGAAGCGCGTTCCGCCTGAACAGCGGCGGCTGCTGCCGCTTCACAAAAACCCAGCCGCGCAGAAACTTCGTCTATGCTTAACGGCGCCTGTGGGGTGCCCCCAAGCGATCGCCCCGTGCGCAAAAAAGCGCGTATCTGAAGATGAGCCAGAAGATCTGTATAACGGCGAAGCGGACTTGTAACCTGCGAGTAAACATCAAGACCAAGCCCCTGATGAAAACCTGGTTTTGCCGAAAGAATACGCGGTCTCATACAACGGCGCAGCTGCCATGAACCTGCCAGCCCTTCAAAATTTTGTTTGTTCGTTTCCGGCATTTCCACTTCCTGGCTGATGTAAGGAAAAGCAATATTTTTGGAAGCTGCCCATATTCCCGCGCCTTCGCCGGCAATCAGCATACATTCCCTAACCAAAGAAACCGAACGGTAGTTTACAATGGGCTCTATCTCAACATTCCCATCGCTGACTTTAATATGAACATCCGGCAGCTCAATATTCACTGCTCCCTGATTAATACGCCGCCTGTAAATCTTCTGTGATAATTCATAAAGCGCGCGCAAAGAATTATTACTGCCTATTTCCGCATCTGCGTCTTCATAAGTAATGCGCTGCACCTTTACAACCGAAGGAAAAATTTCCGTATCAATTACAGATGCGCTTTCATCAATTGTCATTTTAAATGTGAGCGCCAAAGATTTCTCTGAAAGCCCAAGCGCAAACATTGGCAGAGAATCTTCGGCTAACATCCGCACAGCGCCTTCCGGAAGATAAAGGGTAGCGCCTCTGTCTCTGGCTTCTTTTTCTGCGGGGCTGTCAAAAGTAATGGAAGAGGCAGGGTCTGCAACATGAACATAAAGGTTATACAGGGTTTTGCCGCTTTTTTCGCAGATTGTGTTTTCCAAAGATACAGCATCATCAGGATCATTGCTCCATGCGTTGTCGATAGCGAATGCTGCAAGATAACAAAGGTCGCGCCGTTCTTCCTGCTCCGGCGCATCGGGGCAAATGTGTGCGCTGACCGGCGAAAGACCAAAGCGGCTGGGGTGAGGATTAACTGTTTCTGCCCAGAAACCGGTTTTAAGAAGGAGTGAATGCGCCTCTTCCGGAGTTTCGCCAAGACCCAATTCTTTCATGGTGCGGCTTTTTGCAGATTTGCCGTAAGCAAGCGCTTCAACATCCTGCATAAAACGCGCGTAAACAGGATCTGTAAACAAGCTGCTGATATTATTGGGTTTCTTTAAACATGCTTTTATTTGTTCCAAAAATTGAGCGCGCTCGCCTGTTTCGCGCATTTTTTCATTTCGCTTTGTTTCTTCCGCTTCAACCTCGTTTACGGGACGCGGCAGAATTTCTGCAATGGAACCGGTAAAATAAAGACCGTCCCGCAATATTAAATATACGGAATAAGCTGCAGCAGGCGTGAATTCGCTGAAAATAAGCGCAGCCAGCTCTTTTAAAGAAAGATCGGGGGACCCCCGCGCGCAATCATCGGACAACAGCTCCCAAACTTCCCGTACTGCTGCTTCAGAAATATGACATTCAATCTGATTAAAATCCTTTACAGGACCAACATGGATAAGCTCAATATCTTTTTCCCGGACTTTGATATGTCCGCTATTTTGAAGAGAAATGGTAATTTTTCCGTCTGCACAGTCTTTTACAAGCGCAGGTTTACCCTTGTAAATAACAAGCGCATTTGCCGGCACCGGATCGTTTATCATTTTTTAATTATAATTAACTATTATAATATTTGATAGTCCTGTGCTAAAGCGCAAACTCGGTTTACATGGCTTCTACGTAGACGCACTCGCGCAGTTCGTCGGCATGTTTGCGTATTTTTTTTAATGCGCGCATTTCTATCTGGCGTACGGTTTCCGGAGAAAGATCGAGTTTGTCGCCGATTTCCCTTAGCGTGTAACGTTCGCAGCCGTTTAACTGGTAACGATAGCTGATAATACGCTTTTCATTATCTTTAAGTTTATTAAGAATACGCATAGTGCCGTCACGGGAAAATTGTTTCATAAGATTTCTTTCCGGACTGTAGGTATAATCTTCGTGAGTATCCATCGCGCTGACAGAATCATCATTTACATTCTGATCAAACGACAGCGAATCAGCAGCCATATTGATGAAAGCATCAACATCCTTGACAGGAATGCCTATTTCATTGGCAATATCAATATTTTTAGGCTGATGCATCAGGGTTTGACAGAGGATATGATATGCGCGCTGTATTTTACGCAGAGTTTCTTCTTTTCGCTGGGGCAGACGCACCATGCGGCGTTTGTTGGTAATATAACGGCTGATATACTGCCTAATCCACCAGCTTGCATATGTGCAGAAACGCACATTTTTCTGGTGATCATATTTTTCCGCTGCCTGAATCAGCCCGATATTTCCCTCCTGGATAATATCTAAAATGGGAATATCTGATATGTTGAACAAACCGGCAATTTTTACTACCAGCCGCAAATTGGAATTTACCAGTTTGTGCAGAGCTTTTTTCTCCCCGTTCTGTATCTGCCGGGACAATTCCAGCTCTTCTTCAAACGATAAAAGAGGAAAAACCTTAATCTGCTTAAAGTAAGTTTCAAGCAGATCATCACTTGATTTTGGCACTTTCTTCTGCATATCAAGCCTCCAGTCTATTTATATAGCAAAATGTATGCCAAGTCTTATATTGATTATTTAAATGAGCGTAACTCCTTATTATATCAGGAATTACGAAAAAGCATCAAAAAACAAAGCCAAGAATATGTCTGAACTGTATCGTTTTTCATACAATCCCTATTCTTTTTGTATAGAAATTTTATTTTTAATATGCTAGAGTTAAAGCATGGCTGGTATAACCGCAACAGAAAAAAAAGGTGATATTTACTATTTTGTGCAATGGTCTGCGCTTTCCAAAGCAGATCGTTATGAAATAATAGCAAAAGTGCCGGCGCTTGCCGGGGTTTTTGAAGTTTACTGGATGGATGAAAAAGGCCACCTGCGGTTATTCGCCGTAGGCCAGACAAATTACGGAGGGTTAAGAAGCGAATTACGCCGGATAACCGATCCGGAATTGTGCGTAAACGATGAAAAAACAAAAAAAATCCTGGAAGAAAAAGAAATCTGGTACCGTTATTCCCCGACAAATTCGGCAAATGTAATGTCTGATGTAATCTGGTTTTTTATGCAAAAATATTTTCCGGAAAATACATCTGTAAAAAACTCCGGCCGCTTTGAGAATATCTTTTTAAAAGAATCCGCGCCCGATAAATTAATTTGGGTGCCATGATAGAATATATTGTTCCTTCCAATATTGATGACAGAGTGCTTAACCGCGCGGCGAAAATTCTTGCCGACGGCGGATTGCTTGCCCTCCCCACAGACACAAGCTGGAGTATTGTCTGTTCAATAAAATCTCCTGCAGCTATCAAAAAACTAAGAAAGCTTTCCGGAGAAAGGGATGAACGGCACTTTACCCTCCTGTGTTCAAACATTTCCCAATTTGTAGATGTGGTAAAAATGGACAATTCCCGCTTTAGGGTGATAAACCGCCTGTGTCCGGGACCTTATGTTTTTATTTTAAAAACCCTGTCCGGAACCGAAAAATTCCTGGATATACGCCGTCAGGAACTTGGAGTGCGTATCCCTGATTACCCGGTGCCTATCCGCCTGATTGAAACGCTGGCACATCCGCTTTATTCCATAACAGCAAAAAAAAGCATGACGGGCAGTGATGAATGGAGCGCCGATGATGATGAAGCAGACAAACAGGAATTGCTTCCGCAAATCCCGGAAGATGAGCTTTTTGAGAGCGGCTGGGAACTGGAAGACATTAACGGGCTGGACATGATTTTGGACAGCGGCGAAGAGCGGGAACGTATATTTTCCACAATTCTTGATATGTGTACAGACGAGATAAAAGTGCTGCGTCAAGGCGCCGGTCCATGGCCAATTTAACAGGGGGTCCCCCTAATTTGCTTGTTTGTTCATGCATGTTAGTTTATCATTAAAATAATGATAAGGAAAAAATGGTTTAATTTAGTATTCAGAAGACGGGCGCTGGTTATTCTGTCTCTTCTTGTTCAGATTGCCCTGTTTATTTCTCTGCTGGTCGGTACCGGCATATATGTTAAAAATATTTTTATTTTCCTTAATATCATAAGTATTATTGTCTGTATCTATCTTATTAATAAAAATGAAAAAGCCGGTTTTAAGCTTACATGGATATTTTTAATTCTTTTATTCCCGTTTTTTGGCGGAATACTTTACATCATGCTGAATATCTGGTCTAACCCAAAAAAAATCAGAAGATCCCTTCAGCGGAATATCAGCGAAAGCCGGGATGCATTTTACCTTTCCGGAAACAGGCTGGAAGAATTAATAAGTATGTATCCGGAATTTAAAACTCATGCGCATTATTTGCAGGAATACGCCGGTTTTCCTGTTTACAGCAATACAAGACAGGTTTATTTTCCATCCGGAGAATCATTTTTTTACAATGTGCTTGAAGAACTGGAAAAAGCCCAAAAATATGTTTTTCTGGAATTTTTTATTATAAAAGAAGGGCATATGCTCGATTTTATTTTAAAAACACTGGAAAAAAAAGCAGCTGCAGGCCTTGATATAAGAATTATGTATGATGATTTAGGCTGCTTTTTTACCCTGCCGCCTGATTTTCAAAAAAGGCTGAAAAAGAAAGGCATTAAAAGTTATGTATTCAACCGGTTCAGGCCGATTGTTTCGTCGCTGCAGAACAACCGTGATCACCGCAAGATTATTTCCATAGACGGAAAGGTTGCCTTTACCGGCGGATTAAATCTTGCTGACGAATATATCAATGTTGTGAAACGTTTTGGTCACTGGAAAGATGCCGCAATTATGATTGAAGGTGATGCGGCATGGTCCCTTACATTAATTTTTCTGCAAATGTGGAATTTGGGTTTTAAAGAAAAAGATGATTATGCTTCTTTTTTCCCCTGGAAAGAAAATTTAATTAAAGGTCATGAATCCTGGGGATACGTGCAGCCTTATGCGGACAGTCCTATCGATCATGAAAATGTGGGAGAGCATGTATATATCCAGATTATCAATAAGGCAAAAGAATATGTATATATCAATACCCCCTACCTGATTGTAGATGATAATCTTCTTTCTGCATTAACGCTTGCGGCAAAAAGCGGAGTAGATGTACGGATAATAACTCCGCACCGCTGGGATAAATGGATTGTAGCAATTACATCCCGTTCATATTACCGCAGGCTTATAAAAGCGGGCGTAAAAGTCTATGAATATACATCCGGTTTTAATCACGGAAAAACTTTTGTTTCAGACGATAAAATAGCTACTGTAGGCACAACCAATCTGGATTTTCGCAGCTTGTATCTGCATTTTGAATGCGGCGTGATAATTTACGCAAGCAAAACCATCATGGAAATTAAAGAAGATTTTATGCGTACATTGCCAAAGTCTCAGGAGATAACTTTAAAAGATTGTGCGCGCAATGTTTTCCAAAGGATCATTCAGGATATACTGCGTATTTTCGCTCCGTTAATGTAATTTGTGTCTGACAGACACTAATAAACAATTTTATGTTCGGCTGCGATACGGATTGCATCTGCCAGATTTTCCGCGCCCAGCTTCATGTAAATATTATTTATCATCATTTTAACCGTATTTATGGAAAGACCGCGGCTGGAAGCTATTTCTGCGCGCGAAAGACCATGCGAAAGATCTTTTAATATTTCTTTTTCTCTTGGAGAAATAGCTATACCGTCTGCCACTCCGGCAGTTCTTTTATATTTTGCTGTAATATGAGTCTGGCGTTTTGCATAAGATGCTGATTTTCGGTTAATGTTTTCCAGCCATAATTTTGGAATTTTTCCTGTCTTTTTTAACGCAAAAGCCGTAAGAGTGCGCATATCTTTTCCAAGTTCTATAAACGGCATAATAATGCCGTTTGGTGATGCAGTTTCGTATGCTTCCTCCAGCGCGTAATACGCTTTTTCCTTTTTTTTCATTTTATAGTGAATGCAGGCTTCTAAAACAAGCATTTCTATCCTTCCAAACAAATAAGATTCGCGCTGCTTCATATCATTGATATAAGAAAGCAATAAAGA
The DNA here is from genome assembly GCA_009784975.1 of Treponema sp. Lineage (GTDB taxonomy): Bacteria > Spirochaetota > Spirochaetia > Treponematales > Breznakiellaceae > WQXQ01. The sequence goes on from WQXG01000030.1 coordinate 12,515, forward strand.
GTAATTTCTTGTTATGTAGCAATAGCGCGCCTTCATTTGATTTGCATAATTTTCTATAAAGCCTGCATAAGCATAGAGAGAAAAATTTTCTTTTAACCAATCCGGAGATTTTTCCGGCATTCCCAGCATACACTTGTACCAGCACATGGAAATATCATAATCAATAAATCGGTTAAAATATTTGTTATCATCCATATTAATCTTCATGTCTTTTAATGCCTGTTCTGCTTTTTCGTAATTGCCCTGCAAAACAGCAATTCTTAATGTGTAAAATAAAGCTCTGTGAACAATTTCGGATCGTTTCATTTCCCTTGCCCGGCTTAAACCGCCGGCTATTGCAGGTTCAGCAGCCTGTATATCCCCCTGATAAAATTTTAATTCTCCCCATCCCAGACTGTCTTCTCCCGTTTCAAAAGCAAGAAAACACCTTGATAAATGTTCACCGCTGCGCATTACAGCGTTAATAAAATCTTCCGGTGCGCCTTTTCTTGATGAGCCAACTGCGCAAATCCAGGGACCCGGAGTGCGGGTTATTAAATCTCCCGGATCTACCGGCACTGCGCAGCATTGACTCAATTTCTCAAAATAAAGATCAAAATCGTAAATATCATTTTTTGCGCACATTAAAACGCGCACAATCGCCCAGCAATAATATATGCTGCTTAATGTACTCATTCTGAACAGATCTTCTTTTGGCAGATCAATATATCTTGCTTCGTAATATGCGGCTTTTTTTTCCGCTTCTTCCAAAAGCCCCTGGCAAGTAATTGCACGTAAATGCACAGAAGCAAGATATGTAACTGAATCAAAAATATGCTGCGGAGTGCGATCAAGAATTGCCGCAGTGTAACACGCAATATCATAAGGTGTCTGCGTTGGAGATCCAATAAATACATTTACAATAGATTTATAATCTTCTATTTTTTCATAGTACGACAAAGCGTCAATTTTAAATCCGTTTAAATTACACCAGCGCCCCGCTATTGTATAAGTTTCATGTCTTTGTTCCTGTGAAAGAAGATTTTGTTTTGTAGCAAGAAATTCCAGAAACAGAGGGTGAATCAGAAATGCATTGATATAACAATCACGCCGAATATAGGCGTTTTTACGTTCCAGTTCGTCAATCAATTCTTCGTTTGTTCCTGCCAATAACGCAATAAGTTCAACCGAAAGATGATCTATAAGGGAAAGCTGCACTAAAAAGATTTGCAGTTTTTCTGATGTTACATTCCATACTTCTGTTTCCATAAACCGGAAGATATTTGATTTCATGGCATTACGCAAATATCCTTCGTAACCCGGCGCTTTTTTGTATGAACGCGCTACATAGTTAATTGCAAATGCCCAACCTTCGGTATCCTGCATAAGCTTGTGCAGATTATCAGGCTGAAGCGAAATATCCTGCACAAGAAAATACTGCGCTATCTCACTGTCTGTGAACAGTAATTCATTTTCGCTGATATTGAATATTTGATCGCTGGATATCAGGCTTGCGATATTAAGACGGGGAGTAGAACGTGAAATTAAAAACAGGGTAATCCCAACAGGCAAATTACGGATCGCTTCTTCTACAAATCTTATTACAACCGGATTTTCTATATAATGACAATCATCAAAGACTATAATCTGCCTCTTTTTATCTGCATGAACATGCAAATAATTATGAAATTGTTTAAGTTTTTCTGTTGTGTCCGGAAAACCAAGTTTTTTAATTGATGCTGCAAAGGGAGCATTTATCTGCATCATGCTGTGAATAAAATTTTCCCAAAAACGTCCGCCGACATTATCACGTTCAGAAAGCTGCATCCATAATGTAGGGGTTTGATACTCCTGAACAAAATCATGAACAGCAGTTGTCTTGCCGTAACCTGCTCCGGCGCAAACAATAATCAGAGGATGTTTCATTGCTTCTGTAAATAACCGGTTTAATCTGTCGCGTTTAAAATAAAAATCGCCGTTTTTTGTTCCGGTTTTTTGTGTAGTTTTTAACATTCTTTGCATTTTTAAAAGATTTTACCGGAATGTCAAGGCGCTAATTTTATTATTTTTCAAATATCCTGTTTTATTTTTATTAAAACCTATAATTTATTTATTTTTTTTAGTATAAAAAAATATGGATACTTTAAAAACAATAATTTTTTCATGGACTCCCCAGCTTCTGGAGGGTGCAAAAATCACCGTTGGTTTAACGGTTGTATCTGCTGCTGCAGGATTGATAATGGGACTTTTTCTGGCATTGGGAAAAATTTCCAAAAATGTGTTATTAAGCAAATTATCCGGCGCATACATTTTCTTTTTCCGCGGCACCCCTTTATTAATGCAGTTGTTTTTTATTTACTATGCATTGCCGAAAATTTTCCCAATAATGACAATCAACAGCCGTTTTCTGGCGGCATTTATTGCCTTTTCGTTAAACTGCGCGGCATATTGCGCGGAAATAATCAGGGCGGCAATTTTAAGCATTGATAAGGGACAATTTGAAGCATCCCGCGCTTTAGGATTGTCCTATTTCCAGACTATGTATTTTGTGATAATTCCCCAGACAATACGCAGGCTTATTCCGCCTGTCGGAAATGAATTTATCATGATGCTTAAAGATGTTTCCCTTGTATCAATGATCGCGCTGGTAGATATTACAAGGGTTATGAGAAATATCGAAGGTTCGGCAGGTTCGGCTCTTGTATATATTCCTGCAATGATGCTTTATTTGATAATAACTGCTGTTTTTGAATTTATTTTCCGCAGGTTGGAAAAAAAATATTCGGTTTATGAGTAAGATATCTTGCCGTAAACGGTCTTCTGGTATAGAATACTGAGTAATGAATATAGCAATTTTTAGTGACTGTTACACTCCTCAAATTAATGGAGTAGTAACGGTGATAAGGGCGCTCAAAACAGAACTGGAAAAGCGCGGACATCGTGTCTATATTTTTACTGTCCAGCACCCAAAAGCTTCAGAAATCGGAGGGTCCGATGAAGAAAACATTTTCCGCGTAAGTTCCATTCAATTTCCCAATGAACCGCAGCATCGTATCGGTATTTTTCTCGCTCAGCAAATGATTAAAAAAGTCAGGGCTTTGGACATTGACATTATCCATACACATACGGAATTCAGCCTGTATCTCGCTTCGCGCATAGTAAGCCGCAAGCTAAAAATTCCTTCTGTTCATACGTTGCATACTTTTTACAAAGATTATGTAAAATACGCGCCCTTCCTGCTGGAAATATATTTTAGAAAAAATTTGGGCGCCTATTTACGCAGAATATTACGCAGTCAAAAATGTATTATTGCTCCTTCTGTCAAAATAAAAAATTATCTGGAAGAAATTAAACTTACGCTTCCGGTACAGATTGTCCCTAACGGAATCGACCTTTCACTGTTTTATGAACATTCAGATAAAATAAAAGCAGATGCTGCTAACATGCGCAGAAAATTTAACATTGACACTGACGAAGAAATAATTGTATTTGTCGGCAGGCTTGGAGAAGAAAAAAATCTGGAAACACTGCTTGAGAATTTCAGGGAAATTTGTTTGCAGCGGAAAAAAGTTAAATTAATGCTGGTGGGAGACGGTCCTGATAAAAAAGCCTTGCAGGAACGCTGTTACGAGCTAGGGCTTACCAATTCTGTAGTGTTTACAGGATATTTGCGCTGGCCGGATGAAATACGGCTGGTTTATACCATGGCGGATATATTTATGAGCGCTTCTCACAGCGAAGTTCATCCAATAACTTTTATAGAAGCGATGGCTTCCGGGCTTCCGGTTGTCGCAGCTGCGGATAAAAGCATCGAAGGAATGATAATTAACGGAGATAACGGCTGGGCAGTTGAAGATGACAGAAAACTCTGGGAAAAAGCAATACAAATTTTATCCAACAAGGAAGAAATGACACGAATGGGAAACCGTTCAGAAGAAATTTCCCGCAATTATTCGGTCGATCGTTTTATTGACAATATGCTGGTTATTTACAGAAAACACCAGCGTTTAACAACAGGTCAGAAGCGTTAATGACAGACAATTTTGCGCAATTGGGCGTATCATCATTTTTTATTAAGCGGCTGGAAGAACGTAATATCATAAAACCAACTGATATACAAAACAAGGTCTCTCCTTTGCTTGCAGCAGGCGAGAATATTCTTTTTACTTCTGCCACAGGGACAGGCAAAACTTTTGCATATCTTCTGCCTGTTTTAAGCAGCCTATTGTCACCGAGCCGGGAAGCGGGGATTAATCCGTATTTTGTAATTGTTGCTCCCACGCTGGAATTATGCACACAGATTAAATCTGAGCTGGATTTTCTGCTGGCAGATACCAAAATTAGCTCTTCATTGCTGACAGGAAGCGTAAACCTGGAGCGGCAAATAGAAACATTAAAAAAAGAAAAAACAGACATTATCGTAGGAAATCTTGGCAGGCTGCATGTTCTGGCAAAGATGGGAAAAATAAAATTTTCAGGCTTAAAATATCTTGTTCTTGATGAAGCCGATCGCCTTGTAAGCGGTGAAATGATGGATGAAACCAGCGAACTTTGCAAAATTATCCGCCGTGAAGCGAAATCAGGTTTTACTTTTGCCGCCTGCTCTGCGACACTAAATAAAAAATGCAGGGAAAAACTGCTTGTTAATTGTTTTGGCAGCAATACTGCAAACATTAAATTTATAGAAGCCAAAGACAGCGAAATCCTGTTCGACAAAATAGAACACTGGGCAATCTTCAGCGAGAAGCGCCGCAAAGATCAGGCTCTGCGCTCTCTTTTATCCGCACTTAAAGCGAAAAACAAACGTAAAGGTTCACCTAAGGCGCTTATATTTACAAGCCGCAATGATGAAGCGCTTTTTGTGCTTTCGCGCCTTCAGCACCATCATATTCCTGCCGCAGGTCTTTTTGGAAAGGTCAGTAAAAAGCCAATTTCCGGCGAAAACCGCAAAGCGGCGCTGGACTCATTCCGTGACGGAACGGTAATGGCTTTAGTCTCCACAGATTTGGCTGCCCGCGGACTTGATATCCCTGACATAACACATGTCATAGCCCTTGATGTTCCATCCGACAGCGAAGTTTACATTCACCGCTGCGGGCGAACAGGGCGCGCTGGCAAGAGGGGCACAATGATCACAATCGGAGATGAAACACAAATGTTTCTTCTTTCCGCACTGGAAAAAAAGTTAAAAATTAAAATATACCCAAAAGAACTGCACTACGGGCAAGTTTGCGCCCCCATGCCGGACGAAGACTAATCCATGTCTGTCTATAATGTAGACACATTATAGACAGACTCTAATTTAAGCCCGCTTTCTTTGCCATTTTATTCCATTGTAATTTTAATCTGTGAAGACTTGCGTCTACAGTGCCTTTGGAAGTGCCGATAATAACGGCAACCTGATTATTGGTTGCATCTTTGCGAATACTCGTTACACGTTTGCGCATTCTTTGCAGCCTTTCTCTTGCTTTATCCAATTTCCTTTCCTGCTTTTTGTATGCAGTAACATCTTCAAACATAAGCGAAAGTTTTTTTTCGTAAGCAAGACATCTGAAAAATTGACTGTATATACATTCTTTCATGAAATAAATTTTATCATCTTTTTTTTGCCTTAAAGCGCGGATCTTTTTAAGCATTTCAAGCAAATCTTTGGCTTTAATACCAATCCTTGGAGCAATTTTTTCTGCAAAATCATCTGACACATAGTAATAACATTTAATGATAAGCGCTAAAATACGCCTTGTATTTTTTCTGCCTTTTTTATCGACAATTAAACTGGATATTCTGTTCTCCAAATCTTTATGAATATAAACAGGAGTATCCTCGCTTACATACATATCCGGAACCTGTGCGCTCCATGTAGAATATTCTGTTATTTCTTTGGACTTTGTGCGAATACGGTATTCTTTTGAAGAAATAAGAATAAACTTTGCCATAAAAGCATCAAATGATGATCCAACATCCCTGTATGAATCTATTGCTTTACGAAGGTTCAGATAAAACCACGATAAATAATCTTCGTACTCATCGCTTTCCCAATGACTAAGGCAGGTTTTATCCTGATTATAGAATAAAAAATGGTATATGGAACCTTCAAAATCAGAACGTGATATTTCTCCGGAAAGAAAATCTGAATACAATTTATTTAATAATTTCTGCATGTTAAACATATCGGTCTTGAAAAAATTCAAATGCAGAATAAGTCAAGGAGAATATTTTTTAAATGATGTTAGTTATATCAAAACAAATTTAATTTAACAAGCGAAGATATTATGAAAGGAATCCAATATATTTTTTTTAGCAATTGAAACATCTCCTTTCATAGTGAGACCGGCTGCATTTTTATGGCCGCCGCCTCCGAACGAAGAAGCAATTTGCGACACATTAATTTTATCTACAGATCTTAAACTCACAGTACAATTATCGGCACACTCCTGGCGGACTATTACAAAAGCTTCTACTCCTTCAATGGATAACAGCAATTGATTCAGGCTGTCCGAATCTCTGCTTTCAAAACCAAAGGCATTAAACTCTTCCAGAGTTTCATAAGAAAATAAAAGTTTTCCGCCGTAATAAGATTCTATTCTGGAAAGAACATTCCCCAATAATATTCTGGAATTCAGTTTTTTGCCGCCGTGAATATTGTTAAAAGTTAATTTAGGATTTGCCCCAAAACGCACCATTTCTGCCGCCGCCTCAAACACAGCTGCGTTTTTTTCTGTAAGGTAACGGAAAAAACCTGTATCTGTACAAAGACCAAAAAAGAGCAATGTTGCCTCTTCTTTTGTCAGCTCAAGACCGAGCTCTTTTATTAATTTGTAAACCAATAATGTGCTGGACGGAGAATTTTCATCAACATAAACAGGTTCTTCAGCAGAAGACTGCGGATGCGTAACAGATGCATGATGATCAATGATGGCGCAGGGAAACTTCTCAAGAGATTCCAGAATGTCGCCTGTCCTATCCCTGCTTGTACAGTCTATGATAACAACTCTTGGCGGATCCCCCGCATCTTCCTGTTCGAGAATTTGATCTGTAAATTGCCCTGAGTATTCCCGTAATTCTGTGCGTTTAAACGGACCTGCTGAACAAGCAATCGCTTCCTTGCCAAGACGCAAAAGCGCGCTGCGCAGGGCAAGCTGGCTCCCTACGCAGTCCCCGTCAGGTTCCTTATGTCCGGCTATTATAAACCTTGAACCAGTATTTATAAACTGAACAAGCTCCTGCGGCGGATTTTTTATTTCATAACACATTAGAATTGAAGTTTAAACGTGTCTCCGTCCGGAAAAAATCTGCTTACATCTGTACCCTGCGGAACGCTGCCCCATGTTTGATGAGCTTTTACAGGCGATACATACAATCTTACATGGGAAAATTCCCCATTGTTGTAGAAGACAGACATTGTAGGCCAATCTTTTGCTGTCGGCAAACGTACTAAATCTCCTTTGCCTGCTGCTTCCGAAAACCATACATTGGGAATACCAATGGTGCGTATTCCGGTCTGACCGCGGTATTGAACTATATAACCCTGACTGGAAGGGAATATTTTTTCAACACTTACATTGACATAATACATGTTAGGACTTTCTTCGGCAAAAATCGGTGAAATTAATGCCAGGAAAAATAATACGATAATTAGTTTTTTCATTAATGACCTCCAGATCTTATATATTAGCGGATCTTTAAGAGAAATTCAAGGATCTCATTGCAATAATTGTCAAAAACTCGGTATACTATGATAAGAAAACCTTTAAGGAGACTTCCATGAAACTAAACGCCGAATCATTAAAAAACGCAGCTTTTTGGGAAAAAGCAGAAATCAAACTGCCCCGTTTTGATCGTGAAAAAATGATAACTGCTACCAAAGCGGCGCCCAAATGGATTCATTTTGGACCGGGCAATATTTTCCGCGCTTTTCCGGCGGCAATGGCGCAGCAACTGCTTGAAAATGGAACAGAAACCACAGGTATCATCGTGGCAGAAGGCTATGATGGGGAAATTATCGATAAATGTTTTACTCCTCTGGATAATTTGACCATCCTTGTTACCTTAAAAGCCAATGGAACTACGGAAAAACAGGTAATTGCCTCCATAGCGGCTTCTTACAGAATGGACAAGGAATTCAATGCCCTTAAAGATATTTTCGCAATGCCCTCTTTGCAGATGGCTAGTTTTACCATTACAGAAAAAGGATACAGTTTAACAGGACGTGATGGCTCGTTCTTTCCCGACATTGCAGAAGATATAAAAACGGGACATGCGGCTCCCAAAAGTTATCTGGGACGCATAGCCGGTCTTTTACATGAACGTTTTGTTCGCGGCGCGTCTTCCCTGGCGATGGTCAGCATGGACAACTGTTCGCACAACGGAGACATCCTCTTTGCCGCAATGGAAACATTCGCGAAAGGCTGGACAGAAAACGGCACTGCCGGCAAGGGCTTTTTGGAATATATCCGCGACAAAAACAAAGTTTCATTCCCCTGGTCAATGATCGACAAAATCACACCCCGCCCGGATGACAGCGTACGCGAAATGTTAACCTCTGCCGGTCTTGAGGATATGCAGGGCATTGTCACAGAAAAGAATACCTATGTAGCGCCGTTTGTTAATGCCGAAGAAACCCAGTATCTTATTATAGAAGACGCTTTCCCTAACGGAAAACCCGCTCTGGATAAAACCGGCGTATTGTTCACGAACAAGGAAACCGTAGACAGGGTAGAAAAAATGAAAGTTTGCACCTGTCTGAATCCTCTGCACACAAGCCTTGCGGTTTTCGGCTGCATGCTGGGTTACACAAGAATCAGCGAAGAGATGAAAGATGCCGATTTAGTCAAACTTATCGAAGGCGTCGGTTATACCGAAGGGCTGCCGGTAGTAACAGATCCCGGCATAATAAAGCCGAGGGATTTCATCGATCAGGTGATAAAAGTACGTCTTCCCAACCCGTTCATGCCGGATGCTCCCCAGCGCATTGCCATGGATACATCTTTAAAAATACCCATCCGTTTCGGCGAAACTTTAAAGGAATACCAAAAATCAGGCAAAAATTGCGCCGAACTTAAATTCATCCCGCTTGTTTGCGCCGGATGGCTTCGTTACCTGCTCGGTATCGACAACGACGGCAAACCTTTTGATGTTAGCCCCGATCCTCAATATGAAACACTTGCCGCTGCTCTCTCCGGGATCACTCTGGGCCAACCCGGTCCATTCACCGATAAATTAAAACCGATCCTGTCAAACACGGCATTTTTCGGCGTAAATTTATACGATGTAAACCTGGGCGAAAAGGCAGAACTGCTGTTTACGCAGATGCTGGCAGGTTCCGGAGCGGTAAGAAAAGTGCTTTCCCAGACTGTTAACTGATTGATCAAGAATATTGGTTTTGCTATACTAATTTAGTATGAAAAAGACTAAACAGCCCAGTGCATTTAAAACCCTGTTTATGGGGAAGCGTTATTTCCAGCTTACTAACGTAAACGATCAAGTAAGATACATGATCATGAATACGATATTTATGATCGCCGTAGTTCCTTTAACGATATTCGGAATACAAGGATTATCTACAGACACTACCAGAGCCGCAATCAACTTTGCAATAGCATTTGCAGCATTGGCAACTTTGATTGCTATGCGTTCAAAGATACCATTAAAATTTATACCGATACCGACCGTTATAATGTACGGAGCATATTGCGTCTTCCTGCTTTATAACGGCACTCTTCATTTATGGGTATCAATTTGGTTATTTTCATTCCCATTAATATCAATTTTTTTATGCAAGATGACCCTGGGAGTAATAAAATCTACGATGGTAATAATTGCGGCTGCTGTATTGCTATACAGGCCCGGGACTGCGGCTTTTGAATTTGAAACTGCAATAAAGTTCAGGTACATTGCCGGTTATATTTTTATTTTTGCTTTAACAATGATTTTTGAGTATGTTGGAATATTAAAAGACAGAAAAGAAGCAATCCTGAGCAATGAGCTAAACAAAGAACGGGACAATCTAAAAAAAGAAGTAGAAAAAGCAACTGCTGATATTTCCGCTCACTTGGATAAAGCAACCGCAGACGGAGAAAAACTAAATAATGTTATTATGGACTCTTCCAGAGCTCTAAATATAATTCATGGAAATACCGAAGAAACATTAGCTGAGACTACTACACAGTTAAAATCAGTTGATCAAACTTCTGAATATATTTCTGAAATAGTAAAAGCCATAAATAACCTTGAAGAAGCGGTTGAATCGCAGGCTTCACATATAAGCACTTCTTCAGCATCAATAGAAGAAATGGTAGCAAATATTGCTTCTATCCGTTCGATAACAAATGAAATAACCAAAACTGCAGATAAACTGGCTCAAGCATCAGCATCCGGTAATGAAAAAATGCTAAAGCTTGCCGCAGAAGTAGAAAACCTGCATGTAAGAGCAGAAACATTGCAGGAAGCGAATAAAATAATTCAGGATATTTCCGCAAAAACCAACCTTCTTGCCATGAATGCCGCCATTGAAGCAGCTCATGCAGGAGAAAGCGGAAAGGGTTTTGCGGTTGTTGCAGATGAAATACGAAAACTCGCGGAAATGGCGGGCAAAGAATCAAAACACATAAAAGAAGAAATTAAAAATATGGATAATTCCATTAAAAGCATCAGCGGTGTAACAGGGGAAACGGTCAAATCCATGAGTTTAATATTTAACGAAATAAAAGCAATGGACAGCGCCTTTGCTCAAGTAAATAACGCAGTAGAAGAACAGGCAGAAGGCGGGGTTCAAATTCTTAAAGCAATTTCTTCAATTAAAGATGAAACCATTATCGTACGTAAAGGAAGTGAAGATATACAAACACAAAGCGGTTCAATTTTTAATGAAATGCAAAAACTACAGCAAATTTCCGGAAACGTCACCCGAAAAGTAAACGAAGTAAATGAAGCCAGCAAACAAATATCAACAGTATTGGAAAACGCCAAGGAAATTATTGCTTCTTAGAAACTCTAAAAAGGGGCGAAATCGACCTACGGGGATTTGCTTTTTTTCTGTAAATACGTTATATTGATATTGAGGAAAATACTATGACTATTCAAGAAACTGTAAAAAAAGAAATAGATACTCTTTCAATTGAGGCGCTTAATGCGGTGCGGGATTTCTTGTTGTTTCAGAAATACCGAAGTATTCTGGAAATTGATGATACTACTTATTTAAATTCGATCTCAGGTATGTCAGGTTCTATAAAAGATGGCATAGATGAACCCCTCTCAAAATGCGTTCCTCTGTCCGATGTGTGGGCTGATGTATAACATAGTTCTTACTCGTCAGGCAACAAAAGATGCTCAAAAATTGGAACAAGCAGGTTTAAGACTTAAAACATCTGAACTGCTCAGAATAATACGACAAAATCCTTTTCAAAATCCGCCGCATTATGAAAAACTTAAAGGCTATGACGATACATATTCTAGAAGAATAAATATTCAACATCGTCTTGTATATCAAATAATACCTAATCAAAATAATGATATTGATCCTAATGGAGATACTTATCAAGGGATAATAAAAATTATCCGTATGTGGACTCATTATGAGTAAAAACATCGCTTCTTAGAAACTCTAAAAAAACCCCCTGTTTTTCCGCATGAATTGACACTGCCCACCCTGATCACTTAACGTGATCAGGGCAGACGGTCTTTTGCTGCAAATAAAATTACCTGACAGCTCCTGGTACGCCGGGCCATGTTCTGGCATTACCGTAGAAGTCTGTGGCTGGGAAACCTGACAAGCCGGAGGGGATGATCCGAAGGGAGGTATTGGTAGCTGGTACAAAGGTTCAGAGAGTTTGAAAAAACAAGGTTGATCGCAGGACCATGGCTTTATATGTTCAATTCATGGTCACTTTCATTTGTTGCTTCACTAGGCGTAGATGGTTTTGTTTCGCCATTGGAAAACAACAGGCAAAATCTTGAGCGCACCATTAAAGAAAGTTTGATTTCCGGCGCCGGCAGTCATAACAGTAAACGCAAGAGCAGCAATTTATTACATTCAAAGTTTTTTATAACTGTTTTTGCGTATCCGCCGTTATTCAACATCAGAACAGATCTTGGCTCTATTTTTAAATTTAAATCGTTTACAGATAACATGGGCGAAAGTTTTTCTTTTGTTACAGACCTGGATGGGTCCCGCGTTTATTCACAAAAACATTTTTCTATAACCGATAAAATCCCATTTTTAAAAGAAGCAGGTTTTGGACGATTTATAATTGACCTCTCCGGTATAACTATAAAAAAATCAGAGTATAAAGATCTTATGCGCTCTATCAGTAAAAATTCTCCTCTTCCCAATTCAAGCAGGTTTAACTGGAAAGACGGATTTTACAGCGGATAAAAAAAGCCCCCTAACCAAAACGGCTAGGGGCTGTATTCAATCTACAATGCTAACCTAGAACGGTCTTTCTGCCAGATACTAGTTGACAGGGATAATTAAATGTATTATCTTTTTATTATAGTATACTCGTGATTATACTATTCATGATTATACTAAATACGGAGGTATAGCGTGTTTTTTGGAAGAATAAAAGAGCTGGAAATACTGGAAAAACTGTATAAAAAACAAGGATTTGAACTTCTTGTATTATACGGCCGCCGCCGGATTGGAAAAACAACACTAATCTCACATTTTATTCAGGGTAAACCGGCGATTTTTTTCTCTGCACAGGAAGCAAACGATAAAATTAATCTGGAAATATTCTCAAAGCTGTTATTTCAATTTTTTGGTTTGGAAAAATCAGGATTACCTGCCTTTACAGACTGGAACAGCGCATTTTTGTTTCTCGCCGAAAAAGCACGTAATAAACGTCTAATAGTTGTCTTTGATGAATTTCCTTATGCTGCCGGAGCAAACAAAGGGCTTAAATCTATACTGCAAAATGTAATAGATCATAAATTAAAAGAAACTAATATATTTATTATTCTCTCCGGCAGTCAAATCAGTTTTATGGAAAATGAAGTATTGGGCAGTAAAAGTCCGTTGTTTGGCAGACGTACAGCACAAATGAAACTTGCCGGTTTTGATTATGTTGATGCTGCGCAGATGCTTTCAAAATACAACAACGAAGAAATAATTAAGTTTTATTCCTGTATCGGCGGAACGCCTTATTATATTTCCAGAATTGATAAACACCTAAGCTTTGAAAAAAACATAGAATCTCTTTTTTTTGAATCTTCCGGTTATTTATATGAAGAACCATTAATGCTTCTTAAACAGGAATTAAGGGAAGGAGCTATATATAATTCGATTATTTCTGCTATTGCTTTAGGAGCAACAAAATTAAATGATATTGCTGTAAAAATCGGTGAAGATCGAGCAAAGGTGATAAAATACATAGATACACTAATAGGACTTAATATTTTATACAGAGAATTTCCTTTTGGAGAAAATCCGGAAAAAAGCAGAAAAGGTCTTTACCGTATCAAAGATAATTGTTACCGATTCTGGTATCGTTATGTATTTACAAATAAGACTGTTATTGAACAAGGTGCAGGTATTGCTCTTTTTAAATCGTTTTTGCCTGAACTTAACAGCTATATTGGCATTCCATTTGAAGATATTTGCATGCAATACATGATTCGAATGAATAATTTATCAGCTTTGCCTTTTATTTTTACAAAGTCCGGCAGATGGTGGGGGGCGGATGACGAAGAAATTGATATTGTATTTTCTGATACAAGCAAAAAGCAATTTATTTTTGCTGAATGTAAATGGCGCAATGAATTAAAGGATACCGCTGCTTTAAAAATACTTGTGGAAAGGTCTAAATTGTTATATGCTGCCGCAAATGTCTATTATTTTATGTTTTCCAAAGTGCCTTTTTCAAAATCCTGCGAATCCCTTGCAAATGAAATGGGCAATGTCAAATTAATCAGCCTGAAAGACCTTTTTACTTTTTAGACTCATTTTACCGGCTTCCAATCGCTTCAAAAAAAAGCCCCCCAGCAAAGCCAGGGGACTATGGCGGTTTACGACGTTCTGCCGAAGGCAGAATGTCCAGGCGACGGTGCCGCAAGGCACTCGTCGCCCGTAAACCGCTGAGTTTAACGACGTTGCACCGCAATGTCGTTAAACGTGTTTGTAAGCGATCGTTGCGCCGAAGGCGCAATGTCGCTTACAAACTTACTAGAATGGTCTCTCCGCCAGATACTTAAGCTCTTTCCACTTCCGTTCGGCGTTTGCTTTAGCCAGTGCAAGCAGCTTATCGGCGCGTGCACGGTCGGCATCTTTAAGGCTTCTGAAGCGGGTTTCCTTGTACATGAAATCTTCCAGAGCGGTGGTTGGATCTTTGGAGTCAAGCTGGAAGGGGTTCTTGCCCTGTGCTTTGAGTCTTGGATCGTAGCGATACAGAGGCCACAAGCCGCTTGTTACTACCGCTTTGCCCTGCTCAAGACCCTTGCTCATGTCGATGCCGTGGGCGATACAGTGCGAGTAAGCGATGATGAGCGACGGACCATTGTAGGATTCCGCTTCACGGAAAGCCTTGATGGTTTGCGCCATGTTTGCGCCTAACGAAATTGAGGCGACATAAACATGACCGTAACTCATTGCAATAGCGCCAAGGTCTTTTTTGCCGATGCTTCTTCCGCTGTATGCAAACTTTGCAATTGAACCTATCGGTGTAGCTTTTGACATCTGACCGCCTGTGTTGGAGTATACTTCGGTATCCATACAAAGCAGGTTTACGTTTCTGTCGGATGCAATAACGTGATCCAATCCGCCGAAACCGATGTCGTATGCCCAACCGTCGCCGCCGAAGCCCCAAACGGACTTAACGATAAAGTGGTCTGCTACGGAAAGCAGCATTTTTGCTGTTGAGCTATTGTTGCCTTTTAATGCAGCTCTTAAATCTTCGACATTTTTGCGCTGTGCTTCGATAGCGGCATCGTCTGCCTGATTGTTGGCAAGAAGTTTGTCGATGATTGCAGTTGCAAGACCTTCGCCTTTTGCTTTTACTGCCATTTCACGTGCATGTTCGGCAAGTTTATCAGCTGTCAATCTGAAGCCGTATGCAAATTCTGCTGTGTCTTCAAAGAGGCTGTTTGACCATACCGGTCCGCGTCCTTGCGCATTCTGACAATAGGGAGTAGTCGGCAGGTTTCCGCCGTAGATTGATGAACAACCGGTGGCGTTACCGATAATCGCTCTATCACCAAAGAGCTGGGACATAAGTTTGATATAAGGTGTTTCACCGCATCCGCCGCAAGCGCCGGAGAATTCAAACAATGGACGTTTGTAGGCAAGAGACAGAGCATTGTTAAGCTCGCCTGATATTGGAGTGTCGGGGAGACTAAGGAAGTAATCCCAAACCTTTACCTGTTCAGCGCGGAACTCGGGAGCATCGGAGTATGGTACATACTTAAGAGCCTGTTTGCTGCCGTCTTCTTTGCACTGCGGACAAGCTGTAAGACACAGACCGCATTCATAACAATCTTCGTAAGCGATTGCCAATGTTGCCTTGTCGCCTTCTACTGCTTTTTTGTTTACGATGTCGGCAGTTAAGAGACCTTTAGGCGCTTTTGAAACCTGATCATTTGTAAGAGTTTTCATTCTCATACAAGCGTGAGGACATACAACTGTACAAATACCGCACTGGGTACAATCAGCGGGGTTCCACAATGGAACGCGTTCTGCAACAGAGCGTTTTTCGTACTGGCTGGTTGCTGTTGGGAAAGTTCCGTCTGCGGGGATTTTGCTGACAGGCAATGTTTCGCCGAACTGGAACGATACTGCTCCAAGTGTTTCCTGAATCCATTTTGCATCCGGGCGTGAATCGTTTTGCGCTGTTGCAAAGGGTTTCCTCATGTGTTTGCTGCCTTCTGTGCCGGTATACTTTACTTCTTCTACTGCGTTTAATGAAGCGTCTACAGTGGCATAATTCTTTTGAACAACATCTTTCCCTTTTTTACCATAGGATAATTCGATATGTTCTTTCATGCGTGTTACAGCTTCTTTTTCATCCAATATGCCGGAAATTTTAAAATAAGCAGCCTGCATAACGGTGTTAATGCGGTTACCCATTCCGGTATTACGTGCAATTTCGGCTGCATTGATAACATAGAATTTCAGCTTTTTATTGATTATTTTTTCCTGAACTTCAATCGGGAGTTCTTTCCATACATCCGCTGCTTTAAAAGGGCTGTTAAGAAGGAAGGTTCCGCCTGTTTTTACCCTTGGAAGCATGTTGTACATATCCATGTAGGAGAACTTGTGAACAGCAAGGAAGTCCGCAGAGTTTATAAAATACGGGCGGCGAATCTTGCCTCCGCTCTTGTTAAAGCGAAGATGAGAAACTGTAAAGCCGCCGGATTTTTTTGAGTCGTAGGAGAAGTAAGCCTGAACACTGTATTCCGGTTTTGCTTCGCTGATTATTTTGATTGAGTTCTTGTTCGCACCGACTGTTCCGTCTGCGCCAAGGCCGTAGAAGAGAGCTTCGTACATATCTTTTTCGTCAAGAACGAAATCCATATCGTAATCAAGGCTCTTGCCAAGTACGTCGTCTTTAATACCGACAACAAAGTTGGCGATTTTTTTACCGGACAGGTTATCAAATACAGCCCTGACCATGGTTGGAGTAAATTCTTTTGAACCAAGTCCGTAGCGTCCGCCCAGAACAAGCGGATTGGCTTTAAATTCACCGGAGAACTGCAACTCTGCAATGGCAGTGCGTACATCCTGATAAAGCGGCTCACCATTGGCGCCCGGATCTTTTGTGCGATCAAGGACGGCTATCGACTTTACTGTTGACGGCAGAGCTTTTACAAATGCCTTTGCATCAAAGGGGCGGTACAGGCGAACTTTAATCATACCGGTTTTTTCGCCTTTGGCGTTCAGATAGTCAATTGTTTCTTCGACAGTGTCTGCGCCGGAACCCATTATAATGATGACCTTTTCTGCGTCTTTTGCGCCGTAGTAGTCAAATAACTTATATGCTCTTCCTGTCAATTTGGCGTATTTATCCATTTCTGCCTGAACGATACCGGCGCAAGCTTCGTAGTACTTGTTTACGCCTTCTCTTCCCTGGAAATATGTGTCCGGGTTCTGGGAAGTTCCGCGGATCATCGGTTTTTCAGGGTTTAATCCGCGTTCGCGGTGTGCTGCAACAAGATCATCATCGATCATCTGGCGCATTAAATCGTAAGAAGCTTCCTCTACCCTCTGAGTCTCATGACTGGTGCGGAAACCGTCAAAGAAATGAAGGAAGGGAACCCTGGATCTAAGAGTGCTCGCGTGGGCGATAACTGCAAGGTCCATTACTTCCTGAACATTGTT
This sequence comes from Treponema sp., assembly GCA_009784975.1. Taxonomy (GTDB): domain Bacteria; phylum Spirochaetota; class Spirochaetia; order Treponematales; family Breznakiellaceae; genus WQXQ01. The sequence continues at coordinate 29,802 of WQXG01000030.1, forward strand.
TGAAGACAGCATACCCCAGCCGGTCTGGCGGCAGGCTAAAACATCCTGATGATCGCCGAAAATACAAAGGCTGGATGTAGCCAATGCCCTTGCGGAGATATGAAATACCGTGGAGGTAAGTTCCCCGGCAACCTTATACATAGTGGGAATCATGAGCAGCAAGCCCTGAGAAGCGGTAAATGTGGTGGACATTGCGCCGGTTGTAAGCGCTCCGTGCACTGCCGCTGCTGCGCCCGCTTCGGACTGCAATTCTACGACATCCGGGATAGCTCCCCAGATGTTTTTACGCCCCTGGGCTGAAAACTCGTCTGAGAGTTCCCCCATTTGGCTGGAAGGGGTAATCGGATAAATCGCGATTACTTCGCTTAACGCGTGGGCAACATGCGCCGCCGCAGTATTACCTTCGATTGTTACAAAATTTTTTTCTGCCATTTTTTTCCTCTGCTTTTTATTCTTGTTAATAATAAGTAGATTTTAGCATGAACTTGAGGCTTTGACTAGTGGGATAAACCGGCATACATACGTTATGTATCTTTTACCTGAGTGTCCCCAGCCGAGCCGCCTTCGTAATAATTTCCCCAAAGTAGCGGCATTCCCTCTCCCCCAAACCTGCCCGCGCTATAACATCGTGCAAAAAGCGCGTTTGTTCCTCTCTGCCCGGATTTTTGTAAAAACCAAGACTTGCCAGCGTATCGGTGATTGAGCTGACATGGGCAGCGATTTCCGCCTGGTTTATGGGAGACCACTCTCCTTTAACAGGAAGCTGCTGCTCCAGGGCAAGAAACAGTTCGTAAGCATAAAGCTGCACCGCATGGGACAGATTGAGGGAAGGGCACGCCTCAGAGACCGGGATGTGGGAGGCAAAATTGCATAGTTCCAGTTCTGCGTCTTCAAGACCGGTGCGCTCATTACCGAAAACAATGGCGGCGGGGCCCGGGCGCTCGGAGAGCCAGGCTGCCAGGGTACGGGGGGTCATGGATACGTTTTTACGGTAATTGCCCCGGCGGCGGGTTGTACCGATTACAATGGGACAATCGGCGACAGCTTCGGCTAAATTGCCGAAAATTTGGGCATTTTCCCAAATATCCCGGGCATTTACTGCCCTGGAATGGAGTTTTTCAAGGTCGAGGGGGTGAGGGGACGCTAACCTGAGCCGTGTTAACCCCATGTTTTTCATCGCCCTGCAAACCGCTCCTGCGTTACCGGGTTCTGAGACATTGGAAAGGACTATATAGACATCTGTTAAGATCATTCATTATTATAGCACAATCCGGCGTCCGGCATCCGGCTTTCGTCTGTCCGTCTTGACATTTTTTTTAAAAAACACTATTATTAAGCTGAATATCCTCATTGCGGTGTGCTTGGGGGTAAATTTGGATAAGGAAGTGAAATGCTTAATAATGATATCGTTCCTGGGTTCGATGACGAAAAAGATGAAAGCCTCAAAATAAAACTTGATAAAATTACCGAGGCGCCTAGATGTCTGTTATTGACTTTGACCGGGTATATCGACACGTATAATTCCAATTTTTTCCAGAAGCGTGTTCAAAAAGCCATTGAATCAGGATTTGTTAGATTAATTTTTCAGTGCGGTAGTTTAAATTATGTTTCATCCACAGGTATTGGTTCATTTACGACCTTTCTAAAGGCCGTTAAACCGCAGGGCGGGGATCTTGTCCTACTGGACATTCAACCTAAAGTTTTTGAAGTTTTCCAGTTGCTGGGTTTTTCTCAATTTTTTAACATCAAGGAAAGCATGACCGATTCTATACGGTTTTTTAATTCGGATCAGGTGCAGGAAAAACCATCGATTTTCCCGAAAGTTGTATCCTGCCCAATCTGTTATAAAAAATTAAAAGCCGTTAAACCGGGACGTTTCCGCTGTTCGGAATGCAAGAGCATACTTGCAATTGATGACGGCGGTCAGGTCTTACTGGGGTAATTTTTATGGCAGATAATAAAATAGAACAATACTTAATAGATTTAATGTTAACGTATCAGCAGGTAGACGATAGTTTATGGCTGCTGGACGATGAAGAGCACGTATTACAGGGTGTAGCCATTGTGTATGCCGAACCTCTGGTTGTTATCAGGGCAGAAATAATGGATATTCCAAAAGAAAATCTTTTGGAGCTATACACCAGGCTTCTTGGATTAAATGCCACGGATGTTGTACACGGAGCTTATGCGGTTGATAACGACAATAAAAAAATAATTTTAATTAATACTCTGCAATATGACAGTATGGACTATGAAAATTTCCGGGCAGCGCTGGAGTCGTTCAGTCTTGCTTTGGCAGAGCATTATCCAATTCTTTCCAAATACAGGGAAAAATCAGGAGCCTAAAGCATGGGTATCTTTTCTAGACTTAAAACGCTTATAGCCGCGAATGTAAACGCTTTGATTGGCAAAGCGGAAAAACCGGAAAAAATGTTAAATCAGCTTATTATCGAGATGAACGAACAGTTAATCGAATCCAAAAAAGCTGTCGCTATGGCAATTGCGGACGAGAAAAAACTGGAACGCGAAAAAGATAATCAATTTGCGCAGTCAAAGGAATGGGAACGCAAGGCGATGCTCGCTGTAACAAGCGGCAAAGATGATCTTGCAAAAGAAGCTCTTTTGCGCAAACAGGAATATGACAATGCCTCTGCCCAATATCAAAAACAATGGGAAGCCCAGAAACTTTCGGTAGATCAATTAAAAGAAAGCCTGAGGGAACTGCAAACCAAAGTCGAAGAAGCCAGGCGTAAAAAAAATCTGCTTATTGCGCGCGCCAAACGCGCCGAAGCCCAGCAGAAAATTCAGGACACCATCTCCTCTGTATCAGTTAATCGCAGCGCTTTTGATGCATTTGACAGAATGGCTGCCAAAGTTGATGAAATGGAAGCAATGGCTGATGCCTCCAAAGAACTACAGGATCTTAGCAGCGGCGCCAATCTGGAAAGACAATTCAGGGAATTGGAAAAATCAGATGCTTCTGCTGATATTATGCTGTTAGAACTAAAAGAAAAAATGAAAGCGCTGCCAGAAAAATAATGACCAAAAATAATGTAAATAAAATGCGCAATATAGGTATAAGTGCGCATATCGACTCAGGAAAAACTACCCTCTCGGAACGGATTTTGTTTTATAGCAAAAAAATTCATGCCATCCACGAAGTCCGGGGCAAGGACGGCGTCGGCGCCACAATGGATCACATGGAACTTGAGCGCGAACGCGGCATTACAATTCAATCCGCCGCAACTCAGGTGACATGGAAAGACTATACAATTAATGTAATTGACACGCCCGGTCACGTAGATTTTACCATCGAGGTGGAAAGATCGCTGCGTGTGCTGGACGGCGCAGTCCTTGTATTGTGCGCAGTGGGCGGAGTGCAGTCTCAGTCCATCACTGTTGACCGTCAGCTTAAACGCTACAATGTGCCGCGCATTGCATTTGTTAACAAGTGCGATCGCACGGGAGCAAATCCTTTTAAGGTGCGGATTCAATTATGCGAAAAGCTCGGGCTTAATGCCGAGATGATTCAAATCCCAATCGGACTGGAAGATAAATTCGAAGGCGTTATAGACCTGGTAACAATGAAAGCCGTTTACTTTGACGGACCTCAGGGCGAAACGCTCAGAACAGAAGAGATACCGGCTAATTTAAAAGCAGATGCGGAAAAATACCGCGAAGAATTGATGGATGCAATTTCAATGTTTGATGATGAGCTTGCGGAAAAATTTCTTGGCGGCGAAAAAATCCCGGAAGAAATGATTTATGCCGCAATACGCAAAGGAACTCTCGCCGAACAATTTGTGCCTGTAATGCTGGGTTCCGCTTACAGATTTAAGGGTATTCAGCCGCTGCTGGACGGGGTAACATATTATCTTCCCGATCCGACAGAAATAAAAAATTATGCTCTTGATCTTGATAAAAACGAAGAAAAAACAGAATTAAACACCGATGAAAAAAGTCCCGTTGTTGCGCTTGGTTTTAAGCTGGAAGACGGCCAATACGGTCAGTTAACCTATGTGCGGGTATATCAGGGTAAAATTAAAAAAGGCGAAGAGCTAATAAATACCCGTTCAAAAAAAAGGTTTAAAGTCGGCAGGCTTGTGCGAATGCATGCAGACAGCATGGAAGATATAAGCGAAGGCAGCCCCGGAGATATCGTTGCTCTTTTTGGAATTGAATGTGCAAGCGGCGATACTTTCTGCGACAGCAGTTTAAATTACGCAATGACATCAATGTTTGTTCCTGCGCCGGTTATCTCGCTTGCAATTATGCCAAAAGATAAAAAAAGCGCAGATCAGCTTGCAAAGGCATTAAATCGTTTTACAAAAGAAGATCCTACTTTTCAAACTTTTGTAGATCCTGAATCCAACCAGACCATCATTAAAGGAATGGGGGAACTGCATCTTGAAGTGTATATCGAGCGTATGCGCCGCGAATATAAATGCGATGTAGAAACAGGAATGCCGCAGGTTGCATACCGTGAGGCAATTACGCAGAAAGCGGAGTTCAATTACACTCACAGAAAACAAACAGGCGGCGCAGGCCAGTACGGGCGCGTGGCAGGATACATGGAACCGTTTACGGATGGTGATTACGAGTTTGAAGATTTGATTAAGGGCGGCTCAATCCCGACTGAATATGTGCCTAGCTGCGACAAAGGATTTAAAGAGGCGGTTAAAAAAGGCAGTTTGATAGGTTTCCCAATCGTTAATATCCGCTGTGTAATAAACGACGGCCAAAGCCATCCGGTAGATTCATCGGACATTGCTTTCCAGTCTGCGGCAATCGGCGCTTTCCGCGAAGCATACAATAAGGCGAAACCCTGCATTCTGGAACCAATCATGAAAGTATGGGTAGAAGGTCCGACAGAGTTTCAGGGAAACATTTTTGGCTCGATCAACCAAAGACGCGGAATAATTATATCTTCTCTGGAAGACGGTCAATTTTCCCGCGTAGAAGCCGAAGTTCCGTTAAGCGAAATGTTCGGGTATTCCACAATATTGCGCTCGCTTACACAGGGCAAAGCGGAATTTACAATGGAATTTGAAAAATACGCAAAAGTACCCCAAAATGTATCCGAAGTGTTAATCAACAAGAAGGAGAAAAACCATGGAGTTAAGTGAATTAATTCAAAGAAGTCCCATCCGCATTTTTGAACAATCCATCAACGGCGGCCTTAAGCCCGGCGAAATCGGCGTAATCGCTTCACCCAATGGAGTGGGAAAAACATCGGTACTGGTGCAGCTGGCTCTTGATAAACTTCTTCACGGTAAAAAAATTATACATGTTTCCTTTACCCGCTTTCTTGGACAGCACAACAATTATGTAACACTGTGGTATGAAGATATTTTTAACGAATTTATAAAACCGGACGAAGAAGATTTGGAAAATACTGCGGAAATAAAAAATGACCTTATAAAAAACCGCGTACTAATGAATTTCAGCCAGGACGGCGTTACAAAAGAGCAAATTTTAAGAAGCCTGCGCGCAATGATAATTGAAGGCGGCTTTAAAGCCGACTCCATAATAATTGACGGATATGATTTTTCCCGCATAGATAATGCGAGTTTAACCAATGTTAAAAATTTCGCAGTAGAACTTGGGGTTAACGTCTGGTATAGCTGTTCTGTAAATGAAGAAAGCTATGATAAAGAAAACATACCGCAGGTATTAAGCGGTTTTGCAGATCAAATTGATATTGTAATTGTGCTTCAGCCTAAAACAGATTATGTTGAACTTTCCATTTCCAAAGACAGGGGTTCAATAATTTCCAGATCCATGGCAATGAAACTGGATCCTAAAACACTTTTAATTCTGGAAGCGTAAACTGCGGTAAGGATTACGCTTGTTTCTTAAAAACTGCTGATAAACCGCGCTGCTTTCATAGTAACAATCCAAACCTTTAAAAGACGAAGATTCATCACAGCGGTAAAGTTCCATGAGAAGCGGGAACAGCGGAGAGGACATTATCTGTTCGGTACGGAACAGCGGCAGACGGGGCAAGGCGGCGGGGAGCATGTGGTTTCTTACGAGAAAGCAAATATCCTTTGTTATAGACGCGCCGAATCCCAGCCGTTCAAGAAAGCGCCGCGCCTGCATTTCTCCCAATTCGGCATGGCCGTCATAGCGGTGATAACTTGTGGAAGGAGCGATTGGTTTTCCGGAATCGTGCAGTAAAAGTCCCAGGGAGAGACGGAGATCGCTGCGGCCCCCGCCGGAAACTTTTCTGTGGCGGAAAGTTTCCATTGTGTGCACCCATGCGTTTCCTTCAGGGTGAAAATCTTTTGAATGATCGGCGTTTTCGATAATAGCCAGCTCCTTCCAAAACTTGCCTATAAAACCGCTTGCTTTTAATAATTCTAAACCCAGCCAGGGATTGGGAGAAGTAATCAGTTCCGAGAGAAAAACACGCTGATGTTCCTTGCTGGGCACCATGCTGTTGCCGTGAAGACCCAGATGAACAGCAATATTTTCAATAGTGCCAGGCGCCAGATCAGCATCCGCATCAAAATATTTTGCCAAAATTAAAGCTGCATCCATCAGCAGGAGAGTATGATCGATTTCAGAATCGAATCTATCTTTAATAATTTGCAGCGGGTCAATTTGCTCAACAGAAGGATTTCCGGGGAGCGTGCCTCTTTTAATTTTTTTAAGCAGCGGATGAATTCCGCGCGGATAATAAAAAGCGCTGGTTTTGCAATCCCGGTAAAAATCCAATAAAGAAAAAGAAGGATTATTATCTTTTATGGAATCTACGCATCTAAAATACCAGGTACGCGGGCAGTCGCCTGCTTCATCCAGCGCCGCATCCGCAAGATCAACTCCTGGATAACGCAAGTCTTCAAAAAGCCCGGCTAATTCCGCAATCCCCGCATCAGTAAGAACATGAACACAACCATTATTTTCCCCGCAGGAAAACGCACCTCTCCCCAGCCAAACATCGATCGCCCCAAATCCATAAAGATACGCAAAGAATTTTTTTGAGATCGAATCTAAAATATTCATTGCGTATCCTTTTATAAATAAAACTCATTACCTTGCGTATTCGGTTATTCTCGTTTCGCGTATCATCGTAACCTTTATACGGCCGGGATACCGAAGATCGTTCTCTATTTTCTTGGCAATTTCCTTGGCAAGATCCTTTGTTTGCTCATCGTTAACAGCTTCGTTATTCACAAGTATACGCAGCTCACGGCCTGCCTGAACTGCAAAGGATTTTTCTACGCCGGTAAAGGCATTGGCAATACTTTCCAGATTTTCCAGGCGCTTCATGTAATTGTCCAGAGTTTCCTTGCGGGCACCCGGACGCGCTGCGGAAATTGCGTCGGCAATTTGCACAAGAACCGCTTCTATGCAGGTTGGCTCAATATCATTGTGGTGACTGCCGATAGCATTGATGATACGCGGATCCTCGCCCATTTTACGCGCCATATCCATGCCGATTTCCGCATGGTTCTGATCGGAATCTGATTCAACACCTTTTCCAATGTCGTGCAGCAAGGCAGCGCGTTTCGCAAGATCTCTGTTGCAGCCGACTTCTGCAGCCAGCATACCGGCAATAATTGCCACTTCTCTTGAATGCTGGAGTACATTCTGACCGTAACTGGTGCGGAAATACAAACGGCCAAGCGCGCGGACAGCGTCCTGCTTGATGTTGTGAATACCCAAATCAAAAAGAACCCTTTCGCCTTCTTCAAATATTTTCTGCGAAATGTCCTTGCTAACCTTAATTACGATTTCCTCGATTCTGGCCGGATGAATCCGCCCGTCAAGAATCAGCCGTTCAAGAGCAACCTTTGCTATTTCACGGCGCACCGGATCAAAGCAGGAAATTACAACCGCTTCGGGCGTGTCGTCAATGATAATGTCTGCGCCTGTTAAGGTTTCCAGGGTTCGGATATTTCGTCCTTCCCTTCCTATGATGCGCCCTTTCATTTCATCATTGGGCAGCGTAACAGTTGTTACTGTTACATCACCTGTCACTTCCGTAGAAAGCCGCTGAATCGTTGCAACAAGAATATCACGCGCTCTTTTTTCTGCCGCATGATTGGCTTCCTGCTCAATCTTGTTAATCAGCGTTTGAGCATCATGTTTTGCTTCGCTTTCCAGGTTCTTGATTATCAGAGCTTTTGCCTCATCAGAGGACAGCCCGGAAATACGTTCAAGTTCCGCACGATAACGCTGTTCCTCTTTGGAAAGCGCATCGTCCCGCTGCTGAAAGGTTTTTTCCTTCTCGACAAACAACTGTTCAGTATGCTCAATTTGAGCTATTTTTTTATCCAGTGTTTCTTCTTTTTGCACAACACGGCGTTCATACCGTTGCAATTCCGCCCTGCGTTCCCGAGTCTCCCTCTCCTGCTGGTTCCTTTCACGGATTATTTGTTCTTTCGCTTCAAGAAGAAGTTCTTTCTTCTTTGCCTCCGCTTCTTTTATTGCATCATGCTTTATTCGTTCTGCAAATTGCTCCGATGCCGTAAGTTGAAATCTGGCGTAAAGCCATCTA
>WQXG01000031.1 GCA_009784975.1 Treponema sp.
CAGCATCAGCGTACTGCAATTAAGCGGATATGTTTTAAACAGCGTAAAAGATATAACAAAGACGCAGCTGTTCCAGCAAAAACCAGTGCAATACTCCTGGGGCTTCAGCGATTTCGAGATAGCGAGATAAGATTTGCCAAGACTCTCGCAGAGGCGCGGACTGCAAACCGAAGGTTTGAAAGAGGACGCAGAGTTCTAGTACGAAATCTTAACCTTAATCCCATATATATCAAAGCTTCGATATATTTCTAGGGTTTAAGACTCCGTATTCGAACAATAACTCCGCGTCCTCTGCGTCTCTGCGCCTCCGCGAGAGTTCTTCCAAACTCTTGACATTTGCTGTCCTTGTGATAATATAATAATCAAATCATAACTAAATAAGGAGTATTTTAATGATTAAATTATCCAGACAATTTTTTGCAGTTCTCGCGCTGGTGCTTGTTTTTTGTGTTGTAACAGGCGCGTGCAGACGTTCAAGCGGTCCGTCCGACACCGGAAATATCAAGATTGGTGTTTTGGTTCCTGTTTCCGGTTCTGAAGCATACTTTGGAAACGATATGTACAATTCGTTTGCGCTGGCTGTTGACCATGTCAATGCAGCAGGCGGCGTTCTTGGCAGAATGCTGGAACTTTTACCGCCGGCAGATGACGGTTGTGATGCGCTTATGGCAGCTCAGGCGGCAACAATGATCACTTCGCAGAATCCGCATTTTGTAGTAGGCGGTTATTGTTCCGGAGCGACAATTCCTGCGCTTCAGGAATTTTTTTACAAAGACCTTATAATGCTGGTTTCTGCGGCTAACTCTACAAGGATTACCGAGCTGGGGCTTAATCAGACTTTTATGATTAACAGTCCGGGCACACATCAGGTTGACAGCCTTATATCATTATTAAGAAGTCTTGGCGTAAGAAGAGTAGCTCTCATACATCAGGGTGATGACTATACGCAAAATCTATCAGATATATGTCAGGCAAAACTGCCTGGTGCAGGGTTTCAGATTGTCGCTACAGAAGTAATGGAAAAAGGCGCGCCTGATGTTTCTGCAATTGTTACGGCAATCCGCAATTCTCGCGCAGAGTTTGTTTATTGGTGCGGTTATTTCGCAGACGGCGGCAATGTAGTTCGTCAGCTACGTCAGGGCGGCTATACCGGTTACATTTGCGCAGGAGACGGTTCTTCATCAGTAGAATTGATTACAGCTTGCGGTCCTGCCGGAGAAGGCGTGTTTGTCACATCTCCTCCCAATGTTGAATTCTCGGAAGGCGGCGGTGAATTTTTGGCTGCCTATAAAGAAAAATATAATCTTGATCCCGGCGCTTATGCGACACTTTGCTACGATACAATCTGGCTTCTTAAAACAGCAGTTGAGCAGGCAGGAACCACAAGGACTGCGGCGGTACGCGATGTATTGCAGGATATAAGTTATCAGGGATTATCCGGTTTTATCAGCTTTACTCCGGAAAGAGAACTTGCCAATTCTAACTTTATAATTATACAGATTAGAAACGGCGTATATAATCTTTATACTCCGTAAATATATTAAGCAATGTTCTCAACAGTAGAATTATACCTGCAGCAGCTTATCAATGGATTAATATCCGGTTCTTTTTATGCGCTTGTAGCGCTCGGATACTCCATGGTATATGGGATTATCAAATTGTTAAACTTCGCGCACGGCGACATTTATATGGCAGGCGCTTTTATATGTTTTGCCGTGTTCGGAGCTTTGTCTGTTGTTGTAGGAGGTCCTGTTTCTCTTGTTCTTGCTTTGTTAGCCGCCATGATTTTCTGCGCCCTTCTTGGTTTTTTGGTGCAGCGTGTTGCGTATAAACCGCTTTTTGATGCGCCGAGATTATCATTGCTGATAACAGCGGTGGGCGTATCACTTGTTATCAATAATACTGTTATGATTCAGACAAACAGCAGGTTTCTCTTTTTTACCAGCGGGCTGGACAATACCTCCGGCATTAAGTTCGGCGAAAATATTACTGTTACCTATATACAAATTGTTCTGGTTTTAATAACAGCCGCTTTAATGATAGGGCTAACGCTTTTTATCAGCAAAACCATGTGGGGCAAAGCAATGCGCGCCATCTCGCTTGATAAAGATACCTGCCGCCTTATGGGAATAAATGTTAATAAAGTAATCGGTCTTACATTTATGATTGGATCTGCGCTGGCGGCTGTTGCAGGAAGCATGGCTTGTGTTTATTATTCGAATGTTCATTTTTTTATGGGATACATTATAGGATTAAAAGCTTTTACTGCGGCGGTAATAGGCGGTATTGGTTCGCTGCCAGGTGCAATGCTGGGAGGTTTGCTGCTTGGGCTTTTGGAAGCTGTTGGTACACAAAGACTGGGATCCGAATGGAAAGATGTTTTTGCCTTTGGTATATTGATAGTTATGCTCATTTTCAGACCAAACGGTTTGTTGGGTAAAACCGAGATAGAGAGGATGTAATGAAAAAAATATCAGAAATTACAGGCTCTGTTTCAAATTTTTTTGGATCGCTTGTTGATAAAGGCTACACCGCAATGGATAACAAAAAAATAAAATGGAGCGTGTTTGCCTTTCTTTTTCTGATAGCCGTAAGCCTTCCGCTTTTTACAAACGATCGCTGGCTCAACGTTATATGGTTTGCTTTTTTTTATATGCTGCTTGCCATGGGCTTAAATGTCATTGTCGGTTACTGCGGTCTTTGCGACCTTGGCTTTGCGGCAAAGTTTGCGATAGGCGCATACACGACCGCTATACTTATGAAAACTTTCGGCTGGAATTTCTGGCTCACCCTTCCCGTTTCGGTGATTACATCGGTAATTGCAGCCTGTATTATCGGAGGGCCGACACTCAGGCTGCGAAGCGATTATCTTGCCATAGTTACGCTTGGTTTCAGCGAAATTGTGCGCATAACGGCAAGAAATTTGCAGATAACAGGCGCTGCTTCCGGCATAAGCGGGATACAAAGGCCTTTTATTTTTGATATGCAGCTAAAAAGCGTAACCCATTGGTATTATGTGTTTTTAATACTGGTGATACTTTTTATCGTTATCAGTTATAGAATAAAAAATTCTCGTTTTGGCAGGGCGCTGGAATATATCCGTGAAGATCAGGATGCTGCTCAGGCTATGGGCGTAAATACTACATTGTATAAACTTTTTGCCTTTATTGCCGGAACGGTGATGGGTGGTCTTGCAGGCAGTTTTTATGCTGTGCGAATGACAGCCATTTCACCTAACTCATTCCAGTTTGTGCTGAGCGCCAATGTGCTGCTTGCTGTTGTTCTTGGCGGTATGGGAAAAATACCCGGCGTACTGCTGGGGGCGGCATTTTTTGCAATATTCCCGGAGATTTTCCGAAATGTAAAATATATTTCGGATGCGCGAATGTTGTTTTTCGGCATATTATTGATTTTTGTAATGATAAACAGGCCTCAGGGTATTTGGCCTGAAAGAAGGCTTTAGGTTACATTATGGCGTTAATGGAAGTTAAAGATTTAACAATGCGTTTTGGCGGAATTACCGCCATTGACAATTTAAGTTTTGAAGTAGAAAAAAATTCCATAACCGCATTGATTGGACCTAACGGCGCAGGTAAAACTTCCACTTTTAATTGTCTTACAGGCTTTTATAAATCTACATCCGGCTCAATTTTGTATAATAACCAATCGCTTACAGGGCTTGCTCCCTATCAAATTACCTACAAAAAAATAATACGTACTTTTCAGAATGTGCGCCTGTTTAAAAATATGACTGTGCTGCAAAATGTTATGAGCGGCGCTCACAGCATCAGCAAACAGTTTCTGTTAGGCGCTCTCCTTCGCCATAAACGGCAGCGCGAAGAGGAGAGGCAGATACTTGAAAACGCCCTGCATTGCCTGGATTTTATCGGCATCCCGGATTTGAAAAACAAGCTGGCGAAAAACCTTAGCTGCGGTGACCAGCGCCGTACCGAATGGGCGCGTGCTCTTGCTGCAAAACCGGAACTGCTGCTGCTTGACGAACCCGCTGCCGGTCTTAACCGTGAAGAGAAAGATGATCTTGTCCGCCTGATACGCCGCTTTAGAGATGAACTTGGCATTACGGTTTTGCTGATCGAACATGATATGGAAATTGTAATGGATGTGTCAGAGAAAGTTGTGGTTATCAACTTTGGTACTAAAATTGCAGAAGGCACTCCGTCTGAAGTGCAGGCAAATCCTCTGGTAATTGACGCATACCTGGGCACCGAAGAAGAAGAAGAAGAGGGCTCGTCTCCAAAGGAGCCGTATCATGGGTGAGGTTATTTTAAAAGTTGAGAACCTGGAAGCGCATTACGGAAAAATTGCAGCGCTTAAGGGTATTAGTTTTAATGTAAGAAATGATCAGATTGTAACATTGCTTGGCGGCAACGGCGCCGGTAAAAGCACTACTTTAAAAACACTCTCCGGTCTTATGCGCGCAACTGGCGGGAAGATTACTTTTTTCGGCGAAGATATTACTAAAATGCCGCCGCACGAAATTGTAAAACGCGGTCTTATACATCTTCCGGAAGGACGTCGTATTTTTAAAGACCTTACCGTTACGGAAAATCTTGAGCTAGGTTCCTTTAATTTAAAAGATAATCACGAGCGCAAACGGCGCATGGATAATGTATTTGATCGTTTTCCCATACTCGGTAAACGCGCAAAGCAGATGGGCGGAACCCTTTCCGGCGGCGAACAGCAGATGCTTGCGATAGGGCGCGGACTGATGGCTGGTCCCAAACTGCTTTTAATGGACGAACCTTCAATGGGGATAGCTCCGTTAATTGTCAGGGATATATCAAATATAATACGACAGCTTCATGATGACGGAACAACTATTTTACTTGTTGAACAAAATTCAAAAATGGCGCTGGGGCTTGCTAAATACGGATATGTTATGGATACCGGCAGCATTGTGCTTGAAGGCAAGGCAAAAGAACTAAAAAATGATGATAATGTGGTAAAGGCATATCTTGGCGGACGGAAAAATTAATCACACGAATTGCAATCTGTGCCGATTGAAGCGGCAATTTGCTTCATCCCTGCTCCCAGCCGATTCTTTAGCGCGGCAATACGCTCTTCATTCCAATATTCCCCGGCAGAAGCATATCCCAGCGTAACTTTGGAAGTTTCAAAATCACGGCTGATTATTTTTCCGTTTTCTATTATTGTTACATCCGGCACATAGATCCTTGGCTTGCCTTCATCGTCATATTGAAGCAGTCCGTCCAAAATACCAACAATCCTTTGATAACTTTCCGTATTATTCTGCCGGTCTTCTCTTATGTCGCAGTAAAATATTCTTTTAATATCATTTTCCCGCGCGGCATCGTGCAGTAATACTGCATAGAGCTGACACCATGAACATTCTTTAAAACCCAAAAACACTACACCGGTGCCTTTTTCCAGTATTTCCGCTGTCTGCTCCACGGTTCTGATTACAAACATATTGCTGCCGCCCACCAAAGGATATTCCAGCGCGAACTTTTCCGAATCGGTTACCCAGCCCGCCGCCGGCAAATTATCTTTACCGTAACATTGCGTAAATAAAATAATTACGGGAATAGCCAGAATTATATATGCTTTTTTCATATCTGAGTTAGTTTACAGTATTTTTGCTTTTACTGCAATGTTTCTTTAATCTGAGAATAAGCTCAGGCTAAGATAAAAATCAAATATCCGCCAATAGCCCTTGAATCTGCTCCGGACTAGGCAATTCCTTACGCAATTCTTTTGGCAAAGTAGAAGTTACACGATAATTAGCAACAGCAATCGGCTTTTTACTGTTTTTTAACGCATACTCCACAATAGTGCGCTTTTTCTCTTTACACAAAATAATACCAATAGAAGGCTGCTCTGATTTTTCTTTTATCTGTTCATCCAAAGCCGTAAGATAAAATTGCATTTTGCCAACATACTCAGGCAGGAATTTCCCGATTTTTAGTTCAATTGCCACAAGACACTTCAAACGGCGGTGAAATAGGAGTAAATCAATAAAATACTCTTCGCCGTCTACCTCAAGTCTAAATTGATTACCCATAAAAGCAAACACACCACCCATTTCAATAAGAAACTTATTTATCTTTGCCAACATTGCTCTTTCAAGTTCAATCTCGCTGTGCTTATCAGATAAATCCAAAAAATCAAATGTATACTCATCTTTTACCGCAAGACTTGCTTGTTTTTTAATTTTTTCAGGCAATGTTTTATTAAAATTGGTTTGGTTAAGTAGAGTTTTTTCGTAACTTTGATTTTCAATTTGATGTATCAATACGTTTTTTGTCCAGCCAAATTTTAAAGACATACGCAAGTAAAATTCACGCTCTAAATCATTTTTACATTTTTCCATGATTGCAATATTATGAGCCCAGGCTAAAACTTGCACCAATGGTGCAAGTTTTGATTTATTTGCATAGTTCAGATAGAATTTCCTCATACGCCAAAGGTTATCTGCCGAATATCCTGAAATTCCCGGAAATTCAATTTGCAAATCTTTAGATAGTGTTTTAACAATCGCTTTGCCCCAGCCATGTTTTTTTTGACTATCAACAATCTTATTGCCGATATCCCAATAAAGCATAATCATCTCTTTATTTACAGATTTTAATGCCTCATATTGAGCAGTTCGGATGCGTTGCTTTATATCCTTTAAGAAGTGATTATAGCCAGTAGGTATAAGCTCATTTTTCATTTTAGCTCCTGTTAAGATTATTTTGCCTTTTTTTGTCCTCATCATCTTAGGTGTAGTAGTGTACTGCCCACGCTGAACTTGCGTTTTAAGAGCAAGCTTATCCGGAATCCGAAACTTAACCTGCTCTTCCATCTGCGGATGGACTTGAAATATCCAGGCAGGAACGGTCGATTCCTTCTCTGGCAAAACCGTTGATTATTACCTGAAATGTTTTTCTCATTTCATCAAGGAGCAGTTTTGTTTTTTTGGATTCTCCGGACATTCGGGCGGCGTTGTCTACAGAACTGGAAAACATCGATAGCAGCAGGCGGGTTGCCATTTCTGAGTCCAGGTTTGGGTCAAAAATTCCTTCGGCTTTACATTGATCTATAATGGTTTTCATTGTTGTAAGGATGGTTTCAAGAAAGGGCGATTTGCTGTGCTTTTGCTTCTGCAAAGAAACAAAAGGCTGGCCCGGATATAAAAAGTTGCGTACCCTGAAAATAATGATGATTTCATCGGAATTTCCGAACTGCTTAACATAGCCGCGCCAGAAATGCAGCAGTGCCTTTACGCCGGTAATGCCGGTTTCCAGAAAGGGTTTAAAATGCTCCAAAAAGATTCTGGCGGATTCTTCGCAGATTTCGTTTAAAATTACTTCTTTGCCTGAAAAATACAGATATAAGGTAGCCTTTGATAGCTCTGCCTTGCGGGCTATGCCGTCCATGCTCAGCCGTTCTACCCCCTGCGCCAGGATCAGTTCTTTGGCACAATTAAGTATAGTCATGCGACGCTCGGTTTTTTCCCGTTCTCTTCGTTCTTGTATGCCCATAATATAGAAGTATAGTAACAAATAGAAAGAATTGCAACAAGTGTTTAGCAAGAGAATAGACGAAAAGTCACAAATAGTCATAATATATACCATAATAAATATTAGTAATTTTTTAAACTTTATGAAGATTTGTATTGATGTTTTGTTACTATTGTGGTATAATGACAATAGGATGGAGGCATTATGATTTCCAAGAAAGACCTGGTAATTAAAGGATTAATTTTCCTCATGATTGCTGCATTGTTGATGTTTACGGCGTGCCCTGAACCAGTGAGCGGTAATTTTGACGGCAACGATAGTGGTGTAGACAGCGGAGATGGCACAGGAGACGGAACTGATCCCGGTGATGGAACCGATCCCGGCGATGGCACCGACCCCGGTGACGGCACCGACCCCGGTGACGGCACTGACCCCGGTGACGGAACGGACCCCGGCGATGGCACTGACCCTGGCGATGGAACCGACCCTGGAGACGGCACTGATCCTGGAGACGGCACCGATCCCGGTGACGGCACTGACCCTGGAGACGGCACTGATCCCGGAGATGGAACTGACCCCGGTGACGGAACCGATCCCGGCGACGGCACTGACCCAATCGACAACAGCGAATTGCTGGAAAAAATTGCGGCTGCCGGACAATTGCCGAAAGTGCTCATAAGCGCTAGTGGCTCTGACGTACTGACAACCATATCCTGGGTAACGCAGAGTGCTTCTGATACCCTGAAAGCTGCTTTAAAAGCTGCAGAAGATATAAAGGACGATGCAGATGCCAGCCAGGATGATATTGATACCGCAGCGGCAAATCTTGCTTCCGCAATTGCTGCATTTAATCCGCAGAGCGGCTCACTCTCTTTGAACGAAAAAATTGCTGAAGCTGACGGAAAATTGTCGGCAGTGATTATAAGCGCCAATGGTTCTGATGTGCTAACAACAGAATCCTGGGTAACGCAGAGCGCTTTTAATGCCCTGGATGCTGCACTGAAAGCTGTAAAAGACAATGCTGATGTCAGTCAGGCTGAAATTAATGCCGCAGCGTTGAATCTTGTTTCCGCAATTGCTGCATTTAGTCCCCAGAGCGGCTCGCTGAATCGATCCTCTCTGGATAGCAAAATTGCTGATGCGCAGGGATTATTTAATATACTGGATGTATCGGAAAATGGAACAGATATAGGTAAAAGCACATACTGGGTAATTCCTGCTCTTAGAGATGCCCTGATCGATGCGATTAATGCAGCTCTCGACTTAACTTCCAATGCTCCGGGTTCACAGGTAAAGACCGCTCTGGATGCTTTAACAATTGCATACAACGCGGCAAATAACGCAAAAGAATTGGGAACTTATTTTATAGATAAAGGCGAGTTGTTGCTGGCTATCAATACAGCCAATGCAAAAATGGCAGGTATAATAGAAGCCGATAGCGGTTCCGGGATTTTTAACAACGAGTATTGGGCTACCAAGGCAATGTTTGATGCTTTAAAGGGTGTTATAAGTTCAGCGGATGTTGTCTATAAAGATGGTGATGCCATTCAGGAAGATGTGGATAGTATGGCGGCACTTCTAGCAAATGCAATAGAAGCATTTGTTCCGCAGAAAGGTTTATATGCACACGGCGGCATTAGCTATGTATTTACAGGTCCGCGTGATCAAACCATTACTCTGACAGGTTCGCAAAGCCTAAGCTGGGTTGAAAATACAGAACTGCGTATTGCAGTTACAGAATCTTTTGATAGCTACCAGTGGGCTTTAAATGGAATAGCAATAGCCGGGGAGACCAAAAGTATCATCAAACTGAATGCCCGTGATTTTGCTGCTGGTACCCATACAGTAACGTTAAAGGTAATGAGCGGCGGCGCTCCTTACACCAAAACTTTGACCTTTACCGTTTATTAAGAGAGGATAACAATGAAAAACACATTGAAAATAATTGGTTTTTGTTTAGTAATCTTAACATTAACTATAGCTTGTGACACTCCGTATTCAGCGCTTTCGGGCGGTGATGTTATTGTCAAAATTGCCGGTTCAGATGCGCGTACAATTATGCCTGTAGACCCGGTGTTTAACCGTTTTGAATTAAGTTATCAATCGGGAAATAATACTCCTGTAATTGTTGAAGATACTACCGGAATTGATACTGTAGGTGTACCGTTAATTCTTGCGCAGGGAACCTGGACAATTAATTTAAAAGCGTATCAGGATATTCTGGGAGACGGTATTGGTGTTCTTGCTGCAGAAGGCAGCGCAGACCTGACGATAGGTACAGGTCTTGGTCCATACGTCGTTTCGATTGATCTCCTGCCCATCCCGATAGGAAGTTCCGCAGAAAAGGGTTTGTTCTCTTTCAATATTATTCTGCCGGAAGGCGTGGACACTGCTTTCCTCAACCTTATAGACAGCGAGGATAATCCGGTAGACGGGTTTGTTTCTTACAGTCTTTTAAACGGTAACAATGAAGGTTCAATCGCTCTGGCTCCGGGTTATTATGATTTAAGCATTATCCTGACCAGAAACGGACAAAATGCAGGAACCTTTGAATCTGTACATATATACTCAGGGCTTGAAAGTCCCGCAGTTATCGACTTAAGCGGAATTGTATTTGCCGACAAAGTGTATATCGCGGGAACTCTGCAAGGTATCCGGCTGGGTACTGTTATAATTGCCGGTGACGAAGATGGAACAGATGTTATAAAAACACTTGAACTGAAAAACCGCAATGTTAACTGGGTAATTGATATTCCTGCTGTAAATATCGGAAAGACCATATATGCGATACAGGAATTTGACGGCAAGAAATCCGAGGCAGTTGTTATCGCAAACCTGCTGGCAAACGGAAGAACCGGCGTTGCCCTGAAGCTGGTGCCTGACACCTCTGACGGGATTTCCAATATAAACGATTGGTATTCCAATTTAACAGTCAGCGGCGGAACAGATCCTGAGCAGGCTGTAACAGGCGATGGTTCCTGGAAACCGGGACGCGCTGAAGACGGAACTATCTGGCTGGAACTTGATTTTGGTTTTGATGTAACAGTTAATGCAAGCCGGTTGATTTTTGAAGAAGCAACCGATCAGGGCTATTCAATATCTTATTGGGAAAATGATGCATGGGCTATTCTGGTAAGCGGCAATCCCGCAGACGAAGCTGTGTCCTTTACTGATTTCTTTGAAACTGTAACAGCGCAGAAATTCAGGCTGGAGTTTGCTCCGCTATACGGCAATGTTCCCGGCCTTGCAGAATTCGGTTTATATTTAGCCGCAGATCGCAGCGCATTAATTTCCGTAATCAATGCAGCGCAGGCTAATCTTGACAATACGCTTGTGTCGGAAGACGGCGAAGACATCAACATTTTTGATACATGGGTAACTCCTGCTGCAATACAGGCATATCAGGATGCAATAGACGCGGCTCAGTCAGCGTTTGATGATGTATTCAAGACCGATGCGGAGCTTGCTGCTGCAAAAGAAACTCTTGATGCAGCAACCGGTATCTTTAACAATGCAAAAACAAGAGGAGAAGCCGGCAAACCTCAGGTGAACGGTTTCAGCGTTCAGGATGGCTATGCAGACAAGTTTATTATCAACTGGGAAAATAATCCGCAGATTAAATATGTCCTTGGAATGTCATCGGATAATGTCAGCTGGAATGAAATCGCTGTCCTCCCAGCCACCGATGTAACGTTGATGGCATCGTATACGGTAACAGCCGCACCCGGCGTAACAAGATACTTTGCAATCCAGGCATCTATAATGGGTATTCTCGGAGAAGAAGTAAAATCCGAAGCATGCTTAACTTTGGGCGTATCGGTATTAACTCTGGCACCCGGTTATTCATACAGCACCATTACAGCAAGATGGACACCGGCTCAGAAAGCAGATGCGTATCAAATTAAATACAAATACACAGATGAAGCTGATTGGACTGTTACAGCAACTTTGGAAGCGGCAGCTATCGATGAACTTACCTACACATTCAGACCCAGAGGCTACAATTCAACTTCCAATTCCGGCAAAGAACTGGAAGTAGCGGTAGAAGCGCTGAACCTGTCTCTGGACGGAGAATTCACAGTTTCAAATATCGTTTCATCAAGACTTGTTGGCCCCGCAGAAATGAATGTTCAGGCGAGCAGGGCAGCTTCCGCGGACAGCATTACTGTTTCATGGGATTCGGTTGATGGTGCGGGCGGCTATCATGTATTCAGACGGCAGTTCGACATGAACAATAACAATGCGACAGGAGCCGAAGAAGTACAGTATGTTTCCGCTTCCGATGCTGCCAGATACACATTGCAGGACAGTATTTCAGCAGGTTCTGATCAAGCAGATGATATGGCGCAGGGATTCCCCTTCCGCTATATTGTTGTTCCGGTTATCAATAAAGAAGACATTGCTGATAACAAAATTAACTACGACGATAATTCATACACCTTGCTGGAAAACGGAGAAACCATAGAATATACCAATGCCGTTTATCTCGAAAAAACCGGTTATACTGTCGGCTTTGGTTTAAATGTTATTGCTACCAAGGGAACTTATGCTTCAACAGGTAATGTTAATAACGGCATTCGGGTTACATGGAGCGTGCCGCCTCTCATTGCAGGCAGCGGCTACACCTATACAGTTTTCCGCAGAGCATATAACGGCGAATGGGGACAAGTTGCAGTAACCGGCAATACAGAACATATTGAAGCGCCTGCAAGAGGCATCTTATATGAATACGCCGTTGGTATCTCGAATGGTTCAGCACCCGCATCACGTCCCTTTGATTCAGAGCGCTTCATGACAACAGAAACAGCACGGGAAGGCTTTATGCTGGACATGGTTAAAATGCACAGCGTAAGCCGCGGTGAAAACGCAGCAGATAATGCCGTATTCGGCGAGCGGGTCACCTGGAATAGCGGCGGTATTGCATACAGCGGAGATGATAAAAACTACGGCGTTGGCGGCTACACAGTATATGTTATGAACCGCAACATTAATGCCAACTGGCATATAGCCGCTGACAATGTTGACGCACCTGTGAATACCGGTGCGACACAAAATATTTTACTTACACCTAGTAATACTCCTAACATTTCTTTTTCTGATGGGCTCGGTGCTGCAACTCGTAACGTGCTTTTTGTTCTGCGCGACTACAAACATTTTTTCAAAGTCAGAAGTTATGTAATGGATGGTACCACTAAAATTTACAGTCCTGATCCACCTTACACATATACTTCTGGAACCGCTACCAATCCACACTTCTCAGAAACTGATCATGTAAAGTGGGGAGCGCGGCAGATAACCGCAACAGAATTTGCCAGAATTGCTACTCTGTACATAGCAAGAGGGATTGAAATCCAAAGAGGCAACACATGGACAAGTAATCTTGCCTGGAGCAGCTCTAGCGCGTCTAGCAACTACGGCGGCGGAGGAACTGTTAGAAATCAGTCTAATGCTGGAGTTACTACAAGAGATTGGGAGTATCGTAATTTTAGAACAGACTTGCAAACCAGAGCCGGAGATTGGACAATTTTTATTGCAGTCGATGGAAATATGTGGATGTCAACAACTGCTTCTTCTTGGCCTAATAGATACGGAAGAGCTACCAATAACTACCGCGAAAATAGGATTTGGATAGCAGGTCCGCCTGATACACCGCTGCTTTACAACGGAGCGGTTCATTTTGGCGGGAATGGTACTGCTGATTTAGAATGGTCAGCGGGTGTTGCTCATGTTATTTATCCTTCAGGTACTACACAGCAAACAATTCCGCTGTTGGGACAGAATTCTGCGCTCCCATTCAGAAATAATGGCAACTATCGGCATTCGGCAGATCCATGGAGATAACCATGAACACTCCCCTGCGCCTCCGTGCCTTTGTGCCTTTGTGTGAGATAAAAGGGAAATTCATCATCGTTGCAATACTAGCGGTGTTGGTGCTCGCCTCCTGCGGCGAGCTGCCTTCCCCGCTGTACGGGTCATGGGCAGATAACCGCGGTAATACTTTTTCCTTCTTCGCCGATAATTCATTCAGCGCGCGGGTAGCCGGTACATCCGGTTTGCCTGCGCAGACTTTTAACGGCAATTATATCGTGCTGTTAAATATCCTTACATTGGACTGCACAAATGTAGATTTACGGGTTGTTACCGAATGGGATATAAGAGGCAATATCCTGTATCTAAACTGGATATCATCAGAAAGCGACGCCATGTCCCTGACCCTGTTCAAGATTTCAAACTAGGCGGAACACATGAAGTTTGAAAACAATAACATAAAACATCCTCTGCATTCTCCGCGTCCTCTGCGTCTCTGCGTCTCCGCGAGAACTCTTCTGCCGGTGTTTTTTATATTATTGCTGATCGCAGCGCCGGTTTTTGCGCAGAGTGAATCTGAAACAACAAGCAGCCGTTTTGATGATAAGCTGTATGTAACTTTCAGTTACGGAACAACTGCTTCGTGGCTTACCCGAATCATTTACCAGACAGATCGCAGCAATTTTGTATTCAGGGATTTTTTACCCGGTTTATATTTTTGCACAGAAATGCGCAATGTACCGTTTATTATTCCGTCAGCGCGGATTGCAGTTTATTATCCGTTAACTTCTACCTTTAACCATGTGCCCCAGATACCAAATACTCCGCTGCATATAGCCGCAGACCTTTTTGTCAGCGCGCGTGTTCAGATTGATTTAAAATATGTTCGCATAAATGCAGGTCCGGGGCTGCATTTGTTATTTTTAAACTCGGATCGATGGAATTATTTGAATCTTGGAATTGGAGCAGTTCTTGGCGTAGAGTTGGCGTTAAGCAACAGATGGAGTCTGCTGCTGGACGGATTTGCTTCCTGGGATAACGGCAATTTAGGCGGGAACGGCCATATGGAACCTTTTGATGTTGTCTGGCAATATCAAATTGGTCTTGGCGTTCGCTACAGTAAAGCAAAACGCAACGATCCGTTTTTGCTTTTTATAAATCGTAATTAGTTGAGAGGTATATATGAGAAAAACATGGTATGCGTTAATAGCAGTGTTATTCTTGTTTTCTTCCTGCCAGGAAGATTTTGTTTCTATCCCGTTTATTCCTGACGGCGGAGCTCAGGGCGGAGGAACTACAACAGGAACAATGGGTGTTCCTGAAAATGTTCTTGCAACACACGGAGAAAAACGAAACATTACGCTTTCCTGGAATCCGGTTCCCAATGCGGCTCTTTACTATATTTACCGCGCAAACAGCCCCCTTGATAATTTTATCCGCTGTGCGGAAACAGATTTGAATCAATTTACTTTAACAGTGCTTCCGGGAAGCTCAATATATTATAGTGTAAGTTCTGTTTCGCTTACCGGTATTGAATCAGCACGAAGCAATTTTATAATGGGAACAAGTCTTGCCCAGCCGGTAATCAGCGACATTACCGATATATCCGAATCCGGCGCGTCAGTTACCTGGTACATGGAGAATGTTTCTTCCAATACCTATAAAAATAATCTGCTGTATACAGTATATTGTTTTAACGGCGGAACCGAAGTAGCGCAGATAGTTCTGGATGCTGCGGAAATCCTGGAAAACCGCGCTGTTTTTTCTGACCTGAATGCAAATACAAGATACGAATATCAGGTAGAAGCATATTTACGCAGCGATCAAAGCAACAGCGAAAAAAGCGACAAAATGGATGCCGCAACCGCCCGCCGCTTCAGACCCGGTCCTCCGCTTGAATTAAGAGCAGCGCGCGGAACAGCAGTTAATAAAATCGAAGTAAGTTTTGAATTGCCGGATATTGTGGATATTGCGTTAGGTGAAAACAGATTTGATCCAAAACCCCTTTACTTTACCATTTCCAAAAGACTTTACAGTGAAAGCGGCAATAATGAATATCAGCTTGTGTGCCAGTATTTTGGCACGATTACAGAAAATGCTGCCGGAAAAGCCGGCGGAAAAACATTCGACAGTATTTATATGCCCGGCGATGTTGTCACCTGGGAAGATACAAATGTGATAAGAGGCGTGTTATATGAATATTTGGTGCAGTCCTAT
Organism: Treponema sp.; assembly: GCA_009784975.1. Lineage (GTDB taxonomy): Bacteria > Spirochaetota > Spirochaetia > Treponematales > Breznakiellaceae > WQXQ01. The sequence goes on from WQXG01000031.1 coordinate 15,510, forward strand.
GTTGACGATGTTCCAAGAATTATTAGTTCCGATGCTTCACGGGTAAGCGCAACAGGCTGGTCATTGGGCGAAGGTGAGTTATCTTACGGGAAACCGGTTTATACACTTGGCGGAGCTCTCTATGAAGATGCAAAGCTGCCTCTTGTTTTTGAATTTGATGACAAAGACATAATATATACATATACGGTTGTTGCAAAAGTTGAGCCGCTGGGTGATGAAAACGATAATGAACCGGATGCGGAATTTGAAATAAAGAGCGAGCCTCTCAGCTATCCTGAAGCTGCAGAATATGTTTTAAGGATGGATCTTTCCGGAAAAAGTACCGAGACCAATCCCGGACGCGGTATATATTCAGTTGAGATTGAGATAGGGCTTCCCGGCGGTAATATTATTTATACTTTTAAAGCACTCGGCAGTGTTCAGATTTCTGAAGATACTCAGCCTATCGTTGTGGAAAACTTTCATATTCAGGATGGATATACAGACAGGTTTGTTCTTATTTGGGACAACTATGCAAACAGAAAATACGACATTTATCAATCTGAAAATGGAACAGATTGGAATTGGATAGGTTCAGAAAATAACGATCCTAATGACGAAGATGAAAATGTAATCCTTAATTATACTTATACTGTTTCCGGTCAGAGTTCCGGCATTGTCAGATATTTTAGAATAAGGCCTTCCCGCCCTGTTAACGACGGTGATTTTAAGGCAGGGCAGCTTGTGTTTGCGCCTGCAGCCCGCACATTGGGTATACCGGTACTATCGCTTGGAGGCGGAACATCATACAGTGTTATTACTCCAACATGGACTGATGCGCAAAAAGCAGATACCTACAGAATTAAATACCGTTACACAGGAGATACGAATTTTACAACAGCGGCAGAGGTTAAGAAAAACGAACTTTCTGTAGACGCTAACGGAAGATTCAGATATGCGTTCAACCCGGAAGGATTTAACGATGCTGCAAAATCAGGCAAAGAGATTCAAATAGAGGTTGATGCATTGAACGAAGGTCTGCGGGAAATAATCGGCGGCGGTGAAATAGCGACATCTTCACAGGAAGATATCAGAACCAAACTGGTTGGACCGGCAGAGCTTAAACTTACAGTAAGTAAAGCAGCTTTTGCAACAGAAATCGATATTTCCTGGGATCATGTATACGGCGCAGGCGGTTATTATATATTCCGGCGGCAGTTTAATATGAACAATTCCGCAGAGGAAGGAACCGAAGCTGTGGTGTATTATGTTCCCGCATCTTCATCAGCAAACATTACAGGAAAAAATCTGGAAACAGATGCATCTAATGCCAGAGCAGATACAACTACAGTAAAAGCGGCAATTACTTTTGCAAGTTCGCGGTATAAATTAATGGACAGGTTTCTGACGGATGCCGAATATGAAAGCCCTGCTTACAGCAGACATTCGCTGGCATACCGCAATCAGCAGAATAATATGGCGCAGGGAATGTCATACCGCTACTTTGTTGTTCCGGTAATCGTAAGAGACAATGTTCCCGAGCCGCTCGCTTCAATTGAATTCAATTATGCAGAAGACGGAAACAGAAAAAACACCAATATTACTTCGTACACGATACGCGAAAACGGAACGGATATCCAATATTCAGGCGCTGCCGTCTTTGAACAGGATGGTTTTACAATCGGCTTTGGGCAGAATGTGGTTGCAACCAAGGGAACATATTCTTCTTCCGGTAATGTTAATAACGGAATAAGAGTTACATGGGATCCCCCGCCTCGTCTTTCCGGCGTTGCCGGTTTCACGCCGCGTTATACGGTTTATCGTAAAGAAACCAACAGTTCCTTATGGGTGCCGGTAACAACTGTTGATAATCGTGAATACATTGAAACATCTGTAGATTTACGCGGTAAAGCTTTAGAATATATTGTAGGAATAAGCAATGCAGGAGCAAGTTTTACCCAGCCCCAGCATTCCAGACGCTTTATTGAATTATGCGGTAGTATGCGTGATGAAAAAAGCCGCCCGCTTATGCTTGGATATATGCTGGACATGGTAAGAATGTTTAGTGTTAGCCGAGGCGAATCAGCAGATTTAAATTCCAGATTCGCCGAATTGGTTACATGGTACAGCGGCGGCATTATCAATTCTTATGACAGCAACAGCGGAGATGCTAACTGGGGTATTGATGGTTATGAAATATTTGTTATGAATCGAAATATTGATGCAGGCTGGCATTCTATTCATGATAGATCCTACAACGATTCGCTAAAACAAGTTTATCAAAGTGTTGAATTTACTCCCAATAATACAAGATCTGTTGCCAATGCAGTCGGTATCAACCGCAATCTGCTTTATGTGTGGCGGGATTACAAACATTTCTTTAAAGTACGCAGCTATGTTATGCATGATAATGAAAAAGTATATTGTCCTGATCCGGCATGGACTTATCAATACAGATGGGGAACCACTGAAGCTGCGCATATTGCCGCTTCTAACCAAATGGAAAACGACTATGTTAAATGGGGAGCACGGCAGGTAACAGCAAGAGAATTTGCTATAATTGCAACATTATATGTAGCCAGAGGCGTTGAAAGAAGAAGGAGCTCTTGGGCTAGTACTCTTTCCTGGGGATCAGCAAATGCATCCAGCAACATGGGCGGAAGTGGAAGTGTCAGCGATAGGTCTGATGCTGGAGTTACTAACAGGAGTTGGCGGTACCGAAACTATAAAGATGATCTGCAAGCTATAACCGGAGACTGGATGACATTCCTCACTGTTGATGGAAATATGTGGATGGGAACCCGAGCCTCTGGCTGGCCTAATTCTTATGGGAGAGGAACTTTTGAAACTTATCGTGAAGAAAGACTGTGGATAACCGGACCTTGGGATACACCAGGTTTATACAACGGAGCTATACATTATGGCGGACAACCATTGAATAGAAATATTTCCCGAACAAGTAGTAATGGTGAGATATATGTAATATATCCTTCCGGGACGGCGCAACAAACTGTCGTAGTACATGGTGAGAACGATACCCCGTTAGCATGGGATTACGGTTCGGTTACTAATGGCCGCCACCGTTTAGGCGAAAATCCCTGGAGATAACCATGAATAACCTCCGTGCCTTTGTGCCTTTGTGTGAGATAAAAGGGAAAAACATCATTCTCGTAATATTAGCGGTACTGATGCTATCCTCCTGCGCAGAAATGTTTCAGGAAAAAATTTCCTTTGGTAACACTGGTGCTCCGGGCTCGCTGGATGATCTGTTCAGGACAGATGATGAAATAACAAAACTTTTACCGCCGGAACAATTGTTTGTTGCTTCTTATTATTCATCTTCGGAAATTCGTCTTACATGGACGCCGGTACGGGGCGCCGCATACTATATGCTTGAACGCGCGGTAATGCCGCAGATTCCTGAATTAAATGCATGGGAAGATCCTGAAGACGGTGATTTTGAACCGTTGGATCGTTTTGTGTACGAAACATCGTATACCGATGAAATATTAAGAAATCCCGTACTGGATTCTATTGAGTATCAAAATAAATATTTTTACCGCGTGTCCGCTTTTAACACGGCAAGAAAATATGAGGAAAGTGAGCCTACTTCGCCGCAATCTGCAATGTTATTTCGTGCTCCAACCGGCCTTAGAGCTTCTGCCGGAACTTCGGTAGATAATGTGGATTTGCGCTGGGAACGCGCGGAAGGCGCGGTGTCTTATGAAATATGGAGAAGCGATCTGCCTAACGGCGCTTCTGCCACCATGCTTGGAACGGTTCCGGGAAATCAAATATGGTTTTTAAACAGGGTCAGCGCAGCAGAGCAAGGTAAAGATTTTTACTACATGGTAATTGCCAGAAATAGTTTTGGTAACAGAACTTTGCAGACAAGACCCGCTTATGGTTATGCACGGGTGTTTGGTTCTCCTGATAAGCCAGCCAATGTTAAGCTTCAGGAAAATTCGGGAAGAGGACACTCCAGAAACGAAATAAAAATTCAGTGGGATGCCGCCAATGAGCCGGATGTTTACTATGCGGTTTTCCGGTACAGTTCTGTTGATTCATCATTAACCAGACTTACTGAAAAAACTGAAAGTACAACATGGTCTGATACTATGGGGCTAAGACCGGGTATTTTTTACTATTACCGTGTTCAGGCAATAGTTGATGATATCAGTTCAGGCAGGGCGCTAAGAAGTGAATTTTCTTCGCCGTATCCGGAAGGTTTTGTTTTAAGCAGCCCCGAGACGGTAATTGCGGAAAGAGACGGGAATAACATCATTGTAAAATGGATGCCTGCTATCGGCAATGAAAACGAACGTATATGGTACAAATACAATGTTTATTCAGATGCCGGTCTTACCGGAGCTTTCGCAAATCTTGTAGAGGGAAATGTTGAGCCCTTAACCGATGCGCAGGGGTATGTTTCCGCAGAACTGACAGGAATTCCCTATGGACATACTTTTTTCAGAGTAACTACTATAAATGCGGCTGGTTCAGAAAGCGACAGAAGTTTGATAGTATCCCCCGCGCCTGCAGCAGCAGTCATTGTTGATGCAAGCCGTCATGCTTTTATAGAGAATGCTTCGGCAAATTCAAGCGGTGTGTTCCCTGTTAGAATCACCTGGAAAAAACCGGAAAATGATACTCCTGCTTTTTATCATGTGCAAAGATCGACAAGATCCGGCACAGGATTTTCCCGCGTTAACGAAATTGCATTGAATGCAAACGGTCCCTGGTCTGATGTTTATTTCTATGATGCCGGAACGGGTGTTTATACATTCATCGACAGAAACGATCAGGCAAGAGTTGGCAGAAAATACTATTACCGCGTGCTCTCCCTTAATCAGCTTGAACAGGGAAATTTCCCCTCAGATGAAAGAACAGGCTGGGGCGCTTTAACTTATGTTCAGTACATGCTGGAATACAACAGAACAATGAAATCTGCGCTTAGAAAATTGACTCTTATGCACAGACCCGGCAGTACGGATAAACTTGGTACAGAAACAAGAAACGGTTCTATTAGCGGAACTATCTATTATAATGCATCACTTGCCGGCCTTGGAGCACGGATTATTATTCGGTTAACTAACTATGCAGATTTTTATATAGAAAACGATCCGGTGAACGGCGTTTATTTTACCATCAGCGGCGAATCCAACACTTCGGCAAACATGAGTGCAAACGGAAGCATGGACGGAACAGTGACCGCTACGGGAATGTATCCCGGCAGGGTATTCTACGACAGAGTCGAAATCAGAGGCGGCGCCGCCGCAGGCGGTACCTACGGTATTCAGCAGGACGGCTTCCCGCGCGGAGAAGTTTCCTGGACAGTCGGAGAACAGTAAGCGGAGGCCTTTAAAGAAGGCAACCAAAAACGAAGCGATCTACTTTCTCTCCCACAAGGTGTGGGCTGCTGCGAGCAGCCTTTCGTCCTTGTTGCTTCTCATTGTATGCAGGAACTCTTTTTGAGCCCCGGAATCGTCGGCTTCGTTTTTGTTGTAAACCCGTATTTTTTCGCCGTAAATTGCCTCTGAAAAAAATCTTGCGTTTATTCTCTTTAAAAAATAGTTGTCCAGTATTTCATCCGGGATTGATTCAATCAGCCAGTGAAAATACCTGATATTATTGACATGTTTGTAATTATCAACATCCGATTTGTGTATATCATATTCCTGCTGATGCTCCAGAGGGTTAGCTGCGTCGTTTAGAACTTTTATTTTTTCTGTATCGAATTCCTGGGATATTTCCGGATTTGTGCCCCATTTAATTTTTATTTCATCAAAAATGGGAGCCGGTTTTCTTTTTTCAATATCATAATATACCCATATTCCTTTTGCCCTGCCGATTATATTTCCCCAATTGTCATAAATGATATTTTCCCTGTATCCTCTGACCAATGTATATTTTGATAACCATGTTCTTATTAGAATTTCTTCCTTGTATTTGGGATATCTAATCATATCAATTGATCCGGCTGTTAATACCCAGCCTATGTTCTGGCTTTTAAGATTGTACAAACAATAATCAATGTCGTGGCAATGATCCGCCGCGGTTTCTTCCAATAGTGTTAAAATAGTTAATGGGGATGCAACCCCATATTTATTCATGGCAAAATAACCAAGTTCGAATTTTTTGTCAAAATAATTTTTCATTTTATATCTGCAGCTCCTGTATATTATGACACAAGCTGCATGAAAAAGTTGCTAAGAGCAGAAATTACATTTCCAGGACTATATCATTTTCTGCCTGTAATATTGATGCCGGGATGTAGCAGCCCTCCATTGCTGCTCCGTTTACCGTTAGTTTTCTGCAGCCGTATTCGCGTCCGTCCGGGTTATTTACTTTTATGTTAAGTTTGCAGCTGCGGAAAACTTTTTCCATTGTAAAGGATTTCCAGTTCGCAGGAATTGCGGGGGAAAGACTTAATCCCTCTATATCCGGCCTTAATCCCAAAATGCCTTCTGCGCAGCCAACCATAACTGTGCTCGCAGTGCCTGTCAGCCAGTGAACATGACTGCGTCCCTCAAACGGGCTGTCTGTGCTTTCTGTAAATTGCGAATAAACATAAGGCTCCTGCAGGCGGATTTCTGCAATGTCGTTTTGAGCGGCAGGACAGCTTTCCAGATAGTATTCCAATGCGCGCTCGCCGCGTCCCAGAAGCGCTTCGGCAAGAATCAGCCAGCCTTGTGATTGCAGAAAAATACCGCCGTTTTCTTTGGTAGACGGATTAAATAAAAGCGCAAGCGCTCCGTCAAAAGCATGTTTGCGGAATGAAGGCGACATTAATCGCGCGCCGTATTTTGTGTTTAATTCCCTGTGTACCAGATCGAGAATCGCCTTGCCGCGTGTTTCGTCTGCAAAGCCGGAAATTACAGCCCAGCTTTGCGGGTTAAGCCATAAACCGGCTTCCTTGTCAGAAGGTTTTCCGACAACTATATCTTTCTCGGTTATGCCGCGCACAAAACGATCGGTATCCCAGCATTTTTCTTCCATGATTCTTCCAAATCGTTTTTTTAATTCTGTCATTTTTTCTTCTGTTGCGCTGTCTTTTTTATATTTTGCAAAACGAATCATTATCTCAAATGCATAGTAAAGCTGAAACGCGACAAATACGGAAACTCCGTTTGCACCTAACCGCAGACAGTCATTCCAGTCGGCATGAAGTCCTGCGGGCAGACCGTGTATCCCCAAATGATTCAGCGAAAAATCAATTGCCTTTAACAGGTGATTAAACATGGTGTCTTTGCCTTCATCTGCATACGGAATAACTTCGTCCAACAGGGCAGTGTTGCCGGTTTCGGCAATATACTTCCATACGGTTGGGAAAAGCCACAATGCATCATCTGCGCGGTAGGATGGGTGTCCTGTTTCCTTGCGGTAGGATTCATCTTCCGGTTTGTTTTCATTTCCCGGATTGTGATTGTACTTTACAAGAGGAAGCGCGCCGCCGTGGTTTACCTGCGCGGAAACCATGAACCTGATTTTTTCCAGAGCCATGTCCGGATCAAGATGGATGATGCCCTGAATATCCTGCACTGTGTCGCGGTAGCCGTAGCCGTTGCGCTGACCGCAGTACACGAGAGAGGCAGCGCGCGACCATACAAATGTTATAAAGCACTGATATGCATTCCATGTATTGATCATATTGTTAAAGTTTTCATTTGGGGTTGTTACTTTAAGATTATCCAGTTTACTGTGCCAGTATTTTTTAAGTTCTGCAATTTCACGTTCCGGCAAAGATGTATCTTCATAGCGGGAGATTATTTCATTTGCCTGTGTTTCGCGTTTTTGCCCCATAAGAAAAACAAACTCGCTGCTTTGACCGGGAGCAAGTTCAAGAATAGTGTGCAGAGCGCCGCAGGGATTCATGTTGTAATTGAGAGTGCCGTCGAGTACGCCTTTTTCTACGGATACAGGATTTCCGTAATCACGGTAGCTGCCCAAAAAAGCCGCGCGGTCTCCGCAGTAACTTTCAACCTTTGCGCCTGCAAGACCGAAAAAACGTGTTTCTACGCGGCTTTCGTTGACGGCGTTCAGGCAGTTTTCGTTAATCGTTTGCAAAATAAATTTTTCTTTAAAATAGGTGCGGGTAATAAATTGAGTATATTGAAGGTTAACCTGATCCTGTTCGTAATAACTGTCGCAGGTAAATTCAACAAAACCAAATATCGATATTTTGCGGGTTTTTGATCCTTTGTTTGTAACTCTGCATTTCCAAACTTCGTAATCTGCATTATGCGGCACATAATAGCAGACTAGGGATTGTATATCCCTGTACTCTGCTTCGATAAAAGTGTAACCTGTGCCGTGCCGGCAGACAGATTTGTATTGGTCAAGCGGTTTGCCGACAGGCTGCCAGGAGGCTGACCAGTAATCGCCGGTATCATCGCGAAGATAAATGTAGCGTCCCGGTCGATCCTGTTCGTTAAAACGATAGCGGATCAATCTGCCTGCCGCTCCGCTTTTTACAAAGCTGTATCCGCCTGCATTGTTCGAAATAATCGCTCCATAGGCAGGAGAGCCCAGATAATTCGCCCATGGCGCGGGTGTATCAGGTCTATTTATTATATACTCGCGTTTTTCCGGATTAAAATGCCCATACTGCATTCAAAACCTCCTTGATTTACTTGCAAGAATCATTTTATCATAAAGTTAATGGATTTAGAACAGGAAGAAGCTCTTTATGAATTTCTGGAAAATACGACCGAACCTTTTACATTGGATGAAATTACCATCTATGTGCAGGCTGCGGGGCAAAAGCGCAATAAAAAGCTTAAAACAGAAATAGAAGATTATCTTGATACTCGGAAGATTGCCTTTAAGCAGGATAACCGGCATTGGGTTTCCCGCAGAGCCTGTTTTGAATCTGCCGTTTTTGCTATTACTCCTTCGCGGCTGGAACTGCTTAACGGAATATTGATCCCCGGTCACAGGTGCATCCCATTTGCAAACCCGCTGACTTTGCCGCATCGTTATAAATTTTACTGGAAAGGTAAACTTGTTCCGGAAACAACCACAGAAGCGCCGCCGGAAGATTTGTATCCCTATTACTGCCTTTACGGTGAGGAATTTGCTCCTCAGTATATTGCAAGGGATAATCCGGAAAACGAAGATGCTTTTAATGCCGATCCGTACGAAGATCCGCCGGAAGTATCCATACATACGCTTGATATGCGCGTGGTATACCGTGAAAGCGGTTTTGTGCCGGGCGATCGTTTTGTTGTTCGTACAATAAATTGGAATGATTGTTGTTTTGAACTGACCAAATCAAAAAAAGATGATTGGTCTGGGGCTGAATTAAAAAAATGGCTGGATGCTGCAGAAAGCGGTTTTGAGGATAGTTTTGCCTTGCTTGGTCCAGGGGCAAGCATGGAGGAACAATTTGCTTTTGCATACTGGTTCGGCGGCAAGCGAATGAGAGAGATACCGGCTTATTCGCTGGAAGAATTTATTTTTGAAAAAACCAATCGTATAGATATTGTGCCCTACGGTATCGAGTCGCGCTGCTGGTTTTCCGGCAAGGAAATTCCGGACAGCAAATATCTTCAGTGTTTTTCTGTTCTTCAGGACAGAACGCTTATAGAAGATATTTTATTCAGAAAAAATATACCCGTTTCTGAATATGTTATTCTTTCGTATATAAAGGATGCATTTTTCCGCAAAGAAAAAGATGCTGAAAAGGTGCTGCAGCGGCTTATTCCGCCGATTGTGCCTCTTGATGATGCGGAATCCGATTTATTGTCAGATTATATTTATGACAGCATGAAAGATTTTCTGCCGGGATACTCGCCGTTTTTGGACAGGAACGCAGGTCCTGTCAGACAGCGCGTTGCGGAACTGCACACTGCAATTATCGAACTTTCTACCAGATTGCAAAAAGGAGAAGTGGAAACAGCGTGGCTGCCAAAGCATACATTTATCGTACTTTCCCAGATACAGGGACATGCATCGGCTCTGCTGGAAGATCTTGCTTTTGATGAATATCCTTCTGAATCAGATATGTTTGCAATGGACAATTCTTTGGATAGCATGATTGACACCTACACGGATATTAAAGAGCTCATTAATGCCGCAATGGATAATTTTAGAAGGAGCACTTTTACAGTGATTCACGGCGGTAAAACTTCTTCGCAGTGGCGGGGGCAGCTGTGGCGGATGATTCAAATTAGCCTTACAGGACTTGATGTATGGCGGCGCGCGATTGTTTCTCATGATCACACAATGGAAGATCTTCATAGATTGATATGTATTGGAATGAGCTGGAGCGGTAATTTACGTTTTCGTTTTTATTGTGAAACTCCGGACGGCATTAAGGATTATTTGCACGATAAAATAAAATTAGGCGATGTTGATTTTAGGGGTAAAAAAGAACTTGTTTATGAATATGCAAAATGGAATGTAAAAATTATCATAATGTCTTCTTATCAGCCTGCTATTAATGATGTAACGCGCTTTATTACAGGAGAAGGAAGCGCTCCGCCTGAACAGGTCGAAGGACCGCGTCATTTTAAAAGATTGATAGGGGCGATTACCCCCGGTTCTCTTGAAATGGGCGATATTACAGAACAACAATCGGCGGGGGGTCCCCGGCAAGATTTGGGGCCGGCTTATATGCCGGGTGTTTTTGATCTGGAGAAAATGAACCGGGAATTACGCGCAGTTTTTCCGAATGAAGAAAAATAGCCTCTGGATTAAACATTGCTTTTGTGCTATTATGTCAGTATGAGTGATAAAAAAATAATTCAATTGGTTGTTGGACCTCTTGCAACAAATTGCTGGATTTATTCTGCAGAGGATTGCACCGCAATTATAGATCCCGGCTTTGATCCGGAAGTTATTATTGCCGCTTTGGAAAAACTTATGGTTTCCTTTTCTATCGGACAGCGTATGTCGCCCATTTATATTTTACTTACGCATGGACATATAGATCATATTGGCGCAATACCGGCTATCATGGAGGCGTTTCCCGGGCAGATTCAAATTGCTATTCATGGTTTGGACAAAGATTACATAGGTCCCACTGGATACGAAACACAAAAAGTAAATTTAAAAGTTGCATTCGGTGACACTGCTTTTTTGGACAGGATTTGGAAAGGTATGCCGGCGCCGGATATTCTTCTGGAAGAAGGAAGTATAATCGGCTCATCTTTACATGTTATACATCTTCCAGGTCATTCTCCGGGCAGTATTGCCTATTGGGACAAGGAAGAAGGAGTTCTTTTTTCCGGAGATGTTCTTTTTGCCGGCTCCAGAGGCCGCACTAATCTCCCTCTTGCCAATGAAGATGATATGTTAAAGAGTCTGGATCGTCTTTATGCAATGGACGGAAACATTAAAGTTTGCCCGGGTCATGGAAATTCTACAACAATAAAACAGGAAATTAAATAAATATTATCCAAATCTTCCTGATATATAATCGCTTGTTCTTTGATCTTTTGGATTCATAAAAACTTCTGTTTTGGTGCCTTCTTCTGTCAGATATCCCATCAGCATAAAAACAGCTCTGTCGCAGATTCGCCCTGCCTGCTGTACATTGTGCGGAGCTATGACAATTGTAAACTGCTCTTTAAGTTTAATTAGCGACTCTTCAATCTTTGCCGTTGATATCGGATCGAGACCGGAGCACGGCCTGTCCAAAAGAATTACTTCAGGTTCCAGCGCAAGAACGCGCGCCATGCAAAGACGCTGCTGCTGGCCGCCGGACAGGCTCATTCCGGAAATTGAAAGCCTGTCTTTTACTTCGTCCCAAAGCGCGGCTTGTATCAATGATTTCTCTGTAATTTCCATCAGTTCTTTTTTTGTTTTTCTTCCAAGCAGGCGCGGTCCGTAAGAGATATTTTCAAAGATGGACATAGGGAGCGGGGTAGGCACTTCAAAAACCATTCCTACTTTGCGGCGAAGTTCGGTTACGTTAACATCCTGCGCATGAACATTTTGCCCGTCCAGAAGAATTTCGCCGTTCATCCATGCGCCTGTTGTTAAATCGCAAAGCCTGTTTAATGAACGCAGCAGGGTAGTAACGCCGCTGTTAGCCGGTCCAAAAACAGCGGTTATATTATTTGCAGGGATTTTCAGATTCAGGCTGTGGATAGCCTGTTTTTTATCATAATAAACATTAACATTGTTCAAAATTATTTTAGGTTCCATATTTACCTCATCCCTTTTATGCGGCACGGATGCCGCTGTAATAAATGCTTGGAGTTTTTGCCAAGCAAAAACTCCGCAGTTTAAATCGGCATGGATGCCGATTTAAACTGCTATCTCTTTATTGATTTTGCAATGAAGCGGTTTACCAATGTGTTGGCAACTACGTTTATAAGTAAAATTAAAATTATTAAAAGCGCGGCAGTACCGTAAGCTTTCTCCATTGAAATTCCTTCCCGCGCCAAAATATAAAAATGAACAGCCATTGTACGGGTCGAAGAAAAGATTGATGAAGGCATACGTAATGCCGAACCTGCCGTAAGAATAACTGCGGCTGTTTCTGCGACGCAGCGTCCCACGCTTAAAATAATTCCGTTTACGATGCCAAGCAGCGCAGACGGAAAAACCACCCTGCTGATTGTCTGCCATTTTGTCGCGCCCAAAGAGAAACTTACCTCGCGGTAAATTTTGGGAACGGCAAGAATCGCTTCTTCTGATGTGCGGATAACGGTTGGAAGAATCATAAAGGCAAGAGTTAAACCGCCGGACAGAATAGACCAGCCCAAATTTAAAATAATTACAAAAAATATAAAACCAAAAAGACCGTAAACAATTGACGGTATCCCTGCAAGAGATTCTGCGCTAAAGCGGATTATGCGGGTAATGATGGTTTCTTTTGTATATTCTGCCAGATAAAAAGCAGTGCCGATGCCGAACGGAATAACAATGACGATGGCAAGAGCAGTTACCATAAATGTTCCAACGATAGAGGAAGCAATGCCGCCTTCGCGTCCCATGCTGCGCGGAATATCTGTCAAAAACTCCAGGTTGATCACCGGCAGACCTCTTACCAGAATAAAAACAATTATGAACAACAACAGCCCGATTATTAAAAGCGCGGTTGTCCAAATCAATATTTTTGCCAATTTTTCAAAATGTGCCGGAGTTATTTTCATATTTTACTTTTTCCTGAAGTGAGCTTTTTGGTTTGGCGCGGGTTCCGCGTAATATATTGAGCGAAAGAATTCAAAAGCATAATTGCTATGAATAACACAATACCTGTTGCAAATAACGCTTGCTGGTGTTCGCCGGATGCATATCCCATCTCGATACCAATATTTGTAGTAAGCGTTCTTACAGGATCCAAAATTGATTCCGGAATTGCGACAGCATTGCCCAAAACCATTATTACTGCCATTGTTTCGCCTACAGCGCGTCCTATCCCAAGGATTACTGCCGCTACAATACCGGACTTTGCCGCAGGAAGCATAACCGCGTGAATTGTCTGCCAATGGGTTAAACCCAAAGCAAGAGCTCCTTCTTTGTATTGACGGGGCAGCGCAAGAATGGAAACTTCCGATATGCTGATGATCGTGGGTAAAATCATAATGCCAAGTATTATAGAACCGGTTAAAATGCTGAGACCCGGTCCGCCCAGATAATTCCGTACTGCAGGAACTACAAATAATAAACCCCAGAATCCGTAAACTACAGAAGGAATACCGGCAAGCAATTGTATTGCCGGCCTGAAAATATTGCTCATTGCAGAAGGTGCAAATTCTGCAAGAAAAACACTGCAGCAGATACCAACCGGCACCCCGATTATTACTGCCCCAAGCGTAACAGTCAAAGACCCGATAATCATCGGGAAAATTCCAAACTCGCCTCTGCTGGGAGCCCATTCCATTCCAAAAATAAATTTAATGACGCCGACTTCTGCGATAATCGGCATTCCTTTTATAATGATAAACACGGTAATTAATGCAAGCGCTGATATAGAAGAAAGTGCAAGCGCGAAAAAAATATTTCTTGAAAGATGCTCTTTAAATTTCTTAAACATATTTCCTCTATTAAAATATTAAGGTATAAGCCCTTCTTGTGCCATCAGCTCTTTCCCTTCCGGTGAAAGAATAAATTCTATAAATTCCATTGCAAGACCTTCCGGCGGTATTGCCTTTGTTACAAACAGAAACGGCCTGAACAGGCTATAGCTGCGATTAATAACATTTTCCCGTGAAGCCTCTATACTTCCCAATTTTATTGCTTTTACCGTTTGATCAACAAGCCCCAGAGAAATAAATCCGATGGAATTGGGATCTCCTGCGACAAGCTGCCTTACAGCGCCGTTGGAATCCTGGACTATTGCCCTTGGAGTTATTCTGTGATCCCCCATCACCATTTCCTCAAAAGCGCTTCGTGTTCCCGAACCTTCTTCCCGCGCTATAATATGAATCCTTGCCTGCCTTCCGCCAATCTGACTCCAGTCATTAATTGCAGCTGTGTAAATATCCCGGATCTGCTCCAGCGTAAGATCTGTAACCGGATTTCCGGGATGAACAATTAAAGCAAGCCCATCCCTTGCAATTTCTACAGACCAAAGATCTTCTTCTGTTCTTTTAAGCCAGCGAGATGACATTCCAATATCGGCGGCGCCTGATTCTGCTGCAGTAATACCGGCTGATGATCCGCCTCCCTGAATATCAATTCCGCTTCCCGGATTCAAACGTTCATATTCTTCGGCTAAAAGTTCGATATAAGGCTGCACCGAAGTAGACCCTGCAACAACCAAAAACGAATTAGATCTTCCCCCGCACGCGGTAAGAGTTAACAGTATGATAAACATCGCGCCAATAAAATTTCTCATTTCCTTTTACCCAAACCTTCCGGTGATATAGTCTTCTGTACGTTTATCTTTGGGATTCATAAACATCTGTGAGGTTAAATCGTACTCAACCAATTTTCCTACTCTGTCTTCGCCTATCATCAAAAAGGCGGACATATTGGATACCCTAAGCGCCTGCTCCATATTATGCGTAACAATTATAATTGCATATTTTTTTACCAAATCCAGCATTAGCTCTTCGATTTTCATTGTTGATTCGGGGTCAAGCGCGCTGCACGACTCATCCATCAATATTACTTCCGGCTCTATCGCAATTGCTCTGGCTATGCACAATCTTTGCTGCTCGCCGGGAGAAAGATCAAGCCCCGGTTTTTTTAAATTATCCTTTACATCGTTCCAAAGCGCCACCTGCGACAAACTATGCTCTACGATGTCATTCAGCGTATGCTTGCGCCTTATCCCGTGCTGCCTTGGACCAATGGCAATATTATCATAAATACTCATTGGAAAAACATTGGGTCTTTGAAAAACCATCCCCACCTTTTTCCTGAGCGATACAACATCCGTAGTTTTATCGTAAATTGACAGCTCGTCCAAAAGAATATCGCCCTCTACCCTGCAGCTGGGAATTAAATCGTTCATACGGTTAAAAACCCGCAAAAGGGTAGATTTACCGCAGCCGGACGGACCGATTATGGCTGTTATGGTGCGATCATATATATTCATTGTAATGTCGCCAAGGGCATGAAAGGAGCCATAGTAGAGATTTAACGCTTCTGTCCTTAGCTTTACGCTTTTGTCCTGAATATTGAATTTCATTCTGCCAACTCTATGTTTATAGTATACCTTTTTTGCGATGGTTTAAAGGTGTCTTGGGGGGCACTCAGGAGCCTGCATTGCAGGGACATAGCGAATCCGGAATTCCGGCTGGTTTTTCATTTCTGTATAATGGTTGATTTCCCAATCGTCTCCCGTGGGGACATTTACGCCGTCCGGGGGCGGAGCAAAAATCCGCAGGGCAATTTCGCCGCTGCATTTTTTGTCAAAAAAAGCCGGAATAAGATCGATTGATTTAATCCCGGGTTTTTTGTAGAACCAGCGCCCGTTAATTTCCATCATCAGATTGAGTTTTATATCGTCCCCGGAAAAACTTACTTCGCAGAAAACGGGGTCTTTTTCTAAATGCAGGTGTACGGCAAGCCCGTCAGAGTCTTCGCTGCCGCCCCAGCGCAGTTTGGCAGGAAAAACTGCCGCTTCCCCGGCTGTCATAACAGGCATATAAACTTCCATGTTAAGGATCTTTTTGTATTCCTCCAGAATGGGCTGTTCACAGCCAATGTTTGCATTATTGGGGTCTTCGATTTCCAGCCCAAGCCGTCCGCGATCCCTAAACTGGTAAAAAGTGATGCCTGTTATACATGGAGCTTCCTGCGGTAAACGGCGGTAAAAATCGCCAAGCTGCTGCGCCTGTTCAAAAGGACCTGTAACATCACCGTCTGCATTAAATTCGCTTACAACGAACGGGCGTGTTTTATTTCCTGTTCGTATCATAAAGCGTTCGTATTCCAGATTAAAATCTTTAAGCATTTGTGTGTTGCTGCCCCGCTTGTGCGAATTGCCTCCGGGTTCCGCAATATCAAACGGCCATCCCCAGTGAAGCGCAAGGTATGTATCAGTTGACCAGAAGTCAGCGGCATTGATCGCTTCGGCAAACTCATCCTCATATTTCATTTTGCCGTCTTCATGCGGCGGGTCCCCGATGCAAAGAATGGTTTTAATATGAGGCGAATGCTGTTTTATAATTTTATGAAAACGCACAAAAAAATCCGCAACCTGCTGGTAGCTATACCGCTTGTTAAAAGCAAACCAGTTCCCTGTCGCTTCGTGATTGATGCGCAGCATCAGCCGCCCGAACGGACGCAGGTCTTCTGCGATTTTTATCAGATGATCATCGGTTACGGCGCAGTCAATGGTGAGGGTAAGAATCACATCCTGCCCATGCCTTCGCACATCGCGCATTGACAAAAACGGTTCGCCGGCATCTTGGTACATTGTGCTGCCGTTAATTCCGCCCTGGTAGGGAAAATAATCATCGTAGGCATAATCCCATGCAAAGCTGACTCCTTGGGGACCCCCCATGTCTGTTGCAAGCGTACTTGCTCGCGCAGGCCATCCTTCGTCCAGCGGATAATAGCAATACATTAAATTAATTGCGCGGTGAGGCCGCCCCAGTTTCTGCAGAATATAGTCCTGTTCAACATATTCGCCGCGTTCGCTGCCGTCGCCCAAATCAAGCGCGCATTTTGCTTTTCCCATGTGCAGGTGGGTTATTTTCATTATAGGTTAGTATATGCTTAAAAACCGGTAGCTGCTACCCCAGAAATGTATGCCTAAAGATCTTACTTGGGGTCCTGTCAGCGGCCAAAAAGCACCGTGCGCTCCGCACACGGCGCTTTTTACCCCTGACACCCCTCAAGTATTTTTCTAGGCATACATTTCTGGAAACCGGTGGGTGGGCGGTCTTGCAATTAGGACGCCGCTGTGCGGCATCCCATGTTTGGTTTTAGAATAAGGGTAGCAGCAACCCTCAAAAAAAAGCAAATAAAATGTGCTAATCTACAGTTTCTAGGTTATTTCTTTTTTCGGCAAGATTTTTTTCCAACACTTCAGCAATAACCTCTCTAATTTCACGGATAATGTCTTTCTGAAGTCGCTCCATAATACTTTCAGGAGAGGGTGATACAGCAAACAATTCATAGGCTTCAATACCAAGAGCACCTGCTAACCGCTCAAGCACCTCAGGTGTTGGAAATTGCTTGGAAAGCTCTATCATTGCGATATATTGAGTCGATATTTCTGCCTTTTCTGCTAGTTTTGATTGAGTAATACCGCATTTTTGGCGGTTTTTCCTCAAATTGGCTGCTAAAATGTCTCGTAGATTTGTCATCTTACCTAAATCAATTATAAAAGCTAAAAAAGCATTGACAATCAATGTATTGTTATATATTATTGGCTGTACGTTGATATTAAAAAAGAAAATAGTTTTTATTTCTAATATAGTCACTTTCGTTGAAGGTTTGCTATATAAAATTTTGAATTATTAAGGAGATTGGAATGAAAGAAAAAAAATGGCCGCATTTTATTGCGGTAACGGCATTGTTAATTTTTGTTTTGTTGGGTATTGGCAGCACTGCATCATATCCATCTGGTACTTCATATCCGTATGAAGGTGATAGATATGATATTACCCCTGCAATAAAAGATTTTGTAGTTGTCGGAATCGTTTTTGTTAAATCTCAAGAAATCGTTTATTCTAAAAAAGAACGTTCAGGATCAAAAATTACACATGAGATGTTTATGCGAGAAGCAGCAAAACTTAACGCTGATGATGTAATTAACATTAAAATTGATGTTCTTGAAAAAATTGAAAATAGATTCTTTCCATCAAGGAGAGGTAGCAGAGGTAGACAAACAGAAGCGAAGGTTACTACATATTCGTATACCGGCGTTGGTTTGGCAATTAAATATACTAATGCCGTAAGATGAGTAGTACTCCAAGTCTAATACCTCAAAGAAGAAGATAAAAACCAATAGCAAAAGGGTAGCAGCAACCCTCTTTCTTCACTTTGTACAGGTGTGACGAGCTGCTACCCCCGGCAGAAATTCTAAAAAAGTGTGGCAATAACCAGTTTTTATGTGTATATTATAGATATATCAAGGAGAAGTTTATGGGAGAAGTTTACGAAGAAATTACGCTAAAAAACGGGGCGGATTTAACTCTGGCAAGCAACGGTCATATAATAAATGAAAACATTCGTTCCGTAACCGTCACTGCTTTGGTTGATACCGGCGCCATGACCCTTGTTATCGGAAATGAACTTCGCAAAAAATTAGGGCTTGCTGTTGTTGGCGCACGCGCTGTAACTCTCGCCGGAGGTTCAAAAGTATATTGCAGTATTGCAGAACCTGTGGAAATTGGATGGAAAGACAGAACCTCTTTAATACGCCCCTGGGTTTTACCTGACGAAAAAGAAGTTCTCCTTGGCGTTATCCCTTTGGAAGAAATGGATCTCATTGTTGATCCTGTTAATAAAAAACTGGTCGGCGCTCACGGCGATGAAATGATGGGGAAAATTAAGTAGCCTTTTTACTTGTGCCTGACACCACCACTTGATGTCTGACACCTTGTCAAATAAAACACAAAAGGCAGCAGCAGCCAATTTAAAAACCGATAGCCGCTACCTTTTTCGGCTAAAAACCAATCGTCTTTGTTTCTTTTGGCTTTTCGATTAAATTGTTTAAAGCTAAAATAATATCATTTACGCGCTTGTCGTTTGCCTCAATGTAAAGCATGAGAAGTTTGCGTAGTTCTCCAATCTGTTCAATTGTGCCGCTTTGGGAGAATGCATATTGACGCATACGCACAAATATTTTCATGATTTCTATATTGATTTCGATTGCTTTATCAGAATTCAACACGCTTGACAGCATAAGAATACCATGTTCTGTAAAGACAAAAGGTTTATATTTCCTTACATCTTTTCTAAAGGTCGCAATTTGCGACCTTAGATTTTTCCATTCATTGTCAGACAATTGAAACATAAATTCTGCCGGGAATCTCTTAAAATTACGCTTTACACTCTCATTTAAACGTTTTAATTGAACCTCATACAATCTAGCCAAATCACTGTCAAGCATTACATTTTGCCCCCGTACTTCGTAAATTAAGTCCTGGTTAGGCACTAATTTGTTCTCATTCATAAATAAATCCTTATAAAAGTAAAATTACCCCAAAAAATTGAAGTATGTACCACTTGCAAAAAATGATACACTTATATATGGCGCACAGATGTGTGGTGCTTGACCGAAAATGAAAATATTTTGAAAAAAAATAAAAAAAATGGTGGAGGCTGCCTTTTTTGCTGGTTTTTCAGGTTTTATATTGTATGCGGATTGTTTCAATAGTGTTTATTACTTGTTTTGCAAAGTCATCTGAAATTCGGTCAACTATAGATTCTTCCTCTATACTGGAAATTCCCTCTCCCTTAAAAAGCTCCCAGACTTCAACATTAAGGGCTTTTGCCAGGTTACACAACGTACCGGCTTGAGGAAAATTGTTGCCACGTTCTATATTTGATAGAAAAGTTACAGAAATATTGGCTTCTTCTGCCAGATCGAGTTGAGAGATTTGCCTGCGAAAACGGATGTGTTTTATGTTTTTCCCCAGATTTTTCTTTAATTTCTTTTCTTCCATCCGAAATCCACACTAATTCTCTATTTTTTGATTAAACTAACAATTCAACCTTATTGACAAACATTCCATACTTCTATAGTATAGATGTATAACATCTAGTATGTTTGATAAATTGATTGTGTTTTGATGAATTATATTAAGAAATATTATCAAAACCGTAAATAAATGCGGAAAACCGCCCGTATGGGTTGTTAATAAGTGCCAAAGGGCACAAAACGTGGAAAAATTTTATCAATTAGGAGGATAAAATGCTAAATTTTGTTGCGAGAGTATTTAGAGGTTGGATGAATGTTCTTTTATGGTTAGTGCTAATCGGTTGTGCAATAGGTGGTATTATTGTATCTAGAATTGTTTGGGGATATAGCGTTGAATATATTTTTCTTGGACTAATATTGGGAGGTTTTATTGGGCTTATAATTGTTATCTTAACAGGCGGCTTGATTTCTAATTTCTTAAATATGGTAGATAATGTTGAAAAACAATATAAATTATTAAAACATATATACAAAAATGATATTCCAAATGAGAATGATTCAGAAAAATTACTGCCAGAGCAAATAAATGAATCTAAATCTATAAATGGTATTGAAAACTCAAAAACTATTGAAGATACAATATTTATTGATGAATCGATAAATATGGGGGAATATAAATCTAAGTTGAAATTTTATGTTCGAGAATCACCTAGTTTATCTTCAAAAGAATTATTTGCAGTAGAAAAAGATGAAATCTTAATAGTTATTGCATGCGGGAATAAAGTGCCTGATAGTAGTTTGAGTTTTGTAAAAAATAAAAATGGAATGAAGGGTTGGTGTTATTTTAATAATTTAAAAAAAATATAACATAATGCAAAAAATCGTTAAAAGGAGTTTTTGATGAAGAATTTTACAATTTTAATGATATGTTTTATAGCATCCAGTCTAGCCGCGCATGAAAACACCATGGTACGCATTAACGGCGGCATATTCACCATGGGCAGCCCGGTGAATGAAGAAGGACGAAGAAGTGGTGAAATACAACGGCAGGTTACGGTAAGTTCGTTTCAAATGAGTAAGTTCCCCGTAACGCAAAGGGAATATCAGGAAATAATGGGAACCAACCCAAGTGAATTTAAAGGAAATAATCTTCCTGTAGAAATGGTAAGCTGGTGGGATGCTGTAGAATTCTGCAACAGACGCAGTCAAAGAGAAGGGTTAACACTTGCGTATACGATTGACAGAGAAAGGGGAGCTATCACATGGAATAGAAATGCAACCGGTTACCGCCTTCCTACAGAAGCTGAATGGGAATATGCCTGCAGAGCAGGGACAAGAACAGCATATAACACAGGAAATTATATAACAACAGCGCAGGCGAATTTTTTTGAAATCTTGGAAAAAGATGTAATAAATGAATTTGGCATCGTGATTCTAAGAAGAGGCGAATACATAGAAGAAACTACGCCCGTTGGAAGTTTTTCTGCAAACGCATGGGGATTGCATGATATGCATGGGAATGTATTGCAATTCCTTATTATATAATTACTTCCTAATTTAATTATATATTATTTATTTTTCCCTGTAAACCCCTAAAAACAATACTGTGCGTAAACGCACAAAAACCGATGTTTTTCAAAAAAAACTGTGCGTATAATATTATTCGCCATAAGTTGTATAGGTTTCATATTCAAAAAAATATGATATAATATACTAATTCTAATTAATGGAGTTTTAATATGAAAAAGGCGTTTTTAGGTTTATTGATAATTTTATGTTTTGCGGTTATTTCCTGCCCTAATGGAGATGACCCTGTAGAACACACCGTAACTTTTGACCCTGCTAATGGGACAGCAATATTTACTGTAAAAGTTGAAGACGGAAAAAAAGTAACTAAGCCAGCCGACCCAACAAAAGGCGGCTATGCTTTTGACGCTTGGTTTTTAGGCAATAACGAATTTGATTTTGAAACCCCGATTACAAGTGATATTGAATTGACTGCGAAATGGGAAAATACAAACCAACAATACGAAATAACTTTTCTTAATAATGAAGGAATTCAAATAGGCGAAAAAGTAATAGTCAATGAAAATAGACGATGGGAAAACGTAACAACACCAAATGTAGAATCCTATGAAGTAGGCACAACCCGCTATAATTTCAGTCACTGGTCACTAACAGAAGGCGGAACAGCAATAGCAAATAATTACCCAATAAATAATCATTTAACTGTTCATGCGGTATATTCAACACAACAACTCTACACCCCGCAATTCTGGTGGGGAAATTATATTCCTGTAGAAGGCACGCATCAAGCAACACCAAATCTAAGTGCCGGTGTATTTAATC